>DAIPIP010000260.1:0-2958 GCA_036770725.1 Opitutaceae bacterium
CCGCAACCCTGCCGCATCCGCCAACGGCTACCACTCTATTTGAATTGCTATAGCGTGATGTCAGTTAGCGTGGTGTCGCGCAAACGAGCATGCGGACAGCGATGGTGACCAGGGATCAGGGAGAACGGACATTTCTGTCCGTTGGGTCGTAGGTTTTTCGAGCCTGGCAAGATAAGAAAACGGAGAAGAATGTCCGTTGTTCTTCATGGCTCCGCCGGACTCCGTTATCTGGTCAATCTTACGTGCAGATATCTGCACGCCTAGGGCGAACGGTCAGGGCGTCCAGCCGGTTTCAAGGGTGATTCGCGAGATGTCCACCAGGCAGGTCAGGGGTTGGCCGGGGTGGCGGCGCGGTGCATCGGCCAAGAAATCGCGGGCGAGGGTTTCGGCGTCGGGCCAGTCGGGTGGGAGAGGTTCGGTTGGCTGATAGACGCGAAAGCCGGGCAGGGGGCTGGTGACGCAGGCGAGCAGGAGGCGGGCGGCGGCTTCGACGCGGAGCCAACAGAAGAGTTCCACCTCGCGATAGTGCACGAGGGCGTGTTCGAGGGAGAGGCTCACGTTTTGGGTGGGGGCGGCAAGCCAGGGGAAGCGGACGGCGATGGCCTGGAGTTCGTGCTGGTGTGCGAGTTGGGCGAGGAGTTGTTCGCCGAAAATCTTGCTGAGGCCGTAGGCGTTGCCGGCGTGCGCGGGGGTGTCGCCGTCCACGGGAAGGGCGGGCATGCGGCGGGCGGGGGGGCGCAGGTAGCGAAGATCGGGCATCGGCGGGCCGCCCGACATGGCTTGTATCGAGGAAGCAAATACGACGTGGCGGATGCCGTGCTCGATGGCGGCGTAAAACACGTTTGCATTCATGGCGGTGTTTTCCGTGAGCACGGTCCGGGCGTCGGCGCAGCGGGCGTTGTTGTGGTTGCCGAGGTGGACGACGGCATCGGCACCGAGGAGAAAGGCGCGGGCGGCTTCGCGATCGAGCAGGTTGGCTTGAACAAATTTCGCGCCGGGAATTTCAGCGGGTTTGGAGTCCACCACGACAACCTCGTGGCCGGAAGCGACGACCAAGGCTGCGGTGTGGGTGCCGAGAAAACCGGTGCCTCCGGTGATGACGATGCGCATGGGGCCGTTCCGGAGAGGGCAGAGGTGAGGGGGAGGCGCGGGGGGCGTTTGACTCAGGCGGCGTGGTGTTTGCAAATGCCGGTGGCTTTCAGCGTGTCGCACTTGGCGCTGACTTGGAGGCGCTGCGAGACAGGCGTGAGGCCGAGCTTGGACGAAACGGTGTTGCCATACCACGACATGAAGGGGGCGCTGATTTCGAAGATCCTGTCGCAATCCACGCAGATGACTTGGGCGACCTGGGCGGAATTGTCGGTATCGGGAAGGTAGTATTTTAGGTTTTTGCCGATATCGACTTCGCGCAGGACACCGCTGCCGGTGAGGTGGGGAAGGGTGCGGTAAACGGTGGCGCGGGAGACGGAGTCGTCGATGGCGCGGGCGAGGGCGAGCAGGTCTTCGGCGGTGAAGTGTTCTTTTTGGCCAAAGGCGGCGTCGAAGATGGCGAGGCGCTGGTTGGTGACTCGCAGGCCGTGGCTCGCGAGGTGATTGCGAAATTTTATGCGGGCGGCTTCGGCTGTATCGTTGGTCACGGCGGACGAGTCTCAGGTGAGCCTCAGGGGTGTCAACGCGGGAGGCGCGGCGGGCTTGGGAAGGAGTTTAAATCGGATGAGACCGAGGGGGGTTAGCTTTCGACGCGGAGAACGTATATGACGCCTTTTTCGCTGCCGACGGCGAGATAGGCGTCGTCGGGGGACCAGACGAGTTTGGTGGCGGGGGCGGGCATCTTGACGGTGGCGCGCAGGGGGCTGGGGCGTTCGGGGCTCCATAGTTGGAGGACACCGTCGCGGCTGGAGGCGGCGAGGAGGCCGTGGCGGTTTTGGAAGGCGACGGCGGTGAGGGGGGCGTCGTGCGGGAGCATGACGGGCTCGCGGCCTTCGGGGCCTTCGCCGGAGCAATCCCAGACGCAGACATCCTGGCCGCCGGTGGTGGCTAGTTTTTGGCCGGTGTGGTCGAAGCTGATTTGGCGGACTTTGGTTTCGTAGCCGCTCATGTGGAACTCCTGGTCCTCTTCGGGGAGCCAGAGGTGGACGGAGGGATCGGCGTTGCCGGAGACGAGCCAGCGGCCATTGGGCGGCGACCATGCGAGGGTGGCGATGCCGTTGACGTAGGGGAATTCTTTTTGTGCAATGTGGTCGTCGGCATCCCAGAGGCAGACGCCGCCGAAGTAGGCGGCGGCGAGCGCGCCGCCTTGGGGGTGCCAGGCGAGGGCGGAGAGGGTTTTGGGGGCGGGTTTGAAGCGGTGGGCAATGGAGGCGTCCGGGCGGAGAAAAACGAGGTCGCGACCGGCGGCGGCGGCGAGGGTAGGAGAAGAAACCTGAGGGCTGAGACCCGAGACATGAGGGCGCCAGGAGATGTGCTCGATCCAGGCGGGGCCGAGGGTGGCGGTGGCGAGGTGTTGGGCGGCGGAGGCGTCCCAGAATTTTACGGCACCGTCTTGGCCGCCGGAGGCGAGGAGGGAAGGGGAGGAGCCATGAGGGCTGAGACCGTGGACTTGGGGGGCGAAGGCGAGGCAGTTGGAGCCGTCTTCGTGGCCCGGGAGTTCGCGGTGATTTTCGCCGGTGGGGCCGTCGAAGATGTGCAGGGGGCCGGCTTGGGAGGCGGCAGCGAGATGCGCGCCGTCCGGCGACCAAGCGAGGTCGATGACGTAATCGTCGATGGGGGCGGCCCAAGTTTTAGTTAACTGCATGGTCGCGGAGCGTGTGAGCGAGGTCGGGCTGCGCAAGCCCGTCGCGTGTGGAGGTGATAGCGCTCTATGCTTGTCGCAAACCGTGTGGTCCGTCGGCTCGCCTGTTTCTTAGTTCTACTTTGTTAAAATGGAACGGGGTTTTTGGTGGGCAGGTTTTATTCGGC
>DAIPIP010000261.1:0-2947 GCA_036770725.1 Opitutaceae bacterium
CACATTAGCGGTTCACTCCCTTCCGCTCCATCCACTGAAAACAGCGAGGAACCAAATACAAAAACCGCGCGAGCGATAAATCGTCGGCGCGGTTCGAGAACGGCATAATACCGTTCGGGTGGAGAGTTATTCAAATTACTCGGCGTAGCGACGGCGCAGCATTTGGGTGAAGGCCTGAACCTTCTCCTTGCGGCGACGTTTTTCGCAGGGCTTCTCGAAGTAGCGCTTTGCGCGCACGTCTTTGATAACGTTCTCACGCTCGAGCTTCTTTTTAAGACGACGCAGGGCGCGGTCAACGGGCTCGTTTTTGCGGATTTTGATCTCGATGGGCATAGTGAAATAGATGCTTGGAAGTTGGGAAAAGAAGAGAAACAACCGTTCCTAAACGCCCCCGTCAACGGCATTTTTGTCCCCCGTTTTTGCCACCTTTAACCCTCCGCGCTTGCCGCGCCCGCCCGCCCGCTTTGCCCTCACCGGACCGTGTCGATTGCCGCCTCCGATTTTGTCCACCTCCACGTCCACTCCGACTACAGCCTGCTAGACGGCGCCTGCAAAATAGACCGGCTGATGAAGCGCACCGTGGAGCTCGGCCAGCCCGCCGTCGCCCTCACCGATCACGGGAACATGTTCGGCACCATCGAATTTTTCAACGCCGCCAAGTCCGCCAACCTCAAGCCCCTCGTCGGCTGCGAACTCTACCTCGCCCCCGGCTCCCGCCTCGACAAGGCCGGCAAATCCGAGGAGGGCAAAAACTACTACCACCTTGGTGTCCTGGCCAAGGATCTAGAGGGCTACCAAAACCTTCTCAAGCTCGTATCCGACTCCCACCTCCAGGGTTTCTACTACAAGCCCCGCACCGATCTCCCCACCCTCGCGAAATACGCCAAGGGCCTCATCGGCTTCACCGGCTGCCTCGCCTCCGAGGTCTGCCAACACCTCATGAACGGTCGCGAGGCCGAGGCCGACGCCGCCTGCGCCCGCTACGTCGAGATCTTCGGCCGCGAAAACTACTTCGTCGAACTCCAGGACCACGGCATCCGCGAACAACGCGACATCATCCCCGGCCTCCTCGCCCTAGCCGAAAAATACAACCTCAAGACCATCTGCTCGAACGACGTCCACTACGTCAAAGAGACCGACGCCACTTCGCACGACACCCTCCTTTGCATCCAGACCGGCTCCAAGGTCGCCGAGACGAACCGCATGAAGTTCGACTCGTCCGCCTTCTACCTGAAGTCCGCCGACGAGATGTTGAAGCTCTTCGGCGAGATCCCCGAGTCCCTCACCAACACCCGCCTGGTCGCCGAAATGTGCGACCTCAAAATCCCATTCCCCAAGGGCTCCGAACGCTACCCCCGCTACCCGCTACCTCCCGAGATCAAGGCCCGCCACACCGAGCACCGCCTCGCCGCCCACTCCTACCTGCTCGACCTCTGTATCAAAGGCCTGAATACGCGCTACGGCCACGACTACGCCGCCGTCGCCGCCCGTGAGATCGTCGCGACCCGCCTCGCCAAACTCACCGACCTTCCCGCCGGCCAGAAACCCGCCCCGCCAGACTACTCCGGCCTCGCCCCCGATGAACTGCTCGTCCTGCGCACCGGTTACGAGTTGTCCATCATCCATGTCACCGGCTTCGACGACTACTTCCTCGTCGTCTGGGATTTCATCAACTGGGCCCGCGAACACGACATCCCCGTCGGCCCCGGCCGCGGCTCCGGCGCGGGTTGCCTCGTCGCCTATCTGCTCGGCATCACCGACATCGACCCCATCCGCTTCGGTCTGCTCTTCGAGCGCTTCCTCAACCCCGAGCGCGTCTCCCCGCCCGACTTCGACATCGATTTCTGCATGCGCCGCCGCGTCGAGGTCATCGACTACGTGCGCGAGAAATACGGCCGCGACTGCGTGGCCAACATCATCACCTACGGCACCCTCGGCGCCAAGATGGTCGTGCGCGACGTCTCCCGCGTGCACGACCTGCCCTTCGCCGAGGCCGACCGCCTCGCCAAGATGATCCCCGACGAGCTCAACATCTCGCTCGCCGACTCGCTCACCAAATCCGCCGAGCTCAAAGGCGAATACGACCGCAACCCCGTCGCCAAAAAAATCATCGACCAGGGCCTCGTCCTCGAGGGCATGGTGCGCAACACCGGCAAACACGCCGCCGGCATCATCATCACCGAGCAACCGCTCGACGAGTTCGTTCCCCTCACGTCGCAGGAAGGCGACGTCACCGTGCAGTTCGACATGGGCGCCGTCGGCAAGCTCGGCCTGCTCAAGATGGACTTCCTCGGCCTCAAGACGCTCACCGTCATCTCCGACGCCGTCGAAAACGTCCGCCGCACCGCCAAGCCCGAATTCGAACTCGATTCCCGCGACCTCGACGACCCCGTCACCTACGAACTCCTCAACGCCGGCAAAACCATCGGCGTCTTCCAGCTCGAATCCGGCGGCATGCAGGGCGCCGCCCGTCAGGTCGGCATCTCCACCATCGACGATATCAACGCCATCTCCGCCCTCTACCGCCCGGGTCCGATGGCGTTTATCCCCGACTACGCGCGCGGCAAAAAAGACCCGTCCTCCATCGTCTATCCCCACCCCCTCCTCGAGCCCGTGCTCAAGGAAACCTTCGGCATCATCGTCTATCAGGAGCAGGTCATGGAGTGCGCCCGCGTCATCGGCGGTTACACCCTCGGCGGCGCCGACATGCTCCGCCGCGCCATGGGCAAAAAAGACGCCGAGGCCATGGCCAAGGAGCGCGTCAAGTTCGTCGAGGGCGCCGAACGCCTCCACGGCATTACCTCCGCCAAGGCCAACGAGATTTTCGACCTCCTCAACAAGTTCGCCCAATACGGTTTCAACAAATCCCACTCCGCCGCCTACGCCGTGGTTGCCTACCACACGGCGTATTTGAAAGCCAACTACCCGGTCCAGTTCATGGCCGCCG
>DAIPIP010000080.1:0-12933 GCA_036770725.1 Opitutaceae bacterium
AATCTCGTGACGACATGCTCTAGGCGCTGTCTTCAAAATAACCAGACCCTTCGTGAGTGGGAAACCACGCTCGGGCAAGGCGACCGAGGCGGAGGTGGCCCGGAGGGCCATGCCGCCGAGGTCAACGCCGGCCCAGCTTGGTTTCCCTCTCACCCATAGGGCGTAAGCAAAGCGTCGGTTTATTTTGAAGACAGCGCCTGGCGCGGCCCTCCCCGTCACCCGATTCGGATGCTCAGAATTAACTCCTTCAACTGCGCCGCGTGGTCCTTCGTGTCCACCTTCTCGGCCACCGCCAAAACAGTGCCGTCCTTCGCGATCACAAACGCGGCGCGGGCCGGCCCTTCATACGTTTTCCCATACATCGATTTCTCCACCACCGCATCCGCCGCCTTGGCGAAAAGATCGTCCGGATCGCTCGCAAGCGTGTAGGTGATTCCCTTCTTCGCCGCATATTTCAGATGCGACCCGCACGTGTCGCGCGACACCGCCACGAGATTATACCCGAGCTTCGCGAACTCGCCCGCATGCGCCGCCAGCGAGTCGTTCTGCTTATCGCAGGAACCCGTGTTGTTCTTCATGTAAACCGACACGATGGTCGGCTTCGTGAGCAAATCCCTGAACGCGACCTCGGCTTCGGCGCCGTCGCGGACGATCTTGAGCTTGAAGTTGGTTTTAAGTTTTTGACCGGGCTTGATCATGGCCCGGCCACAAAGCGCGACTCGCGCCGGGCGTCAAATATGCCGCGAATCTTCCGCGTCCTTTTTCACGTAGCCCGTCTCCTGACGCTGGTGGTTCACCTGGTTTTTCTTCAAATAAGCCTGGTAAACATCCTCCGCGCTCATGCCCAGCGTCTGCGCCAACGAGACGAGAAAGTGGAACAAATCCACCACCTCGACCTTGGCGTTTTGCTCGTCGAATTTCTGGTATTTTGCCCACCACTTCCAGGGCACGCTGTCGATCAGCTCCGCCGTCTCCTGCTGCATCGCGCGGGTGTAGTTGAGAATCCACTTCGCCTTTTCCTCGTCGGAAGGCGGCGGCAGCGTGACGCCGATGCGCGCGTTAAGGGCCTCCTGCATGCGGAAAATCTCTTCTAGTTTGTCCATGGTCTTAAAAATAAAAGCGCACCGTGCGAGTCCCCCCCCGCCTTGGCAAGCCCGGCCCCGCGTGTCGGGGTTTTGCACTACAAACAAAAGGTTGCGCCGGACATCGCGCGCCATGAGCTTGCGACAGATTGTTGCCGCGTGAAAGCGCCTCCCGCGCTCCGCCGCCTCGATCATCCCGCGCCGCTCCCGCGCTCTTGCGGTGAGCGCGCCTTAACCAAAACAGAACAAAGACATGTCAGCCAACAACCCGTCCGACGCCACGCCTCCCGAGGCCCCCGTCGCGACTCCCGCCGCGCCCACCGCCCCCGTCGCTATCGACGGCTTCGGTTCCAGCCGCGGCACCGGGCTAGCCCGTGGCAAACGCCCCGCCCGCCCCGCCAGCAACGCCGCGACCGGCTCCGAACCAGTCGCCAGCTACCAACCGACCGCCATTCAGGTAGTCGTCGCCCCCACCGAATACGTAAATCCGTTCGAGCCGGCGCCCGTTGCCATCGCGCCCGCCGCCGAATCCGTGCCCGCCACCCCCGTGGCCCCGGCCGCCCCGGTCGCCGTCGCGCCCGCCCCCGCCCCTGAGCCCGCCCCCGCGCCGGCCCCGGTCCCGGTGGCTCCCGCCGCCGTCGCGCCCGTCGCCCCCGCCCCCAAGGCCGAGCTAAATATCCTCCCCCCCGCCGCCCCGCGCCCGACCACCAGCTGGGAATCACCCGGCGCGGTTCCGGCATCGGCTCCGGCCCCGACCCCGGCCTCCGCCAGCGGCGACCGCCCGGTTTTCCGCATCGAGCGCAAGCCCATCGTCGCCCGCGAAATCGAGCCCCTTCGCCCCGTCGAAGGCCGCCCCGAAGGCCAGTCCTTCGGCGGTCGCGAAGGCCGCGATGGCGGCCGCCGTCGCGATGGCCAGGGTCAAGGTCAGGGCCGCCGCCGCGAAGGTGGCGAAGGCCGTCGTGACGGTCGCCGCGATGGCGGCCGCCCGGCCGCCGCTCCCGGTGCCGCGCCCGGCCAATCCCAAGCTCCCCGCCCCTCCACCCCTTCCGCGAAACCCGGTGCTGAAAAGGCCGGCGGTTTCGTCGGCTGGTTGAAGGGCATCTTCGGCGGCACCACCGAAGCCCCCTCCGCCGGTGGCGATCAGCCGCGCGGCGAACGCGATCCCCGTGGCGAAGGCCAGGGCCAAGGCCGCCGCCGCCGTCGTGGCGGTCGCGGTCGCTCCGGCGGCGGTCAGGGCGGCCAAGGGGCGCCCCAGACCGGCGGCGAAAACCGCGGCCCCCGCCCCGAAGGCGGCCAGCAGCCCCGACCCGACCGCGCCCCGCGCGGTGACGGTCAGGGTCAACGCCGCCATCGCGGTGGTCGCGGACGCGGCCCCCATCCCGACGGCGCCGGTCCCCGCCCCTCCGAAGGCGGTCCCGGTCCGGTGGTTTGATAAACCTTGCCAAGCCCCCCGCGCCTCCGCGCATTTCCGAAGCGTCCGCCACCCGGCGGGCGCTTCTTTTTTTGCCCGTTCCGGGTCGCTTCCTTCCCCTTTTTCTCCTCTTCTCCATGGCCGATCTCTTTGTGCAAGGTGGCAAGCCGCTCTCCGGCACCATCGTCCCCTCGGGCAACAAAAACTCCGTGCTGCCCATTTTCTGCGCCACGCTCCTCACCGACGAACCGGTGACCATGCGCAACGTCCCCGACATCACCGACCTCAACAAACTGGTCGCCTTCCTCACCTCCCAAGGATCGCGCATCGACTGGGACCGCGACGCCGGCGTCATGCGTCTCGATCACTCCGGCTTCCGCAGCACCCTCGCCGACGACGAGCTCCCGTCCGACATGCGCTCCACGGTCCTGCTCTTCCCCGCCCTGCTCCACCGCCTTCGCCGCATCATCATCCTCGCCAACGCCAAGGGCTGCTCGCTCGGCGTGCGCGAGATCGATCCCCACCTCGAAATCCTCTCCGCCCTCGGCGCCATCGTCGGCGGCGAAGACCCGCTTGTCATCGCCCTGCCCTCCGGCTTCACCGGCGCACGCCATTGGTGCGACTACATGTCGGTCACCGTCACGGAAAACTTCGCCATGGCCGCCGCCCTCGCCAAGGGCGATTCCACCCTCGTCAACGCCGCCAGCGAACCCCACGTGCAGGAACTGCTCGCCGCCCTCGTCGCCATGGGCGCGAAGATCGACGGCATCGGCACCTCCATGCTGCGTATTCAAGGAATCGATACGCTCCACGGCGCCGACATCACCATCGGAAGCGACTACCATGAGATCGTCACCTTCCTCGCCCTCGGCGCCATCACCGGGGGCGAGGTGCGCGTGACCAAGTCCCTCCCCCACCACTTCGACCTCATCGTGCGCGCCTTTGCCAAACTCGGCGTCGTTGTCGAACACGAGGGCGACGTCGCCATCGTGCGCCGCGGCCAAAAGCTCAAGATCGAGGAACCCTACACCAGCAACCTCCTGCCCAAGATCGAGGCCGCGCCCTGGCCCTATTTCTCGGTCGATCTGCTCCCGCTCATGATCGCGCTCAGCGTGCGCTGCGAAGGCACCATCCACTTCTGGAACAAAGTTTACGAAAACGGTTTCGCCTGGATTCCCGAGCTCGCCAAATTCGGCGCCCACGCCGTGGTCAGCGATCCGCACCGTCTCATCGTTTTCGGCAACCGCCCCCTCCGTCCCGCCACAGTGGACTCGCCCTACATCATCCGCGCCGCCGTCGCCCTCGCCATGGTCGCCGCAGCCATCCCCGGCAAATCCATCGTCCGCCACGCCGAAATCATCCAGCGCGCCCACCCCCGCTTCGTCGAAAACCTCCGCAGCCTCGGCGCCGACATGGAGTGGAAATGACCCGCGCTACGCGCGGGAATGACCAATGTCCAATGACCAATGACAAAGGGATGCCGCCCCCACCAGCCCCCGTTTCGCCCCCTTCCCTCCTCACATGTTCCGCCCTCCTTTAGCCTCCGTTTTAATTGTTCATTGGTCATTGGTCATTGGTCATTCGGCACCCACCACCACGCTCCCTTCGCTATACAATGCCTAAGACCCCCGCCTCCGCCACCCCGCCCGCCGACGCCAAGGGCCTGAGCTACCTCGCCTCGCAACTCGCCGCGCCCGTCTCCAACGCCGAGGCCGCCCTCCGCCCGCTTTCCTTCTCCGATTTCGCCGGCCAGGCCAAAACCGTCGAGCGCCTCAAAATCATGGTCGGCGCCGCCCGCGCGCGCGGCGAGGCGCTCAACCACATCCTGCTCAGCGGCCCGCCCGGCCTCGGCAAAACCACCCTCTCCCTCATCCTCGGCTCCGAGATGGGCCGCAACGTCCGCATCACCTCCGGCCCCGTCGTCGAAAAGGCCTCCGACCTCGCCGGCCTGCTCACCAGCCTCGAAGAAGGCGACCTGCTCTTCATCGATGAAATCCACCGCATCCCGAAAACCGTCGAGGAATACCTCTACAGCGCGATGGAGGATTTCCGCCTCGATATCATGATCGACCAGGGCCCCAACGCCCGCTCAGTCCGCCTCTCGTTGCCACGCTTCACCCTCGTCGGCGCCACCACCCGCGCCGGTATGCTCACCGCGCCGCTGCGCTCGCGCTTCACCCTTCAAACCCGCCTCGACTATTATGACGCCGCCACGCTCACCGGCATCATCAAGCGCTCCTGCGGCCTGCTTCAGGTGCCCATCGAGGAAGACGGCGCGAAAGAGATCGCCACCCGCTCCCGCGGCACCCCCCGAATCGCGAACAACCTGATCAACTTCGCCCGCGATTACGCCCAACAACGCGGCGACGGCCGCATCACCCAAACCACCGCCGCCGCCGCCCTTGAGCTCCTTGAAATCGACGCCAAGGGCCTCGACGAAATGGACAAACGCATCCTCCGCGTAATGGCCGAAAACTACCGCGGCGGTCCCGTTGGCCTCGGCACCGTCGCCATGGCCGTCAGCGAGGAATCCGACACCCTCGAGGAGGTTCACGAACCCTTCCTCATTCAGGAAGGCTACCTGCAACGCACCCCCCAAGGCCGCGTGCTCACTCCCAAAGGCTACCACTCCATCGGCCTAAAGCCGCTCTCCGATTCATCGCAGGGCTCGCTGCTGTAACCGAGTAGCGCAGGCGTCCCGCCTGCATCCGTCCCGCCTCCCACGCGCAACACCTTGCTCCCCCCTCAAACCCCGCCGAGCTCGATCTCGGCCACCACCGGCCGATGATCCGAGAGCCAGGAGCGCACCACTTCGCAACGCCCCACCCGCAGCTCCCCGGGCACCAACACGAAATCTAGCGCACGGGCCGGCAAGGGCGACGGAAACGTCCGCCCGTTCGCGGGGTGAAACGCGTAGTCGCCGAAATACTTTAACTCCGTGAGCAAACCCGCCGTCGCGTCGCTCGCTTTGCCTGAAGTATTAAAATCACCGCACACGATAGGCGGCACGTTCCAGTAGGGCGAGCGCGCGTTATGGCGTTGCGCGAGGTAGCGAAACACCTGCCCGATTTGCTCCATCCGCGCCGCGCGCGAGCGATAATGCAGGTGCAGATTAATCAACGGCACGCGTTTCCCGCCCACCGTGATCTCGGCGAACAAAAATCCTTTCTCGCCCACCGTGCGAACGCCAAAGGTCACCGCCTCGCCCTCCTCCAACGCGTGCCGCGAGAGAAACGCGTTGCCGTAGCAAAGCTTGAACATGCCCGCACGCCGCGTCGTCACCCCATGGAGCGCATGCGCGTAACCGGTGTGCTCCCGCAAGTATTCAAGGTGATCAAAATTCCCCGCCCAACTCGAATCCTGGTCGATCTCCTGCAAAGCCACCACGTCGGCGTCGAGCTTCACCAACAAGGCCGCGATACGCCGCAGATGCGCCTGCATCGAACGCTTCGATTGCAGCCCCTGCATGGGCCGCAGACCACGCCCGTGCGCGATGTTGAAGGTGACGAGACGAAGCCGAGCCATCGAGGACTAGGAGGGAAAACCAACGCCGCCGCTTAGCAAGCGGCGACGTTGCACCAACGGACAACGGAGCTTCACCAACGCCGCGCCCCCTCAATCCTCGGCCTGCAACGCCGCGATGACGGAGAAATCCTCCAGCGTGCTCGTGTCGCCCTTTACCTCGCCGCCGACCGCGATCTGCTTGAGAATACGCCGCATGATTTTTCCGGAGCGGGTCTTGGGCAGCGCCGCCGCGATGCGGATCTGGTCGGGCTTCGCGAAGGAACCGATCTCCTTCCCCACGAAGGCGCGCAGTTGCTCCTTTAATTCTTCGGAAGCGGTCACGCCGTTTTTCAACGACACGAAGACCACCAGCGACTGGCCTTTCAACTCGTCGGGCTTGCCCACCGCCGCCGCCTCGGCGACCGCCGGATGCGAGCCGAGCGCGCTCTCCACCTCGGCCGTGCCGATGCGATGGCCGGAGATGTTGAGCACGTCGTCGATGCGGCCGACGATCCAGAAGTAGCCGTCCTTGTCCTGCTGCGCGCCGTCGCCGGTGAAATACCAGTCCGGATGCTTGGGGAATTCGGAGAAATAGGCCTGCTTGAACCGCGCGTCGTCGCCCCAGAGCGTGCGCAACATCGAGGGCCAGGGCTGGGTGATCACGAGTTTGCCGCCGGTGCCGCGCGGCACCTCCTTGCCGTTTTCGTCCACGACTTTCG
This sequence comes from Opitutaceae bacterium, assembly GCA_036770725.1. Lineage (GTDB taxonomy): Bacteria > Verrucomicrobiota > Verrucomicrobiia > Opitutales > Opitutaceae > IMCC26134_A. Next base: position 6,717 of record DAIPIP010000080.1, read on the forward strand.
CGGCGACGCCGAAAAACGGCAGCGTGGCCGAGCCGGGCTTGAGCGCGGTCACACCCGGTAGTGGCGTGATCATTACCGAACCGGTTTCGGTCTGCCACCACGTGTCCACGATGGGGCAGCGACCCTTGCCGATCATCTTGTGATACCAGCCCCAAGCCTCGGCGCTGATCGGCTCGCCCACGCTTCCGAGCAGACGCAACGAATCGAGGCGGTGCTTGAGCACGTAGTTGTCACCCCAGCGCATGAAGGCGCGAATCGCGGTCGGCGCGGTGTAGAGAATCGTCAGGCTGTGGCGGTCGATCATCTCCCAGAAACGATCGGGCTCGGGCTGGTTGGGCGCGCCCTCATAGAGGAACACCGTGGAACCATTGGAGAGCAGACCGTAAACCACGTAACTGTGACCGGTGATCCAACCGATGTCGGCCGAGCAGAAATAACGGTCGGTCTCCTTGAGATCGAAAATGTAGTGCGATGAAACCTTGGCCCCGAGCAGATAGCCCGCCGAGGTGTGCAGCACGCCCTTCGGTTTTCCGGTCGAGCCCGACGTGTAGAGAATGAACAACGGGTGCTCGGAATCGAAGGCCTTCGCCTTGTGGAAATTGGGACCGCCCTTCCACGCGTCGTGCCACCAGATGTCGCGGCCCTCGGTCATCTTGATTTCCTGGCCGGTGCGCTTGACCACGAGCACCGCCTGCACGGAGGGCGCGCCCGGCAGCGCCTTGTCCACCGCGGCCTTGAGTTCGATGATCTTGCCCCGCCGCCAGCCGCCGTCGGCGGTGATGACGAGCTTGGCCTGGCAGTCGTTGATGCGATCCTTCACCGCCTCGGGGGAAAAGCCGCCGAAGATCACGGTGTGAATCGCGCCGACCCGCGCGCAGGCCAGCATCGCCACCATGGCCTCGGGGATCATCGGCAGATAAATCGCGACCCGGTCGCCCTTGCCCACGCCCAGGTTCTCGAACACGTGCGCGAGCCGGCACACGTGGAGATGAAGCTGTTTGTAGGTGATGGTGCGAACATCGCCCGGTTCGCCCTCAAAAATGATCGCCGCCTTGTTTTCGCGCGCCGTGCCAAGATGACGGTCGAGACAGTTTTCGGAGACGTTTAGCGCGCCGCCGACAAACCACTTCGCGTGCGGAGCCTTCCACTGGAGAACTTTTTTGAAGGGTTTGCGCCAGACGAGATGCTCGCCGGCCATGCGCTTCCAGAAGGTTTCTGGAGCATTGACAGATTCGGCGTAGAGCTTCTTGTAGGCCGTATTACTGCCAAGGTTAGCTTGGCGCTGAAACTCGGCTGTTGGGTTAAACACCCGTTTAACACGGGACACGGAAGTGATGTTCTTATCCGACACGTTGAGGTGCTGGTTGAGGTTATGGGGTAACGTTGCGCGACCATTCGTTGGCTGCGGTTAAAACGTCCCGCCCTTATCCCGACCACTTCAGGCAGCGTCAAGCATGCGGGGTCTCGCCCTGCACTTCAGGTCAGCACATCCAGCCAAAACCCAATAACAACTTTCATGCCCGCAAAGAAAACCACCGCTCGCCGCGGCCCCGCCAAAAAGAAACTTTCGCCCGCCGCGGATGCACCCGCCACCGACGCCGCGCCCACCACGCCCGAGCTCGAACTCGTCGTCACCGAGGCCGTCGCCACCCCTCCTCCCGTCGCCCCCGTCGCCCCCACCCCCGCACCCGCCAAGCGCAAAATCGCCGCCCCTGTATCCGCGCCAGTCATACAAACCCCCAGCGCCGAGGCCATCGCCGCCGCCCAGGCCATCCTCGCCCAAGCCGCCGCCGCCGGCGCGGTCCCCGCTCCTGTTATCGCACCCGCTCCCGCCGCCGCGGCTCCGAGCGCGTCGCCCGTTCCGCCCCCGGCCCCCGCGCCCACCGAAACCTCCGCGCCGGAAGCCGCCGTTCCCAGCCCCGCGCCTGCTCCTCGCCCCCCCGTCCAGGAAAACCTCGTCACGGTCGAAGGCATCCTCGACATCGACACCCAACGCGGCGGCGGCAACGGCGCCCTTCTCGACCCCACCAAAAACGGCCGTAGGCGTCCCACGGATACGTTTGTGCCCAAGGAAATGATCCGCCGCTTCCGCCTCAAACAGGGCAGCATCATCAAAGGCATCGCCTGGCCCGCCGAAGGTCGCTTCCCCAACCCCAAGATGAAGTTCATCCAGACGGTGGACGGCATCGATATGGAAGATCGTATCCGCAAGTTCGACTTCACCCAGCTCACCACCATCTCGCCCGAGCAGCAGCTCAAACTCGAGACGAAGGACGGACGCATGACCACCCGCGTCGTCGATCTCTTCTGCCCCATCGGCAAAGGCACGCGCGGCCTCATCGTCGCCCCGCCCCGCACCGGCAAGACCACCATCCTCCGCGACATGGCCGTCGGCGTGATTGAAAACCATCCCGAGTGCCACGTCATGATCCTGCTGGTGGACGAGCGCCCCGAGGAGGTCACCGACTTCCGCCGCAGCGTCGGCGCCGAGGTCTGGGCCTCCTCCAACGACGATCCGGTCGAGAACCACATCCGCGTCGCCGACCTCGCCATCGAGCGCGCCCGCCGCCTCGTCGAAGTCGGCCAGGACGTCGTGCTCTTCATCGACTCCCTGACCCGCCTCTCCCGCGCCCACAATACCGCCAAAAACTCCGGTCGCACCGGCTCCGGCGGTCTCGATGTCCGCGCCCTTGAAAAACCCCGCCAACTCTTCGCCAGCGCCCGCCGCACCGAGGAGGCCGGCTCCCTCACCATCATCGCCTCCATCCTCGTCGAGACCGGCTCCCGCATGGACGACGTGATCTTCCAGGAGTTCAAGGGCACCGGCAACAGCGACCTCATCCTCGACCGCAAGTGCGCCGAACTCCGCCTCTGGCCCGCCGTCAACATCCAGGCCTCCGGCACCCGCAAAGAGGAACTCCTCATCGAGCCAAAGCGCCTCGAGACGATCCACTTCTTTCGCCGCGCCCTCGTGCAGGCCAAGATCGAGGAAGCCTGCGAGACCGCCATCAGCCGTCTCACCAAAACCAAAAACAACGACGAGTTCATCAAGCTCGTCAGCCGCTAAAGTAGCGGGAGCATCCTGCTCCCGTGCCTTGGTCCCCCGTCCTTTAGTTAAACCCTTTCACCTCCCACCGCGCGGCCTCCCCTCGGAGGCCGCGCGTTTGCATTTTCATCTCCCCGGAAATCGTCGCAAATCAACTCTTGCCCGAATCTCCGCGCCCACCCCATTGTTTACCTTTACTCGCGCCGCGCACCCTCCGGTTAAGCGGCATTCACGCTCCGTTCCTCCCTCGCAAAACCTTACATGCATAGCTTCTCCGAGCAGTGTCTCGACATGGCCCGCTCAATTCTGGGCCACAACCTCGACGCCATCCAGCCTGACGGCACCATTCTCCCCGCCCCCGGCGAGGAACCCCGCCCCGACGAACCCGGCCACGTCGCCTTCGCCCTCGGCGAATACTACCGCGTCACTGGCGAGACCACCCTCAAGGGCTACGACCTCATCGATCTCGCCGCGCGCTGCATCACCGCCCAGATGTTCACCGAGCCCCCGGCGGAAAACGGCCTCGCCTACGCCGCCCTCGGCCTCCTCTGCTTCGGTCCCTCCAAGGAGCGCAACCCCGTCTGGGAACGCCTCGTGGACGAAACCCGCGAGCGCATCGACAAGGCCCTCCTCCAGCGCACCGACTACGACAACCACTGGCAGGCCTTCAACGTCGCCAAAGCCGTCGCCCGCTTCTCCCTCGGCCTCTCCAAGAAGGACGAGACCTCCCGCCTCATCGAGCGCATGGTCGAGCGCATCAACAAGACCAGCTCCACCGGCTTCTTCGACGACGCCACCAGCGGCATCGGCGGCAACTTCAACCTCTACGGCGTCATGAACTTCGTGTTCATCCGCTCCGCCCTCCAGCTCCACGCCAACTCCGGCGTGCGCGATCGCAAGCTCCCCACCCTGCGCACCTACGTCGAGAAATACATCAAGATGATGCCCGACCTCGTCCGCGCCGACGGCCTCGGCTGGGCCTTTGGTCGCGCCGCAGGCGCCTACGGCCAGATGCACTGTGTCTCCCTCGTTCTCCAGGGTCTGCGCGACGGCTGGATCGCCGAGGCCGACAAGCCCAAGTATTTCGACCTCCTCCGCCGCCTCTTCGTTTTCTTCTACCAGACTTACCTGGACCAGGAGCACGGCTTCCTCGACCTCCGCGACCCCGAGCGCACCGCCTACTCGCACCACACCACGCGCATGGCCAACTTCGACGCCGCGCGCTACCTCTGCCAGTGGTCGCGTCTCGCCAAGACGGTCGCCATGCCGCTCTCCTCCGGCAAACCCGAGGCCCCCAAAACCGTCGGCCGCTTTGTCATCTTCGACAAAAACTCCCGCAAGGAACAGGGCCTCTTCGTTTACAAAAACGCCGAGACCGGCCTCCACGCCCAGATCCCCCTCGTCGGCACCGGCATCAACCTCACCGCCGACTCCCTGCCCTTCCCCCACTCGCCCGGCATCTTCGATTGGCCCAACAACATCTACGCGCCGATCCTCACCCCCGAGCTCACCATCAACGGTCGCCAGTTCATCCCCGCCTTCTACGGCCGCAACGCCGTCACCGGCCTCGGCCTCCGCAACAGCTTCTTCTTCCGCTACGAACAACCCGAGTTGATCGACACCCACGAGGAAATCGAAAAAGGCCTCGGCTCCGTAAAAGTGCAGTGGAACTTCACCGGCCCGACCATCTCCGCCGAATACGCCTTCAGCGTGAAGCAACAGGTCACGCTCGATAAATTCCGTTACCAGATCGCCATCGCCGCGCCCCACTCCCGCTACCGCGTCGCCGGCATGCCCGCCCTCGGCGCCGAAGGCCACCGTTGCACCGTGCAAAAGGACGACTTCCAAGGCGTCTGGCAAGAGACCGAGGTCGTCACCGACGATCCCCAGTTCCGCACCAACTTCGGCAAGATCCACTACGTCCAGACCCTCCTCCGCGACCATCCCCTCATCATGCGTCCCGGCCAGGTCTATCGCTTCGTGGTCAACTTCGAACCCGACGTCGCCCAGCTTGATGGCTAAGGCCATCAAGCTGAGTTGAAGAGGGAAGTTTAAGTTGAAGTTCGACCACCCGCGCTATGCGCGCTGAATCAACTTAAACTTAATCTTTCATCTTAAACTCGACCAAAGGTCGTCATGCTATCGCGAAGAGTCATCCCCTGCCTCGACGTCCACGGCGGACGCGTCGTCAAAGGAATCAAATTCCTTGAACTGCGCGACGCCGGCGACCCCGTCGAATCCGCCAAGGCCTACGACGCCCAAGGCGCCGATGAACTCGTGTTCCTCGACATCACCGCGTCCTCCGATGGACGCGGCATCATGCACGACGTCGTCGCCCGCACCGCCGAGCAGTGCTTCATGCCTCTTACCGTGGGCGGCGGCCTTCGCACCGTGGCCGACATCGAGGCCATGCTGAAAAGCGGCGCCGACAAGGTCTCCCTCAACACCGCCGCCATCAAGGAACCGCAGCTTATCCGCGCCGCCTCCGATCGCTTCGGCGCGCAATGCATCGTGCTCGCCATCGACGCCAAGCGCGAACCCGACGGCAAATCGTGGCGCGTCTATACCCACGGCGGACGCAACCGCACCGAACTCGACGCCGTCGCCTGGGCCGTCGAGGCCGTGCGCCTCGGCGCGGGCGAAATCCTGCTCACCAGCATGGACGCCGACGGCACCCTCGCGGGCTTCGATTGCCCGCTCACCCGCGCCGTCTCCGACGCCGTCGGCGTGCCCGTCATCGCCAGCGGCGGCGCGGGCAAACTCGAACACTTCGCCGACGTCATCCGCGACGGCCACGCCAGCGCCGTCCTCGCCGCCAGCCTCTTCCACTTCGGCACCTTCACCGTGCCCCAGGTCAAAGACCACCTCGCCTCCCAAGGCCTCCCCGTCCGCCGCTAACCCCGCTTTAGGCGGGCAAGCATGGGCGCGGGACGCCCATGCCACTCCAAATTTTCATTTTTTGGTGGGACCGACTCTGTTCGGTCCTTTGGACTGAAGTTGTTTTATGAATACATCGCCGCAAAAGGCGCGGGAGTCGAAATCCAGGCATAAACAGGCGAGGGAAGCCTGTCTTTTTGCGCCTATTGTGCCTTTTTTCGGCCAGCCTTCGAATGCTTATACCATACGCCTATTGAATTTGGACTTTAGGATGTAGGCCCGACCGGTGGTCGG
>DAIPIP010000262.1:0-2927 GCA_036770725.1 Opitutaceae bacterium
CGCTTGAGCGCGTAGCCGAGGTAGAACTCGTGCGAGCCGACGGTGTAGGACTCGGCACCGATGCCGAAGAGTTTTGATTCGACGGCGTCGAGGTGGTGTTTGGGCGAAAGTTTTTCGGCGAAGACTTTTTCGAGGGAATCGGCGAGGCGGGCGCGGGGAGCGGCGCGGTCGAAGGGGGTGTCCTTGGAGCCGTCCGGTATCCAAACATTGGTGACAGTGCGGGTGCCGAGTTTTTTGCCGAACCAGGCGCCGATGCGGCGGGCGGCGGCGCAGTGGGCGATCCAGAAGTCGCGGATGGCGGCGTCGGCGTGCGATAGGGTGCCGTCGGTGGAGAGCGGGTGGGAGAAGCAGGACGGGTTGAAGTCGAGGCCGTGGAGGTCGCGAGACTTGGCCCAATCGACCCAAGAGGCGAAGTGGCGGGGTTCGATGGCGTCGCGATCCACGGGGCGGCCGGCGAAGTCGGCGTAGATGGCGTGGAGGTTGAGGCGGTGGCGGCCGGGGAGGAGTTTGTAGACGAGCTCGAGGTCCTGGCGGAGCTGGTCGATGGTGCGGGCTTTGCCGGGGTAGTTGCCGGTGGCCTGGATGCCGCCGGTGAGGGTGGCGTCGGCTTTTTCGAAACCGCCGACGTCGTCGCCTTGCCAGCAGTGGAGGGAGATGGGGGTGGCGGCGAGGGTGGCAAGGGCGGCCTCGACGTTGACGCCGAGGGCGGCGTAGGTGTCGCGCGCGGCGGCGAAACCGGCGGAGGCGGCGGACTTGGCGGAGGCGAAACGGGTTTTGCGGGAGGTGGTGGCCATGGTCGGGGGTGGGTTGGTCACGCTATCCTAACGCAAAACGGACGGGAAAAGAATGTGGCCATTGGCCGGGCGCATACAAGATTTGCGCCATGAAGAAGGCCGCCGCGGATTTCGCGAAATACCTGCCCGTCACGAATGATGGCGACGCGTGGGGCGTGGCGGTGCGGGCGGGTGGGCGTATCACGAATGCTCCGGGGCGGGTTTACCCGCCGGCGGGGCATCCGGCGGATCATGCGTTCGCGTGGGAGCACGGGCGCGTGCTGGGCGCGTGGCAGGTGGTGTTGATCGCGGAAGGCGGCGGCGAGTTCGAGGGACGGCGGCGTGGCGGGGTGGAGGCGGTGGGCGCGGGCGACGTGTTGTGGATCACGCCCGGGCAGTGGCATCGATATCGGCCGGCGGAGCGGACGGGATGGGTTGAGCTGTGGATCGAGCTGGACGGGCCGGTGCTCGGGCGGCTGACCGAGGCGGGTTTGTTGCCGGGGAAGAACGGGGTGCGGCGCGGGCTGGATGCGGGTGCGGTCGGCGAGGTGATCGCGCGGCTGCATGTCGGCCTGCGGGAGGTGAGCGGTGGCGCGGCGGAGGTGGCGGCGGAGGGGTTGAGGTTGCTCGGGTTGTTGAGCGGGCGCGAGGCGGGCGACGAGGGTGGGTTGGTGCGGGCGGTGCGGCGGGCGGAGCGGGTGTTGGCGGAGCGCATTGAGGTGCCGCCGAGCATGCCGGCTTTGGCGCGCGAGCTGGGCGTGGGTTACGCGGGGTTTCGGCGCGAGTTCAAGCGACGCACCGGGCTCGCTCCGCGGCAGTATTTGCTGCGGCTGAGGCTGGAGCGCGCGCAACGCCTGCTGGGCTCCACTCCGGCAAAGCTGGAGGAGATCGCGGGGCGCTTGGGCTTTAGCTCGGCGTTTCATTTATCGGCGGCGTTCAAGGCGCGTTACGGCGTGGCCCCGGCGGTATGGCGGCAGGGGCGGGTGGGGTAAGGGCGTAAACGGGGAACATGAGGCGGGGAGGGGAGCGGCGGGGACGAAGCGAAGGGGAGACGCGGCGGGTGCGGAGCGGAGGAGTGACGCGGAGAGGCGACGGGGCGGGTGCGGAGCCCCGCGCTCCCGGGGGAGTTAAAGGCCGAGGGCTTTTTGGCGGTAGTGTTCGTCGGGGCGGCCGGCGATGCGTTCGACTTGCTCGGGGGTGAGAAATTGCGGCTCGGCGCCACCGGAGATGGCGGACGCGCCGGCGAAGATCTCGGCGGCTTTGACCGCCATGAGCGTTGCGGCGAGCACGGCCTCGGGTGTGGCGCCGAGGGCGATGAGGCCGTGGTTTTCGAGGAGAATGACGCGCGGCGGGCGGGAGACGCGTTTGATGTAGTCCTCGGTGGCGGTCTTGATCGCCTGGGAGAGTTTGAGGCCGGGGTCGGTGTAGGGAACGAAGACGCTTTCGACGCCGCAGCATACGATCTCGTCGGGGAAGAGGCGGCGGGTGGCGAAGGTGCGCGCGTGCTTCGAGCAAAGGAGGGCGTTGACCGCGATGGGGTGCGTGTGGCCGACGTAGTTCACGCCGGGAAGGGTGAGCAGGTAGGCGTGGAAGATGGCCTCGACCGAGGGTTTTTTCATCTCGGTGGACACGCGCGCGGCGAAGAGGGCTTCGTCAACGGCGTCGTCGCTCATGCTCTCGGCGGAAAGGAGCGGGATGAGTTTGTCGAAGCGGCAGGTGGCGGTGCCGGGGGCGGAGAGCGTGGCGAGGTTGGAGCCGGAGGCCTTGACCGTGAAGGTGTCGGCGTCGTGGCGCATGGAGGTGTTGCCTTCGCCGAGGATGGCGAGGCGGCGCTCTTCGCGGCCGAGCTGGTGGGAGAGAGTGAGGAGGGAGTCGAGGGACATGGGGAGCGGGGAAGAAATTTAACCACGGAGGGCACGGAGAGCACGGAGGAGACAAAACAAGGGAGGCTGTCCCCCCGTGGTTGGTCTCCGTGGTTCTCCGTGATCTCCGTGGTTAAGCAGGTTTTTAGAACGCCTTGCCGTCGGCTTTGGTGCCGCAGAGGGCGACCTCGATGCCGAGTTCGGCGGCGAGGGCGGCTTTGGTGTAGAGGGCGAGGTCGGCTTCCTTGGCGCTGTTGGCGTAGGCGACCTGGATGTGGTTGCTCTGGTGGCG
>DAIPIP010000263.1:0-2917 GCA_036770725.1 Opitutaceae bacterium
GCCTACCACACGGCGTATTTGAAAGCCAACTACCCGGTCCAGTTCATGGCCGCCGTGCTCACCGCCGAGCTGGGCAACTCCGACAAGGTTTCCCACTTCATCGCCGAAGCCGAGGCCATGGGCATCACCGTGCTGGGCCCCGACATCAACGAGTCCCGCGAAACCTTCACCCCCGTCTTCAAAAAAAGCCCCGTTCCGAGCGCTCCGGGATCCTCCGTTCCGAGTGGTCCGGGTAGCGCACCCGTCCCGTGTGCCGTCTCGGGTGTCCCGCCCGAGCCCTCCGTGCCCCTCCGCTCCGATACCGCGCAAGACGTCCGCTACAGCAAGCGCCGCCTGCCCCACTTCGAGCGCCCCTGGGGCAAATACATGGTCACGTTCTCCACCCACGAACGCCTACCGCTCGCCCCCGCCGAGCGCCAGACCGTGCTCGATTCCATCATCCACCTTCACCGCGAGGGCCGCTGCCATGTTTTCGCCGCCTGCGTGATGCCCGACCACGTCCACCTCCTGCTGGAGCCCGCGATACGAGAAACCACGCCCGACGGCACCGCGCTCTTTCATCCGCTTGGCGAAATTCTCCACTCGCTCAAATCTTTCACCGCGCACGCCATCTCCAAAGCACGCGGAGCCCACGGTCATGTGTGGGAGAAAGAATCCTTCGACCGGCTCATCCGTTCCGAGGGCGACCTTCAGGAAAAATTCACCTATATTCTCTCCAATCCAACCTCCGCCGGCCTCACCGAAGGCGACGTTGGCTATACTTACCTCTGGACGCCGTCAGAAGCCGCCGCGTTCCCGGAGCCTCGGCGGGACGCCGAGGCTGACCCGCGCGACGCGGGCGCTCCCCGGACCGCTGAATCCCCGGCTGACGAAACTTCTCATACCTCCGTCTCCGTCGGTCCAGGGAGGGCACCCGTCCCGGGTGCCGGCCCGGGCGTCCCGCCCGGGCCTTCCGGTGTCATCCGCTTCGGTCTCGCCGGCATCAAAGGCGTCGGCGAGCAAGCCGGCCAAAAAATCATCGCCGAGCGCGAGGCCAACGGCCCCTTCCGCGACTTCCGAGACTTCCTCCTCCGCGTGGACAGCAAAGCCCTTAACAAACGCGTGCTCGAATGTCTCGTCGCCACCGGTGCCTTCGATTTTTCCGGAGCCGACCGCGAAGAACTCTACCACCAGATCGACGCCCACCTCGAAACTCTCTCCGACCTCGTCCGCAAATACCCCGGCCTGCGCAAAAACGACGCCCCCGCCAAACCCGCCGACGAGGCCCCCAAAGCCCAGACCCTGAGCTTCGACTTCGGTATCGAACTCGATTCCCCCCAGCCCCCGCCTCCGCTAGAAGCCCTCCGCCGCGAGTTCGACGACGTCCTCCGCCACATGCGCCCAAAGAACGGCGACACGCCTGTTGCCGCCAACGCCACCTCCGCCTTCACTCCCGCTCACGGCGACATGTTCGCCGTCCCCCAGGGAACCCCGGGCTCCAGCTCGGCCTCCGCCGCCCTCTCCCCCAAAAACAAGGGCCCCACCACCACTCTCGCCTTCAACGCCGACACCCTCCTCCGCTTCGAAAAAGAACTCCTCGGCTTCTACGTCTCCGGCCACCCGCTCGACGCTTACGCCGGCCTCGTCGAGGCCCTCGACACCTACCCGGTCAACGAGCTCCTCGAACAGGACGACCGCACCGAATTCCGCCTCTGCGGCATCGCCGGATCGCTCCAGAAGAAACTCGCCAAAAAAGACAACCGCCCGTGGATGGCCTTCAGCCTTCAGACCCGAACCGCGACGATCGGCCTCAACATGTTCGCCGACGCCTTCGCCGCCCACGGCCACGTGCTCACCGACAACGCCCTCATCTGCGTGCTCGGCACCATCATCGTCGGTCAGGAAGGCCCTCGCATTAACATCAAAGAGGCGTATCCACTTCTCACCTACACCGCCGCCAACGTTAAAAAAATCCAGTGGCTTCTCCACCCTGGCCACCCGCAGACCGCCGACTACCTCCGCCTTCTGCGCACAACCCTCGACAAGCACAACGGCGACACCCGTATCGAGCTCGGCTTCGTTTTCGAGAACCGCGTCACCGCCATCAGCGAGGCCAGCAGCGCGCTCGGTTTCCGCTTCCACCCTGACGCCTACAAACCCCTCCGCCACCACCCCGCCGTCGCCGGCCTCCAAGTCGAAACCCGCCGCCTCGAAATCAAAAACGACCGCAAGTGGGGCCCCAAACGCGGCTGATCCCGCCGCCACCCCGCCCGGCTCGCGCGTTCGTCACACGCTTGAGCCCGGTTTTTGCTAACTCGCGCGGCATGATTCCTCGTCACGCTCGCCCACTCGTCGCCGCTCTCTGCGCCGCCGTCGCCGTCACCACCCTCGTCGCGGCCCTCGAGCCCGCCGCCCAACCCGCGCCGACTCCCACCATCGCCGAACTCTTTGGCCCCCGCTTTCTCAACTACGCGACCCTGTCACCCGACGGCACCAAACTCGCCGCCACCGCCACCTGGGACGGCGATGTCTCCAGCCTGCTTGTCCTCAATCTCGAAACCCTCAAGCCCACCGCCCTCCAGGGAAACCACGAGTTGGATATCTACCGCGTCTATTGGCAGGACCCCGATCGCCTCCTCTTCAACGTCTCCAAAGACAAGCGCTACAGCGTCGGCCTCTACTCGGTCGCGCCCGCCCGGCTCAACCGTCCCATCCCCGTGCGTCTCTACGACGTCATGGACATCGTCGGCATCCCCCAATCCCGTCCCAACCGCGCCCTGATTTGGAGCAGTTTTTCCGCGTTGGAGGAAGGCCGCTCCGGTCCTTTGCACGAAATAAACACCCTCAAACCCCTCGAGTCCCGCACCGCCATCCTCCACCAAAACGCCCTCCCCACTCCCGGCCAGCTCACCGCCTCCGTCACCAAAACCTACCCCGT
>DAIPIP010000264.1:0-2917 GCA_036770725.1 Opitutaceae bacterium
TTAGCGTATCTTATCGAAACTTAGCGGTTATTTATCCGCGGCTTTTTGGTTCAATCGCTCGCTTCTCACGAAGCGAGCCACCCCGTCCGGCTACGGCGCGAGATTCGCCTCGATCGATGACCGAGCGGCCGCGTTCTTCCCGCCGTTCACGCCGGTGTTTGTCTGAACGTGCCCTCACACGCCCAGCCACCACGTCGCCAGGCCGAGGAAACAGCCCATGCTCGCGACATCGGTCGCGGTGGTGAGGAAGATGCTCGATGCCGTCGCCGGGTCCGCGCCGGCCTTCTTCAGCGCCAGCGGCGTGATCACGCCGAAGATGCCGCTTAGCACGCAGGCCACCGCCATCGCCACCGCGACGATCGCCGCCAGCGCCAGCGGCGACTCCGGCGTGTTCTGCATCATCGCGTAGAAATACATGCCCGCGCCCGCCGTCAGACCGACGAGGATGCCGTTCACCAAACCCAGTGTCGCCTCTTTCGCGATCAGACCCTTGCCTTGCCCCGCCTTAAACTCGCCCAGCGTCATGCCGCGCAGCGTGACCGCCAACGCCTGGCAACCGGTGTTGCCCGATTGCCCGGCCAGCACGGGCAGGAACACCGCCAGCACCACGATTTGTTGTATGATTCCTTCGAATACACCGACCACCGCCGCCGCCACGAACGCGGTCAACAGGTTGAGCTGAAGCCAGGGGTGGCGAAATTTCAGGCACCGCACCCACGGCGTGTTCGCGCGTTCCTCTTTATCGACACCCACCATGCTGCCGGCCTGCATGCTGATCTCGATCGCCTGCGCCGCGAAGAGACGGTGGCCCCACACGACACCGCGCAACTTTCCATCCGCCTCGCACACCGGGTAGCACGGGTAATGGCGATTCACGGTAAGCTTCATCGCCTCCATCACCGGCAGGTCGGCCCGCAAGGAAAACGGGTTGGCCAGCATGATTTCGCCGAGGGTTTTTTCCGGGGTGGAGAGCAACAGGTCGCGCATCGTGACCACGCCCTGCAGATGCTCCCCGGCATCGACGACGTAGGCGTAGGTAACGAAGGTGGTCTTCACGATCGCACGGATATTTTCCACCGCCTCGCGCACCGTGAGTTGGGAGGCGAAGATGGCCGGCGCGGGCTCGACGAGCGCGGCGAGGGTGGCGTCGGGAGGAAGTTGGGCCGGGGCGACCGCGGGGGAATGGGAGACCATGATGCGACTGGGTGGAAAGCGTGATGAGGCTCGGGCGAAGAAGGTGCCCGGCGATACATCCCAACTCGTAGGCGGATTGCAGGCCGCCTTCTGCTTACCGCCGCTTTTTGAAAGCTTTCTTACACATGAAGCGTGACGCATTCCGCCGCAGCCAGAGGCGCGGCCTTGTCGGCGCAAAACCGGGAAAAAAGGGATGTTTATTCCGATTCCCCAATCGGACGTGTCCCGCTTCGTGCGAAGCGGGACTGAAGCGAAGCGTCGGACGCGGAACTCTCGCTTCTCACGAAACGAGCCACCGAGAGTCGGCGAAATCGCGGAGTCCACGTTATCAAATAAACAAGAAGTCCCGTCCTCCCGCCGTTCGACAAAGGGCTGTCTCTTACGAACGCGTCTGTTTGTGCCGGGAGAAATCCAACGCGCCGAGGAGGACGCGCACGATTTGCAGGGTGGATTTGTTGATGCGAAACAGATCACGTGCCTTCCCTCGGTCGCGATTTGGCAGCCGGGGAAGAGGTCACGTTTTGTTTTTCCCACGCACGAGCGCGAAAAACGCCTTCTTGGATTTCACGGGGATGGATTCACCGGCTTCGAGTTGGACGTAGCCGATGGCGGCTTGGGCGCGGAGCCAGTGGGCTTCGCTTTTCTGGTTCAACGACTCGCCCGCCGCCGCGAGGACGACCTCGCTGGCGTTATTGTGGAGTCTCATTTTCACCTTGGACTGAACTAGAATTCGTTTCGGGGTGGGCGAGAAGTTCATGGGCGCACGGTGCAAACTAGTCTTCATGCGATTGCGCCGGCGCTGTTCAGTCGGAAGTCGAGGTATGGCGTCTTTTGTTCAGCACTGGTGATTTTGGTTCCGGTGCTCTTGCCAAGCCTCGTTGATCGCCCGTAGTTTGCGAGCATGAGCACGCTGGCCAAGCCGAAGATTTCCGCCCGTAAGGCAGCTGCCAAACCGCGCCGTGCTACGGCCACGTCAGTCCTCGTCGCCACGCGCATTCCGCCGCCGGCCAAGCGAACTCTTGGTGAGATAGCCAAGATGGAGGATTTTGGGAAAGGGCTCAACGGGGCGCTGGTCGAGGGGATGGTCGCAGACCGACATCTTTGAGTCGTGGTGTTAGACACCAACTTTCTCGTCTGCTTGGCTGCTCAGAGCAAACGCCTGCCAAGTGCCCGGGCTCTCGCCTTTCGCGACCAGCATGTCGATGCGCCATCCTACATCGTGCGGGTCACCGCGATGGAGTTTGAGGCCGGGTTCGATTCGGCCCTGCACGCCGCGCCCCACCTCGAACCATTCACGATTCTGCCGATCAATGAAGATATTTGGAAAGTCGGCACCGCGCTCTTTCGCGATCTACGGCGCGGCGGCCTGCGTATCGGAATAGTCGATACACTCATCGCGGCCACCGCGCTCACCTACGGACTACCTGTCGTCACCGATAACGCCGAGCACTTCAAACGCGTGCGCGGTCTCAAGGTTCTGACGTTCTGATGCGGTTGGCCGTTGCGCATGCACGTAGAGGGCTTTGTGAAAAGTCTGGTCTGATGTCTTTGGTTCGACGGTGGTAGTTACTGCATCGGCGATATCTAAAAATCAGCTAGCTTCTGGGGGCGAAGGGGGAATTGGCGGAAAAATGAGTTTGCGCCAATATTCGCTGGGTAGCGGCGAGCGTGTTTTGATACAGGCGAGTGCGATGATCGAAAACGGAATCTGGCTCGTCGTGCT
>DAIPIP010000081.1:0-4813 GCA_036770725.1 Opitutaceae bacterium
CGGATAAAACTTACCCGACTTTATCCGAAACTTTAGACGTTACTGGATACTAGGGCGGCGCGGTGGTGAGAAATTGAGCTAACGCTCAAATTATGTCGGAGGCGGAAGGCTCAGGCGGCCGGAGGGGCGCGACCGGAGGGCAGCAGGTGCTCGGTGCGGCCGATGCGGTTTTCCGTCTCGGGCTTGGCCGTGACGACGGAAACGGAAAGGGGAGCGGCGACAAAGATCGCGGGAGCGGGAGTGTCCGCGCCTTGGGCGAAGGCGGTGATGGCGCAGATGTGATCGTGCGCGAGGGGATCGGCGGGGGACTCGTCGTGCGAGTGGGGGAGGCCGGTTTCGCAGGCGGTCTGGTGCAGCCAAGCGTGGACGGAGGGGAAGTGGGCTAGCAGGCCGAGACCGAGCACTAGCGCGCAGGCAAAACCGGCCAGGAAGGACCGGAAGAGCGTGGGGGCCGCGTGGAGGCGGATGGACATGCGGAGAGGCGTGGTGAGCTATCTTAACAAACTTGGCAAGGGGGGGCGGCGAGATGGACGAAACGGCTCCGCCGTTCCGCTACGGGTCGAGGGCGGGTTACGGTTGGTAGAGCCAGTAGCGGCGGGTTTGCTGTTGGTAAACGGCGGCGCGTTGGGCCCACTCGGTTTTGAAGGATTCGAGGTTCACGCGTGCGCCGTCGCGGACGAGAGCGTTCCACCAGGCGGTGCTGCCGACGTGGATATTGAAGGAACGCATCTCGCGCGGGCCGAGCTTGGCGAAGGGGTTGGGCGGATCGTAACGGCAGGCTAGGCGCATCATCTCGAAGCTGAGTTCGGTGGGGCGCCAGGCGTTCCAGTCGGTGATATCGACGTAGAGGGCGGTGACGGGTTTGCCCTCGGCGTTGTTGACCGTGATGGGGCGGAAGCCGACGCCGGGGATGCGGAGGGCGTCGAGGTCGGCTTTGAGCTGGGCGGGAGTTTTGCCCTTAAAGGTAATGGCGCGGAAGGGGTGTTCGCGGCCCGCACCGTGGCGGAAGCCGCTATACTCACAGCCTAGGCCGATCATGGCGTAGCCGACCACGGCGGGGAAATCGCGCACGAGCGGCGAGGTGGGGTGGAAGCGCAGGCCGGTCTCGGGCCAGCGCATGGAGCGCCGCCAGCCGCGCATGGTGATGACGGTGAGTTTGCCCCTAGCGCGCTCGGCCTCGGTAACGTCGAGCACACCGGGGGCGTCGGCGGCCATGCGGGCGAGTTCGCCCATGGTAAGGCCGTGGATATAGGGTATCCGAAAAGCCCCTACACCGCTCATCCATTCGCGGTCGAGGGCGGGGCCGTCCACCTTGAGGCCGCCGAGGGGGTTGGGGCGGTCGAGCACGATGACCTCGACGCCGTGTTTGAAGCAGGAGTCCATGGCGTAGCGCATGACCACGCTGAAAGTGTAGCTCCGGACACCGATGTCCTGGAGGTCGATGACGAGGGCGTCGAGTCCCTTGAGCTGGGCGGGGGTAGGTTTGCGATTGGCGCCGTGCAGGGAATAAACAGGAAGTCCGGTGGCGGTGTGGACGGAGTCGCCGAAGTTGACGCTGGCCTTGATCTGGCCATCGAGGCCGTGCTCGGGGGCGAAGAGCGAGACGAGTTTTACGCCGGGGGCTCGGGCGAGGATGTCGATGGTGGAGACACCGTTTCGGTTGAGGCCGGCGGCGTGGGTGAGCAGGCCGATGGTCTTGCCGCGGACAGCGGCGAAGTTGTCGGCGGCGAGCACGTCTATGCCGAGCATGACGGGGAAAACGGGGCGCGGCGCGGGGGCGGGAATGCTCGCGGGCGCAGGGGGCGTGGCGGCGACAGGTTGCACAGGGCTCGCGGCGGGGGTGGGAGCGGATGACGTGGACTGGCTACCGCAACCAGAGAGGCCGATAAGAAGGCCGCCTAGTAGAAGAGAAAAATGACGCAAGGAAGACGGTAACATCAGGAATGGGTGTCGGTTGAGTTCGGGGGAGAATCCGGCGTGGCGGGATCGTGCGGGGTGACGACGGCGGTGATTTTTTGGCGGGCTTGGCGAAGTTTGGCGGCGGGGAGGACAAGCCAGCGCCAGAGCAGGTCGAGGGCCGCGCCGAGGATGGCGCCGCTGATCAGGCCGCCGAGGATGAGGGCGTTGATGCGAGTGCCGAAGCGCGAAGACCAGCGGGGTTCACCGGTTTCAGGGTCGTGTAGTTCCTCGTCATCGACAGTGGCGGAGGATTCTAGGCCGGTGCCGGGCAGGGCGAGCGATTGGTCGGCGGGCAGGTTGGCGGGGGCGTCGGAGTGGCCGAAGCCGGAGGAGTCCATCACCCACATGCCAAGCTTGTAAGTGCCGTAGTAAACCGGGGCGATGGTGACCGGGTTGGTGATGAATTGCAGACCGCCGAGCACCATGAAGTTGGTTCGGAAGAGCAGGCAGACCAGAAATGCGAGAGGGAGTTGCAGCCCGTAGAGCGGCATCAGGGAGAGGATGGAGCCGGCGTAAAACGAGGCGCGCAGCTGCTCGTAACGGAAGGACCACAGGTAGTTTCGCTTGCGGGCGAAAGCGGCGAAACGACCGACGATGGGATAGGTGTGAAAGCGGGCGCGACGAGGCATGAAACGCAGCCAGAATTTCGCCCGGCGGATGCGGGTGAAACGTTGGTGGCGTTGGTGCGGGTGCTCTTCGTCGGACATGTCGCGGGCGGATGGGTAACTGGTTAACGCAGCGCGCCGAGGCGGGTCGGGCAAGGGCCAAGGGGAAAAATCGCGCGCGGGCAGCAAAATGAGGAAGTGAACGTGGGAACGGATAAGAACGATCGGTGTAGCGTCGGCGGCTGTATCGGCTCTCTGTTTGATTACCGTTTGCGTTGTTTTTTAGGCGGGAGTTACTGCCGCATCAATGCAGCTCATGAAAGTTCTCGCCGCCTTGCTTCTTGCCGTGACGTGGGTCTCGGCGGTTTTGCACGTCGAGTTGGAGGGCGCAGGACTACTCCCCGAGCATACGCACGTCGCGGATTTTTTTCACCATCACGCGGAGACCACGCACAGCGGGCACGAACCACCCGATCACGAGCATGGATTTACTTTTCATGATGAAATCGTGGCTCGAAACGGGATGAGTTGGCTGGCCGCGGTTCTCGCGTTCACCGCTCTGGCGCCCGCCGCGTTTTCTTTTTTGGCTCTGTTCGGATTAATGGGTGGTGCGCTGAGGTTTTTGGCCCCTGTAGTTGTTCGCACTTGGGATGATTTTAGACCGTGGTCTCACGCGGTCTCGGCTTGGCGTTTTTTGCGCCGTTGCGCGGCCGATTCGCTCGCGCCTCCGGTCGCGGCCTAAATTCTTTCGGCGAGGATTCCTGCGCGAATCCCGTCTGTTTGCACGCGTGAGTTTATCGCGCGTCTGAATCCAACCACCGCGGCACTTTGTGTGCCGTGCCTCATCCGTTCCGCTGCGCACGTGATCGTGCGACTTTTACCCATGTTGCGTCATTCTTTCTGTCTCCTGTTTGCCGGTGCGTGGCTCGTTGCCTCCGACGCGCTACCGACTACTTCCCTCACGCTGGACGATGCCATTCGCGTCGCTTGGCAAAACGATCTCCATGCGCAGGCACTCGCGCTGGTGCCTGAGCTTGCGCGGGCGCGTGAGGTGCAGGCGGGTATCGCTCCGCCGCTCGAGCTGGACTTGCGCGCATCCGTGCCCGCGAGCGGCGACAGCGAGTGGAGCGCCGGCGTGGGCGTTAGTCGCACGCTCGTGCGGCGCGAACGTTTGGAACTGGCTCGCGCCTACGCTCGGCTCGGCGCCGAGGCTGCGGAGCATCACTTGCGTCTGCGTCGTATCGAATTAGCCGATACGGTGCGTCGTCTGGCCTACGAACTGGCCTTGAGCGAGGCCCGTGCCGAGGTCGCTCGTCGCGCGGTGGATTCGTCGCGCGAACTGGAGCGCGCGCTCAAAGCCCGCCACTCGACCGGAGAGGTGCCCGAGATGGATATCGAATTAGTCGGGCTGGAGGTCGCGCGCGCCGAGCAAGGTCTGGCCTCGGCTGAAGTCGAGTCGATTGGCTGGCAGGTGCGTTTGCGCCAACGACTGCGCGCGCCCGAGGCTGCTCTCGCGCCTGATGCGTTTGCGTTGAAGATCTTGCTTGCCCGGCCGCTACCGGAGACTTCGGGAAACAAGAACCCCGCACTCGCGCTGGCCGATTTGGCGCGGCGCGAGGCTGATGCGGCGCTTGCGCTCGCCCAGTCCGAATCTCGCGTCGAGTGGACGGTTGGGGCCGGTCTAGATGTCGAGCGGCGAAGCAACGATGCCACCGGAGTTCTCGAAACCACTCCGGTGTTCGGCGTGACCGCTTCCCGGCCCTGGCCCGGAGAGGTGCCCAATCGCGGCGTGGTGCTGGAGAAACGCGCCGAGGCGCAGATTGCCGAGGCGAGGCGCACCGCACTTGGCGTAGATGTGGCGGCCGAGCAAAATGCCGCCCTGGCGGTCGCCAAGTCGGCGCGCTCCGCGTTAGCGCGGCATCTGGCATTACGCGAACGGGCCGCCGCAATGCCCGCGAAGCTCCACGAGGCGTTTCAACGGGGCGAAACAACCGCGTCGCAACTGGCCCAGACGCGTCGCCAAGTCCACGAGGTCGAGACGGATTATCTGGCCGCCGCCGCGCGCTATCTCGCGCTCCTCGCCGAGGCGGAAGCCGCCGCCGGAATACTGCCCGATGCTCAAAATTGATCCCGCCACTTCACACTTTTATGAACAAAAAAAATCTCTCCTCCGCTGCGGCGCTTACTGTTCTCGCCCTGATTTCCGGCTATGCGATCTATCGTGAAATGCACGGCCACGGGCACGGCCA
>DAIPIP010000081.1:4913-12788 GCA_036770725.1 Opitutaceae bacterium
CCACGGGCACGGCCATGACCACGGCCCGGGCGGTTCGCATGCCGACCATGCCGACCACGCTGCGGATACTCCGGGCTCCGCCCCCGCCTCCGATGGCGTTATTCGCCTCACGTCCGCCATGGTGCAAAACCTCGGCCTGAAAACCGCCGAGGTCGAACTACGGCCCATCGAGAAAACCTTTACCGCGCTCGGCGTCATCGAGCCAGAGCCAGGCAAAATCATCGCGCTTACTTCGCGGGTAGCGGGTCGCGTCACGCGCCTGCTCGTGCATGACGGCGAGGCCGTGCGCGCGGGCGATTTGCTGGTCGAGGTCGAATCTCGCGTCGTCGCTGAGATACCGCCGCGCCTGCCCTTCGTCGCACCTTTCGACGGTGTGGTGCTGCAGGTCGATGTCGCCCCCGGCGCTCCGGTCGAGGCCGACCGCGCCATGCTAACGTTGATTGATCTGAAGCAGGTCGATGTCGTCGCGCAGGTGCCCGAGGCACAGATTCCCGACGTGCGTCCCGGCCAGGCTGTTCGCGTGTTCGCCACCGCGTTCCCCGAGCTCGTGTTTAGTGGCCGGGTGAAAAACACCGCCGCTCGGCTCGACGAAACCGGAGGCACGCTGCGCGTTTTCATCCACGTCGAAAACCCAGAGTCAAAACTGCTGCCCGGGATGAGCGCGCGTTTGGCGTTTGTGACCGAATCATCGCCCGATGCCGTGGTGGTGCCCCGCGCCGCCGTGCTCGGCGAGGGCGGCGACCTGTTCGTTTTTCGCCAGCTTGATGATGAGCCAAACGCCTTTGCCCGCACGCTCGTCGTCGTGGGGCTGGGCGATGAGCGTTTCATCGAGATCATCGAGGGCGTGTTGCCCGGCGACCGCGTCGTCACGCGGGGCAACTACCCGCTCCAGTTCGTCGGCGGTGCCGCCGCCACGAAACTCGAAGACGACCACTCACACGGCCCCGGCGGCCACAGCCACTGAGCCACCGAAACCGTCAGCGCAATCGCCCTACACGCTCCACCATGCTCACCCGGCTCATCGCCTTTTCCCTGCGCAACCGCCTCTTTGTGCTCGCGCTCGCCGCACTCGTGCTCGCCTACGGCGGTTACACTTTACTGCGGCTTCCGATCGACGTTTTCCCTGATCTCAACCGGCCCACCGTCACGCTCATGACCGAGGCTCCCGGCCTCGCGCCCGAGGAGGTCGAGACGCTCGTCTCCATCCCGCTCGAGACCGCCCTCAACGGCGCGCCCGGCGTGCAACGCGTGCGCGCCAACTGCGGCGTCGGGCTCTCCATCATCTACGTCGAGTTCGACTGGGGGCAGGACATTTATCGCGCCCGCCAACTCGTTCAGGAGCGCATCGCCCTTGCCGAGGCCAAGCTCCCCGCCGGCACCGAAGTCCACATGGGGCCGATCTCCTCACTCATGGGTGAGATTCTCCTCGTCGGGCTCTCCTCCGAGACTGGGGCGACCACGCCGCCCGAACTGCGAGCCCTCGCTGATTGGCAACTCTCGCCGCGCCTGCTCGCCATGCCCGGTATATCGCAAGTGATCGTGATCGGCGGTGGGCGCCGCCAGATCCACATCAACGCACTCCCCGAGCGCATGGCCGCGCTCGGTGTCACTTTCGCCGAACTGCGCGCGGCGGCCGAAAGCGCGCAGGGCGGCAGCGGCGGCGGTTTTGTCGTCGAAGGCGCTCGCGAGAAACTCGTGCGCAACCTCGCCCGCACCGCCGACCCCGCGCAGATCGGCGCGACCGTGGTGAAAATCTCCGACGGCCGTCCCATCCTCCTGCGCGAGGTCGCTGAGGTCGCGCCCGGCATCCAGCCCATGCGCGGGCAGGCCGGCGTCTCTGGCCTGCCCGGCGTCATCCTCGGCGTGCAAAAACAACCCGGCGCCGACACCACCGAGCTCACGCGCCACGTCGAGGCCGCCCTCGCCGAGCTGCGCCCCTCGCTCCCCGCCGACGCCCGCCTCGACGTGCTCTTTCGCCAAGCCACCTTCATCGGCAACGCCGTCGCCAACGTGAAGGAGGCCATCCGTGACGGAGCCATCATGGTCGTGATCGTGCTCTTCCTTTTCCTGCTCAATTTCCGCACCACGCTCATCACCCTCACCGCCATTCCGCTGAGCTTCGCCGTGGCCGCGCTGGTGTTTCACTGGCTGGGCGTTTCCATCAACACCATGACCCTGGGCGGCCTCGCGGTCGCCGTCGGTCTGGTGGTGGACGACGCCATCGTGGACGTGGAAAACGTTTTCCGCCGACTGCGCGAAAACACTCGCTCCGCCGCGCCCCGCCCGGTGCTTCGCGTCATCGCCGACGCCTCCGCCGAGGTGCGCGGCTCCATCCTCTACGCCACGCTCGTCATCGTCCTCGTCTTTCTGCCGCTCTTCGCGCTCGGCGGCATCGAAGGGCGGCTCTTCGCCCCCATCGGCGTCGCCACCATCGTCGCCATGCTGGCCTCGTTTGTCGTATCCTTGAGCGTCATTCCCGTGCTGTGTTCCTACCTCTTGCCGCGCATGAAACGCATGAGCGACGAGCGCGATGGCTGGCTCGTGCGTGGCCTCAAGCGCGCCGACGAACGCTTCCTGCTCGGCCCCGCCCTGCGCCATCCGTGGCTCGTGCTGGGCGCCGCGCTCGCGCTCATCGTCGTCAGCCTCCTGCTGCCTTCGCGCATGGGCCGCAGCTTCCTCCCCGAGTTCAACGAAGGCACCGCCGTCATCACCGTGGCCATGGCCCCCGGAACCTCGCTCGAAGAGAGCGACCGCATGGGCCGCATCGCCGAGAAACTCCTGCTCGGTATTCCCGAGATCGAACTCACCGGCCGCCGCACCGGCCGCGCCGAACTCGATGAACACGCCGAGGGCGTGCACCGCTCCGAGATCGACGTGGACCTCGCGGCGGGCGGACGCGGACGAGCCGCCATCTTGCGCGATATTCGCGAGAAACTCGGCGAACTCCCAGGCGTGTTGGTCAGCGTGGGGCAACCCATCTCCCACCGCCTCGACCACATGCTTTCCGGCGTGCAGGCCGCGATCGCGGTGAAAATCCACGGCCCCGACCTCGCCGGCCTGCGCGACTACGCCGCCCAAGTCGAGGCCGTGATGCGCCGCGTGCCCGGCATCACGGATCTGCAAGTCGAGAAACAAGTCCTCATCCCGCAAGTGAAGATCGAGGTGGACCGCGAACGCGCCGCGCGCCACGGCCTGCAACCCGGCGAGTTGACCGCCCGCCTCGAAGCCGGCCTCAACGGCCACGTCGTGGGTCAGGTTCTCGAAGGCGTGCGCGGCATCGATCTCGTGGTGCGCTTCGCCGCCGCCTCCCGCGCCGACGCCGCGCTCCTGCGCGATATGCTCATCGACACCCCCGCCGGCACGCGCGTGCCTCTCGGCCACATCGCCGAGATTCGCGAGAGCCTGGGGCCCAACGCCATCGTGCGCGAGGACGCCATGCGACGCATCGTCGTAGCCGCCAACGTGGCCGACCGCGACCTCGGCTCCGTCGTCGCCGAGTTGCAAGCCGCGCTCCCTGCCGCCGTGCCCATGCGCACCGGATATTTCGTGAGCTACGAGGGCCAGTTTCAGAGCCAGCAACAAGCCGCGCGCCTCATCGGCCTGCTCGCCGTGCTGACGCTCGCGGTCATCTTCGTGCTGCTCTTCGCGCACTTCCGCTCAGCCGTGCTCGTGTGGCAGGTATTGCTCAACGTGCCGTTGGCTTTCGTCGGCGCGCTGGCCGCGACTTGGCTCGTGGTTGGTGAGATTTCCATCGCCACGCTTGTCGGCTTTATCGCCCTGGCAGGCATCGCGGTGCGCAACACCATCATGATGATCTCGCACTACCTGCACCTCATGGCGCACGAAGGCGAAGGCTTCACTCGCGAGATGATCGTGCGCGGTTCGCTGGAGCGTCTGGTGCCCGTGACCATGACCGCGCTCACCGCCGGACTCGCGCTCATCCCGCTCGTGCTGGCGGCTGACGCGCCGGGCAAGGAGATCCTCTACCCGGTCGCCGTCGCCATCCTCGGGGGCCTGGTCAGTTCCACCCTGCTCGACATGATCGTGACTCCCGCCGTGTTCTACAAATTCGGCCGCCGCGCGGCGGAGCAATCTCTCGCCGATACACGCCTCGACCCGCTCGACGCGCTCACTGTTTCCCGCCCAACCATCACCTCGCCCATCCATACCAACTCATGAAAATCTTCGTCCTCTTCGTCGCCCTCTTTCTCACCGCGCCTCTCTACGCCGGCCCCAAGCACCCTCACGCCGCCGGTGGCCAATCCGAGTGGTCCCCGCTCTTCGGCGACGCCCCGTTGCCAGTCGTCTGGCGTAGCGCCACCGCCGCGCGCGACAACATCGAGACCGCGCTCGCCGCGCAGAAACTCGACGGCGTAGCCGCCTGGGCTGAGACCATTCACCTCGCCGCGCACGCACTTGCAGACCGAGTGAAAGCGCCCGACGAAGCCGTGAGCAAACGCCTCACCGCCGCGCTCGCCCAAGCCGCCCAGCTCGCCGACGCCGTGCTCGATGCCGCGCAACACAACAACGCCCGCGCGGCGGCGGCCTCCTTTACCCGGCTAAAATCCGCCCTGCTGGTCGCGCAAGGCCGCCTGCCCGCCGAACTGGTCGAGGCCGCCTCGGCCCCCGCAGTGGAGCCGCGCTTCGCGGCCGAGCCGGCGCACGAGGCGCATAATCATTAATCGGTATGCGGCCGAAGCACGCCCGGGGACGGGCGTGGCTACACGGAAATCATGCGGCTGGCTCACCGGCCATGGCGCGGCCTGCCAACCAGCCGGTGGTCCATGCAGCCTGGAAATTGAAACCGCCGGTGACGCCGTCGATGTCGAGCACCTCGCCGGCGAAGTGCAGGCCGGGGACGAGGCGGCTTTGCATGGTCTTGAAGTCCACCTCGCGCAGGCGGATGCCGCCGCAGGTGACGAACTCCTCCTTGTTGAGGCTCTTGCCCTCGACCTTGAACTCGGAGGCGGCGACGCGGGCGGCGAGGGTTTGTAGTTTTTCTTTGGATACGCCGGCCCATTGCGCGTCGGCGGCGAGGCCGGGCACGGAGGCGACGAGGCGGTCCCAGATACGGGCGGGCAGGGCGAAGGGGTTCATCGTCGCGACCTGCTTGCGCGGGTTGGCCTCGCGCCAGGATTGGAGGGCGGCGATGGTGGCGGGCAGGGTGTCGCCGGTCCAGGAGACGAGCAGGGTGAAGCGATAGTCGCGGGCGGCGAGTTCACGCGCGCCCCAGGCAGAGAGCTTGAGGATGGCGGGGCCGCTGAGGCCCCAGTGGGTGACGAGCAGGGGGCCGCCGTCGGCGAGTTTGGCGGCGGGCACGGACACGGCGGCGGTCGGCACGGATACGCCTTCGATGCCGACGAGGCGCGGGTCTGAGATATGGAAGGTGAAGAGCGAGGGCACGGGCGTCTCGATGGGGTGGCCGAGTTCGGCGGCGATGTAGAGGCCGGCGGAGCCCTTGTTGCCGCCGGTGGCGAGGAGGACGCGGTCGAAGCGGGCGGCGGAGTCGTCGGTGAACTCGACCTCGAAGCCGGGCGCGGCGGGCGTGGCGTCGGGCGCGAGGGTGATTTTGCGCACGCCCATGCTGGTGAAGAGTTTCACGTCGGCCTGGTCGGCGGCGGTGCGGAGGGCGGCGATGATGGTGGCGGAGTCGTCGGTTACGGGGAACATGCGGCCGTCGTCCTCGGTTTTGAGTTCGACTCCGCAGGCGGCGAACCAGGCGATGGTGTCGCGCGGGCCGAAGCGGGTGAAGGGGCCGAGCAGTTCGCGACCGCCGCGCGGGTAGCGTTTGACGAGTTCGCGCGGCTCGGGGCAGGCATGGGTGACGTTGCAACGACCGCCGCCGGAGATGCGGACCTTGGCGAGCGGGTGGGCGGTGGCCTCGTAAAGGCAGACGCGCGCGGCGGGGTTGGCCTCGGCGGCGGCGATGGCGGCGAAGAAGCCGGCCGCGCCACCGCCAACGATGAGGATGCGAAGAGACTCGGGGGATTCGGGCACGGGTGAAGGCTGGGGGCGGGTCGGCGGCGAGTTGAAGACTAAAGATTGGAGGCGGGGTGGTTCGGGGTCGCCAAAAATTGCGGAGGCGGGGTGGGCGTGATGTGCTAGCTTGGTGGTTCTATGGATTGGCTCACTACTTTGATCAGCAACGAATCGGTGGCGCGCACGGTGCTGCTGCTCGCGGTGGCGGGCGCGGCTGGCACGGCCTTCGGCAAACTCCAGGTGAAGGGCGTGGGGCTGGGCGTGGCGGGGGTGCTGTTCGCCGGGCTGGTGCTGGGGCACTTTAAACTTTCGCCGGACCACGCGGTGTTGGATTTCGTGCGCGAGTTCGGACTCGTTCTTTTCGTTTACACGCTGGGTTTGCAGATCGGGCCGGGGTTTTTCGCGTCGTTGCGGTCGCGCGGGGTGACGCTGAATTTTTTCGCGGCGGCCATCGTGTTGGGCGGCGCGGGCATGGCGGCGTTGTTGGTTTATGCGGGAATGGTGCCGTTGGCGGCGGGCTCGGGTTTGCTCTCGGGCGCGACGACGAACACGCCTTCGTTGGCGGCGGCGGGCGAGGCGATGAAGCAGGTCGGCGCGGGGCCGGACACGGGCGTGATTCAGGGGCTCGCGTATGCGGTGGCGTATCCGTTCGGCATTCTGGGAATCATCCTGACGATGGTGGTGGTGCGGGCGTTTTTTCGCGTGGATGTTGCAGCGGAGGTGAAGGCGGCGGAGGCGAGCATGAAGCCGCGCACGCCGCCGCCGACGGGGCGGAATTTTGAGGTGCGTAATGCGAACTTGGCGGGGCGGCGCATCGACGCGATTCCGGGGCTGGCGGGCTCGGGCGTGGTGGTGTCGCGTTTCTCGCGCGGCGGGGTGGTGGCGGTGGCGCGGCCCGCGACGGAGCTCGCGTTGGGCGACGTGTTGCACGCGGTGGGGCCGGAGGCGGGGCTGGATTCGTTGCGCGTGGTGGTGGGCGCGGAGGCGGGGGTGGATTTGAAGGCGCTGCCGGGCAACGTGGTGAGCCGTCGGGTGCTGGTGACGAAGGGTGCGGTATTGGGGCGGCAAATCGCGGAGCTGACGACGCTGGCCGAGCACGGGGTGATCGTGACGCGGGTGACGCGGCAGGGTTTGGAGTTCACGGCGGCGCCGGGATTTAAGATCCAGTTTGGCGACGTGCTTCTGGTGGTGGGCGAGTCGGCGGGGATCGACGCGGTGGCGGAGGTGTTGGGCAACTCGCCGAAGGCGTTGGATCATCCGCACCCGGTCCCGTTGTTCATCGGTATCGCGCTTGGTGCAGTGGTGGGGTCGATACCGTTTTTGGTGCCGGGCTTGCCCGCGCCGGTGAAGCTGGGACTGGCGGGCGGGCCGTTGGTGGTTGCGATCTTGCTGGCGCGGTTGGCGAACACGGGGTCGTTGGTGTGGCATCTGCCGCCGAGCGCGAATCTGGCGCTGAGGGAGATCGGCATCACGTTGTTTTTGGCGGCGGTGGGCATCAAGTCTGGGGAGAAGTTTTTGGAAGTGCTCGCGGGGGGCGACGGGGTGAGGTGGCTGTTGTGCGGAGTTTTGATAACGGCGGCGCCGTTGCTGGTGGTGGGGCTGGTGGCGCGCGCGTGGAAGAAGCTCAACTACGCGGAGCTGTGCGGGCTGTTGGCGGGGTCGATGACGGATCCGCCCGCGCTGGCGTTTGCGCAGCAGACGACGCAGAGCGACGCGCCGGCGGTGGCGTATGCGACGGTGTATCCATTCGTGATGTTGCTGCGGGTGTTTTCGGCGCAGGTGTTGGTGTTTGTGTTGTGGAAGTTGGCGGCTGCTTGAGCTGGCAGGCTGGTAGAGTGGTGGAAAGCGCGGGGTCTGGTAGGCTTGGACGTGAGTCCAAGGGCATTGAGTTACGGG
>DAIPIP010000001.1:0-51134 GCA_036770725.1 Opitutaceae bacterium
TCCACGATCCGCCGCCTCAAATCCGTCGATGTCGTCTTCATTGCCTCACCGTAACAACCGCCCAAAAAATAGCTACAGTTTTATTTAAAATGCTCTAGCGCATTTTAGCGGTTTAAGATGCGGCTTCTGTTGAGGCTAACTGCGGAATCTAGGTTTATCCCTTCCGACGCACCCTCCCGCACGCCGCTTCTTCTTCCGCCGCGCTTGCCCATTCGACATTAGGCATTCGTCATTCGTCATTCGTTATTCGCTCTATTCCTACCATGCCCACCACCGTTTTCACCATCGCCAACCAGAAGGGCGGCGTCGGCAAGACCACCACCGCTGTCAACCTCGCCGCCGGCCTCGCCGAGAAAAAAATCCCCACCCTGCTCGTCGATCTCGACCCCCAGGCCAACGCCACCTCCGCCATTGGCGTCGAAAAACAAGACGGCCGCTCGCTCTACGGCCCCCTTCGCGGCGAAGGCACCGCCCTGGAAATGGTCACCCCCACCGGTATCGAGCACCTCGCCCTCATCCCCAGCGAGGAAGACCTCGGCGCCCTCGAAATCGAACTCGCCGGCACCGAAAACTACCTCGGCCGCCTGCGCGAAATCCTCGCCCCCGTGCGCGCCTCCGGCGGCTTCCGCGCCATCGTCATCGATTGCCCGCCCTCCATGGGCATGCTCTCGATGAACAGCCTCAGCGCCGCCGACCACCTCCTCATCGCCCTCCAGTGCGAATACATGGCCCTCGAAGGCCTCGGCCAGATTCTCCGCAACCTCGAACGCATCAAAACCGCCGTGAACCCGTCCCTCACCCTCGGCGGCGTCGTCATGACCATGTTCGACATGCGCACCAACCTCTCCCGCCAGGTCGTCGAAGAGGTCAAAACCCATCTGCCCGACCATATCTTCAAAACCGTCATCCCCCGCACCGTGCGCCTCAGCGAGGCCCCCAGTTTCGGCAAAACCATCTTCGCCTACGATAACACCTCCCCGGGCAGCACCGCCTACCGCAACCTCGCCAAGGAAGTCATCGAACGCTTCCACCTAGCAAAATAACAGAACTCATAAAGCCTCGAACTTTTTCACCCAAATTGCGCGCGATACTTCTCCGGTCGCTTTATGCGCGGGCGGACAGATCATTGCGAGCGACCTCGGCAATTTTGTTCAAACGGGTTTTGAAGCGCGGATTTACAGCCATCTTCCCAACAAGCTGCCTGGACGGCCCCAAAACCGCCACCGAACGTCGATTGCCTCGAGCCCACGCGCGAAGCGAATTCACGATCTCCTCCACCTCCGGCTGATTTGTGAGTTCAGGCGTCGTGTCTTGATCGGACAGAGGAACAGAGCCCCCGTGTGCGATCAGACTCCAAGCGACCTGCCTTGCCAAAGGACTTTTCAACCGACGATAAATCCAACGCGCCTTGGGACTCGCGGGATCCTGCGCCACCAGTGCTAGGTTGGACCACTCGTCTGCGTCGATGTTCGAAGTTCTCATGACTAAAACATGCGAGCCTCGCCAGTCCAAGTCAACGCGCCGAACGCGGTGCCTCCACCGCATGAATCCCGCTAAGACAAAGCCTATCGCTCATGCCCTCGTCAGTTCTGCGATCCAAGCTGCGCTCTTCCTCTTTCCGCGAGGTCAGCGATAAAACCACCCCGGCCGCGTTTTCAGGCAAGGCGATTTCGACCGGAACTTTGCCAGGCTCTTTCCACAACGCGACCACTCGCGAAACCCCGTTCCATTCGGGCGACTTAATCGTGCCATGCCTATGCTCGTTAGCGTCAATACCGAGGAGCCCGGGTCGTCCGCGAGCACGGTCGCGTAACGTGCAGGCCAGCGCCCGTTCAACTGCGGGCCGTCCATCAACAATGCCACCACTAAGTTGGGCCCGACCGCGCGCACCAATTCCGCCACAGGCTCCTGCCGCGCGAGATCCTCGCAAATAAGCACGCTCATCGTCAGCCAAGGACGAACGGTCAAAAATTGAAGCCCCCGACGCCGGATGCCCGTGTTTTCCCACCATGATTCAGCCGGATTTAAACGTCCCCCCAATCCATATTGCTCAATCTGCGCGCGATCCAAAATCCAGCGATGATGCTTTTCTTGACGAAAAACCTGCGCGGTATGGGTCCCCACTCTGGTGTGAACCTCCGCCCCGTTGCTCCCGAACCCGCCTCCGCTGCCCGTCTCGCCAACCCCTGTGATAAACACGCCATCCCTGTTTATCCTCAGCCATTCGTCCGCTAGAGCCACTGCCGCCTCCTGGCTCTCGACCGCCAATTCGGGCATCACCACGCCGTCCACCCGCCCCAACATGTCTTTGGCCCGCTCGATTACGGCCCGCATCCGCTCGATTCTTCCCGCACGAGCCTGCGGCGAAAAATCAAATCTGCGATGCGTCCCCCGATCCGAAGGCGCCAGAGCCGAAGGTTCAAAATACCTTGGCAGTATCTCCTCTGGCCAAGGCAACAGCAGCAGATTCAAACCATGCGCACTCGAACCGGCGTCGGAAGTCCTTGCATCAAAACCGGAAACGCGCCGCCAATATGGCACCACCTCCCTTGTGCTGATGTAGGCCAGATGATGGGACAAGGATCGCAGCGTGACCCCGCACTGCGGTGTGTGCAGTTTGGGCAAGACCACCGCTTCGCCTACGGCGATTCGCCGACAAAGGCTTGATCCCCTCCGGCCCACCGGCACCAACAACACGTCGGCTTC
Source organism: Opitutaceae bacterium (assembly GCA_036770725.1). Lineage (GTDB taxonomy): Bacteria > Verrucomicrobiota > Verrucomicrobiia > Opitutales > Opitutaceae > IMCC26134_A. The sequence goes on from DAIPIP010000001.1 coordinate 2,707, forward strand.
CTGCTGGAAACGCAGCCCCTCCGCATCCCCCTCATAGTCTTCCGGGGTGTAGGGAGCCCCCACACCCGCGCAGGCTTCGTCCGCCGCTGCGAACAGGCTCAACACCGCCTCGATCACGCCGCTCTTGTTCCCGTCGTCCTCCATCTTAGCCACCGGCATCGAGTCGGCTACCTCGACCAACTGGTCCCACCAGAGCAAAATCTCCTCCGGAAACTCTTACATTGTTCGCTCCGGGTCTTCTTGGGTGATCGCGCCACGCCAGCACAGCCCAATTTCCCGTATTTTCAACTCCCAAGCCTCATCCGGCGGCCAATGCGCCCCAACGGCATATGTGTAGGCTCCCGTTCGCTCCAAGACCGCCCCCAGCAATGCAAACACATCCGGAGGCCACGCCAAGATATCGTCCCTCCAGCTATTGCCTCCGGTCATGAATCCCCAAAGATTGGCTACGCTCGTTTCCCGGACGGACGGTTCTGAAGTTTCGCTCATGCCCCAAGCGCAGGCGAAACCGGACTCATCACGCAAATCGTTTGACCCTCCCGAACCCATTTTTGCGGTTATGGCTTTCCTTTTCCCAAGGCTACATGAATTGCATTGGGAAAACACGTGTCTTACCTCACCAAATACCGCCAGGTCTTCCTCACCGGCATCCAGACCAACCTCGTCTATCGCTGGAACTTCGCCATCCGCGCGGCCTTTTCGCTCCTCCACCTGGTTTACGTCTTCGTGCTCTGGGGCGCGGCCTACGCCGGACAGACCGAAATCGGCGGCTTCCCCCTCGGCGCCACCCTCTCCTATTTCACCGTCCTGCTCGTGCTGCAATTCTTCCTCAGCGCGCAAAACGACGACTACGAAATCTCCGAGGAAATCCGCAACGGCCTCATCAACCAGTTCCTCACCAAACCGATCAACTACTTCGGCTACCGCCTCAGCCTCTACTTCTCCGCCCGCCTCGTCACCGGCGGCCTCGCGCTCATCCCTGTGCTCGTCGCCCTGCCCCTGCTCGGCCCGCACCTCACGCTGCCAGGCGCAGAACACGCGCCGCTCTATGCCGTCGCCATCCCCGCGCTGCTGCTCTCCGCGCTCATCCAGTTCACCATCGCCTACTGCTTCGGCCTGCTGACCTTCTGGTTTCTGGAAATCCAGTCCTTCATCATCCTCTCGCTCGCCGTCGAGGCCGTGCTTGGCGGGCAAATCTTTCCCTTGGATTTGATGCCCGGCTGGCTCTACGAAATTTCCCGCTGGCTGCCCTACTACTACCAGATGTATTTCCCCGCCGCCCTGCTCACCGGGCGTATCACGGATTTGAATACCGCCCTCCAGGGCCTCGCCATCCAAGCCGCCTGGGTCGTCCTGCTTATGATCTTCGCCCGCGTCCTCTGGAACCGCGGCCTCCGCCTCCACACCGCCGTCGGAGGCTGATCTCTCCACACTCACAAACCCATGGCCGACACCGTCTCCGAATTGCCGTTTTGGCCCCTGTTCGGCATGGGCGTGGCCTTTCTCGGCTTCGGAACCATAGCCGCCATGGGTGCGGGGAAAACCCTGCTCCAAATCCAAAATGCGCGCCGCTGGCCTCTCGTGCCCGCCACTATCACCGAAGTGGAAATTTCCGAGCACCGGGTGCGAAGCGGCAGAAGCCGCAGTCGCCTGGCCCGCAGCGCACGAGCGACCTTCCGGTTCACGGACAAGACCGGCGCAACCAGACACGTCCGCTACCAAACCGCTCAATCCACGCGCTTGAGCATCGCCGACTTCGAAGTCGGCAAAACGGTCGACTTGCGCGTGAATCCGAACAATCCGACCGAGTTCCGACGCTCGCTCTGGCCGGACGTTGGCGAATGGATCTTTTTGACCGCCACGTTTGCCTTCGGTGGTTTCGGACTCGGCCTGCTCGTCTTGGCGTTCTTGTAATAGTTCAAATCGCCCGCTGATCATGCCCGCCCTCCTTCGCTACACCAAAATCTGGCTCGCCAGCATCCGCTACTCGCTGGTGCGGGCCATGATGTTTCGCGGCGATTTTCTCATGTGGGCCCTGGTCGAGTTCATCTGGATGAGCGTCAACGTTCTACTCGTCGGCATCATCTACAGCCACACCGACAGCATCGCCGGCTGGACCCAATACGAGATGCTCCTCCTCGTCGGCACCACCCTGCTCGTGCAGCGCCTGCTCATGGCGTTTTTCTGGAGCAACCTCTTCGAGCTCGGACGCAACGTCCGCAGCGGCCACTTCGACTTCTTCCTCGCACAGCCCGGCTCGCCGCTGTTCATGCTCTCGACCCGCAAGTTCGACCTCGACGGCCTGGTCAACGTCCCCGTCGCCCTCGCCATCGTCGTTTACGCCGCGCGCGAGCTCGGCCTCGATCCCAGCCTCGGCCAGCTCGCCGCCTACACCCTCTTCGTGCTCTGCGGCCTCGCCCTGCACTACGCCACCCTGCTCACCATCATCTCGCTCGTCTTCTGGCTCAAAAGCGCAAGCGGCATCGAGGGCGGCTACTTCGGCCTCACCGAGTTTTCCCGCCTCCCGCGCGAGGCCCTGCGCGGCGTCGCCGCCGTGGCCTTCGTCTTCATCCTGCCCGTCGTCATCGTGAGCAACGTGCCCGCCCGCGTGCTCATCCACGGCTTCGAACCCGTCCACGCCGCCTGGCTGCTCGGCGCGACCGCTCTCTGGTTCGCCGTCGCCGTCGCCGTATTCAACGCCGGACTACGCCGCTACTCCAGCGCCTCGTCATGACCCCTCCGCCCGACGCCCTTCAGGCCGCGCTCGGCCACACCTTCGCCCGTCCCGCCCTGCTCTCCGAGGCGCTCACCCACCCGAGCTACCTCAACGAAAACCCCGACGCCGGTCCGCACAACCAGCGCCTCGAATTCCTCGGCGACGCCGTTCTCCAACTCATCCTCACCACCGAGCTCCACGCCCGCTATCCCGACGAACAAGAAGGCCCGCTATCCCGCCGCCGCTCCGTGCTCGCCAACGGCCGCCAGCTCGCCGCCCTGGCGCTCGACCTCGGCCTCGACGCCGCCCTGCGCCTCGGCGGCAGCGAGAACACCCCCGAAGGCCGCGCCCGCCCCTCCAACCTCGAAGACGCCCTCGAAGCCCTCATCGGCGCGCTCTATCTGGACGCCGGTCTCGAAGTCGCCCGCGCCCGCGTGCTCGCCCTCTACGGCGACCTCGAAAAACGCTTCGCCGCCGGCCTCTCGGCCGACAACCCCAAGGGACAACTCCAGGAACGCATCCAGCCCCTCCATGGCACCGCCGCCCTGCGTTACGAGACCGTGCAAAGCGGCGGCGCCGACCACGCCAAGGAATACACGTCGCGCGTCTTTCTCGCCGACCGCCTCCTCGGCGAAGGTCACGGCCGCTCCAAGAAAGTAGCCGAAGAATCCGCCGCCCGCGCCGCCATGGAATCCAGCCCCGAGTAAGATCATTCCACCCTCGCGCACCAAAAACCACGGGGCGTTCTCCGCCTGCTCCGCCTCCTCCGCCGCTCAAAAGCTCGCGATCACTTCCCCGCCTTCGTTCCCGCGCACCGCCACGGACCAAAGTCGTTCGTCGATCCGCCGCACCGGCGCCGGTCTGCCGTCCACCGTCACGTGACGCGGCGCCTCTTCGCTCCAGAAAACCGCGGAGCCGGGCAAACGCAGCCGCGCCGCCATCCGTCCGGGCGTTTCGTTGGCCAGCGTGCCAAGCGCGGCCGCCCCGTTCCAAAGTCCGCGCAAGCCCAGACAGGTCGCGCGCGCCGCGCCGATCGGCGCAAACACCCGCACGCGAAACTCGCCCGGCCCCAGCGTCTCGCGCCGGCGCTCGCGGGGCGCGAGCAGACGATGCGTTTCATCGACCGGCGACCACTCCACCATGGGCTCGCCCGCCGGCGATCCGGGCACATCGTCCGCCCGCCAACTGGCCACCAGCGGCCCGGCCGTCTCGACCGTGCGACAATAAAAAAGCCCCAGCACGCCGAGCGGACCGCGCCGGTTGTGCAATTTCAGCGCCACCGCCTCGCTCAGCGGATCGCGCAACACGATGTCCTCCGTCGGCAACGCCGGCCGGTCCCACGCCGGCACGCGCCCGTCGGCCAGCGCCACCCGGCGCAACAGCGCGAAATCCTGCCTCCCGGGATGATCGCTCACATAGATCGGCCCGCCGCTCAACGCGCGCGCCGCCGCGTGCGCCGCCGCCTCCGGACCGTGGCTCTGAAACATGTCCCAATCCGGCCACGCGAAATTCGCGGACCACAGCGCGTTGTAGGCGTTGAACACCAGATGCCGCCGCTGCTGGTCCGTGCCGCGCCGGGGGAAATAATCGTCGCTGTTGCGCCACGCGTTGCCCGCGCCGAGATGCAGCGCGATGTCGTTCGCGTTGCTCATGCAGTGCAGCAAACCGCCGCCGAAGTGCGCCGCCGCCGCGCCTTGCAACGCTTCCTGCCAACGCCGCGTCGCCCCCACCCGCCCGGTGCGCCCGGCCGTGAAACGCTCCAAGGCGCCCTGCCCGTCCACCTTCACCCAGTCCACGCCCTGCGCGCGCAGATGCCGGTGAAAATCCTGATAGAATCGCGCGATGTCCGCCTCCTCCACCCGCGCCAGCTCGCGCGTCTCGTCGGGATTCCACGGCCGTATGTTGCCCGGTCGCGCGTCGAGCCGGTAGTCGCGCGCCAACGGACCGTCCGGCGCGACACCCGCCCAGTAACCTTGCAACGCGTGCCACACCCCGAATTTCCGCACCCCGCGACGCCGCGCGTCGCGAATTACCGGCGCTAGCCCGCCGGGAAACTTTTTCGCGTCCGCCGCGAACCCGTTCAGGTGATCTCCCGTCACATCGAGCCAGCCGTCGTCGAGCATCATGAACCCCGGCGTCACCCCGCCGCGCCCAAAACTATCGAGTCCGCGCCGCACTTTCGCCGCCGAGAGTTGGTGATAAAACGCGTCCCACGTGCACCAGCCCAGGTAGTCCAAAAACTCCGGCCGCGCCTTCTCCTCCCGCAGCCGAAAAGTCCCCAGCGCCTCGCGCGCCGCCAGAAACGCCCGCCGCAATGCCGTCGCCGTGTCGGGCCCGCAGGCATACACCGCCGCGACCACCGGCTTGGCCGCGCCACCCGCGCCTTCGCCTTCGCCTTCGCTTGACGCCATACCGGCCGCGAGCCGCAAGGCCGCGCCCTCCGGCGTGGGCTCGAAGGTCGCCCGGTGCTCGCCCGCGTAAAGCGGCAGCAACACGTGCCTCCCCCCGCCCGCAGCGCTCCAGATCAGACACTGCGTCTGCGGCGGAATCGCCGCCGGGTCCGCACCCCACTTCGGTTCACTCCAAAACAACCCGCGCCGATGCAGCGCGCACCACCGCGTCAAACCGGGAAAACGCCACGCCGCGCCCGTCGCCTCCGCCTCGGCCGGCGCCAGCGTCAGATAATACGCCGCCGAATTCGCGGCGTCGCGTTTTACGCGCACCGATTTCGGCGCGCGCGGAGGGGAGTAAACGGCCGGCATGATAAAACATTCAGCCCACCAGCGCGGCCTTCTCGGTCGCGGGCGACTGCGTATCCAAAAAATACTGACACAGCACCCGACGCCAACGCTCCGCGTGCGCGACCTGCGCCGCGAATCGCCACGCCACCCGCGCGTGCCGCTCCGCGTCCACCACCGCGGCCAGCTCGCGCCAGGTCTCCGCCAGCTCCACCGCCTCGCGCGCCCCGTCCGTCAGCTCGCGCTCCAAGGCCTCTCGCACCGTCGTCCCGTCGGCCAGCCGATACGCCCAGGACAGATGATGAAAAAACAACAACAACTCGCTCGGACACCTGCGCGGATCGGCGAAGCGCTCGGCCTGCGCGCGCGGATACTGCGCCGCGAAACCCGACGCCACCCGATCCCGCCCCACCCCCTCGCACGTCGCGCCATGATAGGCCGCGCGCAGTTCCGGCGCGGGATCGAAGTGGTTGCGCGCCGAGGGCCCGCAATCGTGCAGCATCGCCAGGCCTAGCGGCGCGGTGTAGCGCGCAAACACGTCCGCCGAGCGCAGCATCATCCCCACGAACCGCGCGCCCGGCTCCCCCGTCGCCGCGCCCGCGCCAAAGGTCCGCGCCACCCACTCCCGCGTCACGTCCGCCGGGTCCGCCCGCGGGTCCAGCCCCAGCCGCCCCGCAGCAAAGGTGTTGGCCATCGCCAGATCATGCCCAGCCCAGGTCGCGTGGTCGCCGAGGTTCACCACCGTGCAAAGCCCGCCGCCCGCCCGCGCCGCGATGCGCTCCGCCGCCGTCTCCCCCGTCGCCTCGTCCAGCGGCGTGTTCAGCAGCTCGCGCCAGCGTGGCCCGAGAAAACACAGATGCGTGTCATGCCCGGTGTATTCCTGCGCCGCCTGCAGCTCCATGCACACGCTTGTGCGCCGCAACGCCGCGAAGAGCGGATGCAGCGGCTCCCGCACCTGAAAATCCAACGGACCGTGCTTGATCTGCAAGGTCACCGCCGGATCAAACGCACCATCCAGCGGCCCGAAAAACGCCTGCGCCGCCGTGCAGCGATCACTCTCCCCCCGATCATACACGAAGCACCGCCACAACACCCGCCCGCCGTGCGGCCCGAACGCCGCCGCCAGACAATTCGCCCCGTCCGCCGCCGTGCGCCCGTAGGCGAAAGGCCCCGGCTCGCCCTCGCTGTCCGCTTTCACCTGCACCCCGCCGAAATCCGGAATCAACCCATACACCTCGTCCGCCTTGCGCCGCCACCAGGCCGCCACCGCCGGGTCCGCCGGATCGGCCGTCGGCAAGCCGCCCTCAAGCATGGGTTGGCAAAAATTAACCGACAGCCACAGCCTCAGCCCATGCCGCCTCAGCCCGTTCGCGTAATCCACCAAGCGCTTCAATCCCTCCGATGTGAACAAGCGCCAGCGTCGCCGAGCGTGGTCGTGTTGACGTTGTTTAAAATCACGCCGTTAAACCCCGCCTCGGCCAACAAACGCGCATACCGCTCCCGACGCACCGCCCTCTCCCCGTCCTCCGCATCCTCCGCCTCCCAAGGGAAAAACACCGAACGCCCGCCATACCCGCGCTCGATCGACCCGTCGGGATTGTCCCACTGCGACGCCAGCCTCAGCTCAAAGCTCCGCCCCGCCTCGGCACTAGCCGAAGCCGGGGCCTCGTGGTTCAACCAAGCCAAGGTTCCTGCGTCGCCGTCGATCATCGCACCAAGCTCCGCTCGAATCCGCGAGCATACCACGCCAAGCTAAGCTTAACGCGTTAAACATCCCCGCCGATTGAGCGCGCCCGCCCGCCGGGAAATCTTCGCGCATGCCCCGCCCGTTTCGCCTGCCCCTCCTCGCCTGCCTGCTTTCCGCCTCCCTATCGGCCCAGACCCTCGGCGATCTCACCTCCCATCTTCAGTGGGTCGTCAGCCCCATTTGGGAAAACTCCGACTCCGCCTCGGCCTACACCAACTACAATGCCCAGGTCTCCGGCCAATACCACACCCTGCGTCACTTCCCCGCCAACGGCCGCCTCTACCTCTCCTGCGGCGACACCAACAACCTCGCCCCCAAGCGCGCCCTCTACCTCGACCCCGCCACCGCCCTCGTCGGCCACGACAACCCCGACGCCCTCTGGCCCGAGGAGGCCCTCGACGAACTCCATCTCCTCCCCGACGGCCGACTCCTCGCCACCAGCTACGACGGCTTCGCCGACCACAACGGCAACAACCTCTACGTCAACGAGGGCACCGGCTGGACCAGCATCCGCACCGCCATGGGCGACCACATCCGCGACGCCACCTTCTTCAACAACCGCTGGTTCGTCGGCAACGCCCTCACCAACCAAAACGCCCGCTTCCCCGGCATCTTCTCCGCCCCCGCCGCCGCGCCCGACCTCGCCTTCACCCGCGTCGAGCAAACCCCGCCCCCCGGCTTCGACGCCCGCTTCATCCCCGAGCGCTTTTTCACCTTCGACGGCGCCCTCTACGCCGCCCAAGTCGTCAACAACCTCTCCGGCTCCTGGGACCGCGTCTTCCTCCTGCGCCACGATCCCGCCAACGCCTCCGCTCCCTGGCAACCCGCCCACCTCACCCCGCTCACCTTCTACCCCGAGGGCACGGTCAACCAATTCGGCCCCACCCCGCTCGACCCCGTCGAGGTCGCCACGGCCGCCGGCCCGCGCCTGCTCTTCATCGCCAACCCCGGCACGCCCCACCTCTGGGCCGCCACCGGCATCGCCGACGGCACCCGCTTCGTCATTGAAAACATCCCCGGCCTCGACCCCGCCAACGACCGCCCCCTGCGCCTTCTCTCGCGCGATGGCCACCTGCACCTCCTGACCGCCACCCGCCCGCCCTTCGCCGACGCCTCGCGCGTGGCCCTCGCCTCCCCCGGCGACGCCGCCTGGACGATCACGCGCCCCGGCATGAACTCCCTTCACCGCAGCACGGGCGCGAGCTTCAGCCCCGCCGCTCCCGGACCCGGCGCGAGCGTGCTCCTCCCCGTCGGCCAGACCGGCCTCTTCGCCACCGAGCGGACGCCGCTCCCGCGCGTGACCCTCGCGCTTGACGCGCAGGCCAACGAAGCGCGCCTCGGCGTCGAGGACCTCGACGCCTCTCAACGCTACCACTGGCAAACCAGCACCGATCTCACCAACTGGACCGACTTCGGCGCCTTGATCGAAGGCCGCGCCGCATCCTTGCAAACCGCGCCCCCGTCCGGCCCGCGCTGCTTTTTCCGCGTCGTGCTCGAGCCCTGAACGACAAAGAGGCTGTATCCGCCGCGAGACTACACCATCCCGCCCCGCCGCGCCGCCCGCCACGCCGCCGGGCTTGCCAGTCCTTCGCGCGCGAAGGCCTCGCACAACCGCTGCGGTTCGCCGTAGCCGCAGCGCTCCGCGATTTCCGCGACGCGCAGGTCCGATTCGGCGAGCAACTCCTGCGCGCGCGCCATCCGCACGCGGGTGATCTCGCCATGCAGCGTGTTGCCCGTCGCCGCCTTGAAACGCATTTCCAGCATGCGACGCGAGAGCCGGGTGGCCCGCGCCAGCTCCTCCACCCCGAGTCCGGAACAGGCCCGCTCACGGATCAACCGCAGCGCCGCCGCCACCGCCGCGTCGTCAACCGCCACCAAATCCGACGAGGCCCTCTCCATGATCGGAAAATCCGCGAGCACATGCTCGGAGGGACGTCGCCGCGGGTGGCGCATCCGTTGCTCCAGCAACTCCACCGCCAGCCGCGCGGCGTCGCGCGGACGCAGATTGAGGGAGCTCAACGCCGGGTGCGAAAGCTGGCAAAGCAGGTCGTCGTCACCCACCGCGATCACCGCGATTTCGTCCGGCACGCGCACACCGTGGTGTTGGCAGGCTCGCAGCAAATCCGCGCCCGCCTGGTCGGTGTCGCAAAGCAGGCCGCAAGGCCTCGGCAGGCCGCGCAGCCAGGTCCCGAGCGTCTCCAGTTCATCGAGCCAGCGCGACGGCTCGCGACTCATGACCTCGCCATCATAACAGGACGGCGCGGGCAAACCGGCCTCGCCGAGGCGTTCGGCGAAGCCGCGAAGGCGTTCGCCCCCGTAAGCATAGTCGAGCCGCTGACAATACGCGGCGAAGTTGCGCAGCCCCTTTCCCAGAAGCGCCTCGGCGATGCGCCGCCCCATCGCGACGCTATCGAAGCGCAGCCGGGCCACCGGCACATCGCCCTCGGGCTCGCGACCCCCGAGCAACACCGCCGGCGGACGCCGCACGAGCAGGGTTTTCGCCTCGTCCGGCTCGTCGAGCCAGGCGATCAACCCGTCCATCACCGGCGGCACGTTGAACGCCACGTGCCGGTTCACCGGCGCGAGCAACAACAACTCCCAGTTCCCCCGCGTGCGCGCCTCCGCCGCGATCCCGCGCATCAATTCGCGTTTGGTGGAAAGGTCGGCCCGGACGAAAAGCCCGATGCGTCGAAAGGTGGAGGCAGACGAAGCCATTGCGGAAAAGCGGAATGGATTTACGCGGACTCGTTACCCTCCCGCCAGTCATTTCCGTTATTATGTCGGCGTATGAACCCACTCCTGCCTCCTCTCATTCGCACCGGCGCCACCCTCGCCGCTTTCGCCGTCGTCGCCTCATCCGCCTCGGCTCAAGTGACCATCCCCTACTCCAACGATTTCTCGTCCGGCACGCTTGCCACGAACAACCTCTTCTCCGCCAGCGGCGGCACCCTGAACCACACCGGCAACCCCGGCTCCACGGCAGGCACGCCGGTTGCCTACAGCTCGGTTCAGTTGAGCAACTCCGCCAACACCAGCTACACGCTTTCCAGCAGCTTCCGATTCACCGCCTTGGACACCAGCGCGACCGCGCTGACCAATACGGGGGACAAAACCTTCGGACTCGTCGCGTTCGCGTTCAATAACACCTTTCTCGGCAGCAGCAACGCCACGCGCTACCTGCTCGCCGACTACACGGTGCTCAGCACGACCTCGGGCAGCATCGGTCGTCTTCGCCTTATCGAGATCGACGGAAGCAACGTGACGTTGAGCACCGCAGGTTTGGCCGACCCCAATGGCGCGAGCGCCGGAGCGGTAACCTTGAATACGTTCTACACCCTGCGGCTGAACGTCACCAATACCGCCAGCAACACCTACGATCTTTCCCTCGGTTTGTTCGACGGGACAAACACCCAGATCGGCACCTAGGCCAGCTTTAGCGGCTACATCGCCGACCCCGCGCCTGCCGACGGTTACTTCTCCGGCGTGCGCGCGCGCCTCCCGGTGGCATCTGGAGTCGGTGCCACCACCCTTCAAGTTGACGACTACGCCGTCACCGTCATCCCCGAACCTTCCTCCTTCGCCGCCCTCGCCGGCTTGGGCGCCCTCGGTCTCGTCGCCTCGCGCCGCCGCCGCCTCGCTTGAGGCATGACCGTTTCATCATCGCGTCCGGTAATCCGGACGCCTCCCAAACCGCGCGCGCCTCACGGCCGCTCGGTTTTTTTGCCCCCCTTTTCTCGCGCCGTGCCCGCCTCGCCCGCCCGCGATGGCGCGCCTGAGATACCGCACCCTCGCCGGACCCGTAACCGGCCCCGCCACACCCGCGACCGCGACGCCCCCAACTCCCCCGATCAACGCTTCGACACCCTCGCTCACCTCGGTTTCGGCAACCCCCAATTCTACATCAACACCAGGGAACTCGCCCTCCGCAACGGCACCCGCCGCGTCTCCCTACGACTCCCCTCCCGATCCCACCAGATCACGATCACGTGGGATCGCGCCAACGGTCATGGCCAACTCCATCTCGACACCGCCGCACCGTTGCCTTGGTTCCTCTCCACCCGCCAAACTCATAGCCACTAATCCGTCGCGAATAACCTTCGAGTCCGCATATCCACCATTCGCAGTCCGACCTAAACGAACCCATGAAGCCCAAAAAAACACCCGACTGGCGCGCGAAGTTTGACTGCTCAAAGCCGCTTCAAATCAAAACCATCGACAAGCCCTTCGCCGGCATACCCGCAGGCGCCTTGATGCTCATCGTTACCCCCAGGATGGTCGATCAATTCGTCCGCACCATTCCCTTGGGCCGCGCCCTTCAACAGTCCGATATCCGCGCCGCCCTCGCCCGCCAATACGGTGCCGACCACGCATGTCCCGTCACCACTGGCATCGCCCTGCGCGTGGTCGCCGAGCTGGCCTACTCCGAATTCGTTGCGCAAAAAAATCCGACCGGCAGCGCCCCGTTCTGGCGCGCGCTCGACCCCGAAAGCCCTCTCGCCGCCAAGCTCGCCTGCGGCAAAAAATTCATCCTCCAAAAACGCGCCGAAGAGCGCGTCTGATACCATACGCCTATTGAATTTGGACTTTAGGATGTAGGCCCGACCGGTGGTCGGGCTGCTGCCCAAGAGCGAAGCCAGACCAGCGGTCTGGCCTACAGATCGCGGCCAGAAGTCTAAAAGCATCGGGTGACTGGTATGATAACAACCACCTCTTGAATTTAATTTTTTAGACGCAAAGCCCGCAAAGCTGGCCAGGTCAGATAACCCTTTGCCTGCCATAACTTGCGGATTTCAACTCAAAACCCGGTCTAAAGCCAAACTGAGTTTTGCACCCGGCCGACGGACTCTGGTTTCGCCTGTCAGCGCTCAAAAGTGAACGACGCCGCGCTGGTCTGCACCGCAGATTCACCGATTGTCACGCCGCTGAAGCGCAGCGCCGCATTCGAATTTACCGACCAATCCGGACGACTCGCCGCGCGCGCCCAAAAGGCCGCGCGTTCCATCTCGGCGTCCGTGACGTCGTTGAGCGGCTGACTCCAGTTGGAGACCACGCCGACCTCACGCGTTTCGCTGGATATTCCCAAGGCGGCCAAAGTGAGGTGGGGCGGCAGAAAAGATGCCACCGTGGACATTTCGTCCGCACCGCCCGAAAGCGACACATCACCCACCATCACCGCCATTCTTTCGTCGTCCGCCGCGGCGATCATTATACCCGGGCTCGGAGTCTCGCCTTCGATGTTCGCAAAACCCGACGGCCGCTCGACGCGGACCACCAACAGCGCTACCGCCGCCGCCAGACCCACCGTCGCCGTGCTCCAGGAACCCCAAGCCCAGGCGCGTGCAAAGGGGCGTTCCGAAGCGTTGGCCTTGCGGTCGGAGCGGTCGGCCTGACGAATCGCTCTCAGGACAAAGTCCGGAGCCGGCGCCCCGGACGCGGAACCACGACACAGCGCGGAGCAACCCCGCTCCATTTTAACGTAGGAATTCAACACCCGACGACGCGCGGGATCGTTCCGCAACGCCTGCTCCAACTCTATCGCATCACCGTCCGTAAGCCGATGATCTAGATGCAAGTTAACAAGTTCTTTAAATCGACGGTCATTCATCACTGGTCATCCTCTCCAATAAGTTTTCTGAGACTGTCGCGAGCTCGCGCGATACGACTTTTCACTGTGCCCACGGAAATACCCAAAATCTCCGCGATCTCTTCGTAGGAAAGATTTTTAACATTTCGCAAAACCAAAACTTCCCGGTGGCGAGCGCTAAGTTTTTCCATGCCCGCGGCGATGCGATCCACCAGTTCCTGGGTAGAGGTCAATTCGCCCGGAGTCTCGGCGTCGCCGACAAAAATTTCGGCCAACGGTGTATCGTTGTCCTCGCCCAAGGGCTGATCGAACGAAACCGTGCGGTCCCGCTTCCGGCGCCACCAATACCAATAACGGTTACGCGCGAGGTTGGTCGCGATTTGATACAGCCACGTGGAAAACGCGGAATCCCCGCGAAAGTTGGCCAGCCCCCGGTGCGCGCGGATGAAGGCATCCTGCGTCACCTCCTCGGCATCCTGCTGGTTGCGCAGAAGCTGATGCACCATGCTGTAGATGCGATCCCAGTGGCGCGTGACCATTTCATCAAACGCGGCCGAGTCCCCGTTGCGGAAACGATCGACCAAAACGCGATCCAGAGCGACTTCTTGAGTTCGTGCGGACATATGTTCTTCCGCCCTACGACGCGCCGCGGCCGCGAATGTTCCCTCCCCCACGACAGTTTTGCCGGGGGTTTGGTCGGCCTGCACGTAAGGCGGTGCCGAGGAGGACGACTGGGACGGGGATGTCATCGCTGAACCGTTAAGAGCCCCGCGCCGCGCGCCACTGTCAACCGGCTTGTCCATCTGTCGTGCAAAAAACCCTTGCCAAGGCCCGCCGCAAACGCATCCAAAGCACCCTTGCGGTGTTCGGGGGTCGATAGCTCAACGGTAGAGCAGCATCCTTTTAAGTTGTTGGTTCCGGGTTCGAATCCCGGTCGACCCACCACCGTCGGCGCCCGCTCTTGTTGCGCCTGCCGCATCTTGGTTTCCCGACCGTCCTCAGCCGCCAACCCCGGACAAAATGGCGCTCGATCAGGATTCTGCTCGCGAACTCGGCGTTTGCCTATGACTGGACATTGCCCGTTGCATTTCTACCAAGCGGCAATCAATGAGCTTAGCGCCATGAAGCGACTCGTCATAATTGAAGACCAAACTGCCATTCGCGAGATGCTGGTGGAGATTCTGTTGATGGAAAAAAACTACCAGCTCGTCGGCCAGAGCGGCGACGGCCAGGGAGCCTTGGCGCTGTGCCTTGAACTCAAGCCCGACCTGCTGGTGCTCGATGCCAAGCTGCCCGGCCTCAACGGGGTCGATCTCCTTCGTCGCCTGGTGAAACAGCTTCCCCACATTCGCGTCCTCGTCTTCTCCGGCCACGAAAACCCCGTTCTCGTCCGCGAGATGCTCGAAATCGGCGCCCATGGTTTCGTCGAAAAAACCGCCGGCCTCGCCGAATTCAAAAAGGGCCTCGAAATCGTCGCCGCCGGCGGCACCTACTTTGGACCCGCCGTGGCCGCCCTGCTTCGCGACGTCGTCGCCAATCCCGGCTCGAGCAACAGTTCCGACTTCCTCACCGACCGCGAACGCGAAATCCTCCAGCTCGTCGCCGAAAGCCACAGCACCAAGGAAATCGCCGCCAAACTAAACATCAGCGTGAAAACGGTGGACAACCACCGCACCAACCTGATGCGCAAACTAAACCTCCACGACGTCGCCAGCCTCACCCGCTACGCCGTCGAAATCGGCCTCATCCACCCCCGCAAGGCCTCGTTTTAGCGCGCCTCGACCCAAGCCGCCCCAGCTTCCCCGCGCAGGGCGGATCTTCTAGTCCGGCAAACAGGCCCGCGCCGCCCGCGCGCGACGCTCCAACACCGTCACCAACCGGGCATCATCCGCGATCGGATCGCTCATCACGGTGGCTAGCCCGACGCGCTCCGCCTCCGCCGCCGCGCAGATTTCCGCGACATCTCCTCCCGGACCGGCGTGCCTTCCGGGCGACAAAAATTGGAGCAGCACCACCACCTCGCCCGAATCGAAAGGCGGCGTTCGCAGCCGCGCGGCGAGCAAAGGCTCGTTGAACGCAAACTCATCGCCCTCCCTGCGCTCCATCGAGGCCACCCCCACCGCCTCCGTCTCCTCGCGCAACACCTCCTCCAGCGACGCCCCCAACCGGTTGCGCACCTCCGTGACACTCGCCAACGGCGAGCCATGATCGCACAACACCACCTTCGGCTTCGTCCACCCCTTGGCCCTCGCCGCGCGCCGCGCCCGATCCGCCAACACCGCCACCAACTCGATCGGCTCCTCGTCGGGCAACACCATCGCATTCGCCAAAACCACCCGCGCCCCGGGATGCCGCTCCCGCAGCGCCTCCAACCGCTCCGGCACGTAGTCCACCAAAGCCCCGCTCGGACCAAAAAACAACGGCAGCAAAACCGCCCGCCCCCCCGGATTACCTCCCAGCCACGCGTCCAACGCCGGCTCCAGCAACTGCGCCGGCACCCCGTCCAACTCCGCCGCCGCGATTCGCGTCGAGTGCAGCAACGAGACCGCCCTTACCTCGACCCCCAAAACAGCTTGCAACCGCCCCGCCAAAACCCGCAGGCAGCGGGTCGCGTCCGGACGAAAGGAACCGTTGTCGAAGAGGAAGCAGGTGAAATCGCCGGACATGGTTTGAACAGGCGCGCAGCATCCCGAATCTGCTTGAGGACGCAAGACGCATGGGACTTAACCAAAGCCCACAACTATGACGCACGCTTTCAGCCGCAAGGCCATCTACGTTCTCCTCGCAGCCGCCCTGCTCGTCTCGGTCGGCTGCCGCAAAAAACCCCGTCGCGACCCGTCCCAGACAGTCATTAGCCAGACCGGACAGCTCAACCCCAACGACGCCGGAGGCTTCGGAGCCGGCTTCAACGACGGCGGCATGACCGAATTCGGCAGCACCCTTGAGAATCGTGGCCCTGGCTACTCCGAGACCGACGATATGATCCGCGGCCTCCTTCAACCCGTCTATTTCGCCTTTGACCAATCCGCCATCGCCGGTCCCGAGCGCGCCAAGCTCGACGCCGCCAAGGCCTACCTCGACTCCAATCCCCAGTATCGCCTCCTCATCGAAGGACGCGCCGACTGGCGCGGCACCACCGAATACAACCTCGGCCTCGGCGACCGCCGCGCCAACGCCGCCAAACAATACCTCGTCACCATCGGCGTTCCGGACACCCGCGTCGAAACCCTCTCCAAGGGCGATCTCGAAGCCACCGAAAACGCCGCCGAGGACGTCATGGCCCAGGATCGTCGCGCCGACCTCGTAATCCTCAAACGCTAACCCTCCCCGCGCTTCCCGCGCGTATCCAAAAAAGCCCGACACCGTCCCCGGTGCCGGGTTTTTTTGTGTCACGCCGCGTCGTCACCTTCCACCCGCGGCGCTTCGCGTCCTCGCCTCTCGGGGCTCCGATCCTCAAACCGCCGTCACTCAAACGTGACGGTCCCGCGCTCGCCGACCACGACTTTTGATGGCACAGCACCACCCTCAACCGTTCCATGCGCATCGTCCTCACCTCCCACGGCTCCACCGGCGACATCTACCCCGTCATCGCTCTGGCGGTCGCGCTCCAACAACGAGGCCATGCCGTTAAATTCGCCACCATCCCGAACTACCGCGACGAGATCGAGGCCGCCGGCGTGGAGTTTCACGCCCTGTGCCCCGACTGGGAACAGGCCGACCTCGCCTACTGGATGGGGCGTCTCAACAAAATCCGAAACCCCGTCCACCAGCTCCGCGAAATCTACGTCGGGGCCAAGTCCTACATCCCCGAAATGATCGCGCGCATGGACGCCATCATGCCCGAAACCGATCTGCTCGTTTCCAGCTACCTCTTCCCCATGAACAAGGGCATCGCCGACCGTCACGGCGTGCCCTTCGCCACCCTCGCGTTCGCCCCCCACGTCATCCCCTCCCCCGACTTTCCGCCCGAGCATTTCCCCGCCCCGCACTGGCTCGGCCGCGCCGCCCGCCGCGCCTGGAACCGCTGGCTCTGGAAAACCGCCAACGCCGTTGTCGATCGCACCATCAACACTTCCATCGCCGACGCGCTCCGTCGCGCCGGCCTGCCCAAGGTGCGCAACTTTTTCTCCAAACCCGCCGAGCGCGTTCTCGTCACCGTGCCCGAAAACCTTTTCCGCGTCCCGGGCGCGGAGATCGACGACCGTTTCCGCTACGTCGGCTACCTGCGCTGGCAGTCCGCCCCGGACGAGGAACTCGACGCGGAGGTGCGCGACTTCGTTTCCGATGTTCCCGGCGGCAAGGTCCCCGTGCTCACCTTCGGCAGCATGGTTTACGAAAACTCCGGCGCCTGGATGGAGCGCTTCATCCGCTCCTGGCCGCGCGAACGGAAAATCATCGTGCAACGCGGCTGGGCCCAGTTCCCCCGCTTCGGCGACGCCGACCACATCAAGATCGTGGGCAAGGTCTCGCACGACCGCCTCTTCCGCCACGCCTCCGCCATCATCCACCACGGCGGAGCCGGCACCACCGCCAGCGCGCTCCACGCCGGAGCGCCCCAGATCGTCGTGCCCCACATCGGCGACCAAAATTTCTTCGGCTCCGAGGTCGAGCGCTTCGGCTGCGGCTTCCGCCTCAAAAAGAATGTATGGCCGGAGCAACTACACATCGCGCTCGACCGCCTGCTCGCCGACCCGGCCAAAGCCCGCCGCGCCGCCGAGGTCGCCGAGGATCTGCGCCGCCAGGACGGCCCGGCCGCCGCCGTGCGCGAGCTGGAAGCCTTCGTCGCCAAAAAATAGCGGCGGCATCCTGCCGCCGTCTCCCTTTCGCCGTTTCGGGTTGCCCGACCGCGCATTCTTTCGCGCCCTTGTCGGCATGTCGAAATACGTCCAGTCCAAGAAAGACCTGAAGTTCAACCAAGCCTTCCACGCCAAGCAGGCCGGCTACCCGCTCGGCACGAAAAAACTCTCCGGCCCCAAGGCCGTGAAGAAAAAGACCAAGTAAGCGCCGCCCGTCCTCGCCGCCATGCCCGAGACCGCGCCCGAGATCGTCAACTACTCCGCCTACCGGTTCACCCCGTTCTCGGCCGAGGAACTCGTGCCGCTGCGCGACCGCCTGCGCGTCATCACCGCCAAACTCGGCCTGCGCGGCACCATCCTGCTCGCCACCGAGGGCGTAAATCTTTTCGTGGCCGGCCCCCGCCCCGCCGCCGAGACGCTCCTCGCCGAACTCCGCGCCCTGCCCGGTCTCGCGGACCTCGCCCCGAAGGAAAGCCTCTCCGCCGCCCGCCCCTTCAACCGCATGCTGGTGAAGATCAAAAAAGAGATCATCGCCTTCGGCGTGGACGGCATCGACCCCTCGCGCTCCCCCGCCCCGCGCCTCGACCCGCGCACGCTCAAACAGTGGCTCGACGAAGGCCGCCCCATCACCCTGCTCGACACCCGCAACGACTACGAGGTCAAGCTCGGCACCTTTGAAAACGCCCTCGTTCCGCATATCGACCACTTCCGCGATTTCCCCGCCGCCGTCGCCAAGCTGCCCGACGAGTTGAAAAGCCGCCCCGTAGTCACCTTCTGCACCGGCGGCATTCGCTGCGAAAAAGCCGCCCCCCTGCTCCTCCGCGAGGGCTTCGAGCAAATCTTCCAACTCGATGGCGGCATCCTCAAATACTTCGAGGAATGCGGCGGCGCGCACTACCGGGGCGACTGCTTCGTCTTCGACCGCCGCGTCGGCGTGGACCCCCGATTGCGCGAGACGGATGCCGTGCTCTGTTTCAATTGCCAGATGCCCCTCACCGCCGCCGAGCAAAAGGACCCGCGCTACGTGCCCGACGTCTCGTGCCCGAATTGTGCCGCCGCCACCGAAGGCACATAACGCCCGACCATCTCACGCAGCACCTGAATCTGCACCGGTTTCGCTAGGTAATCATCCATCCCGACCGAGAGGCAACGCTCCCGATCACCGATGACCGCGTTCGCCGTCATCGCCACGATCGGCACCTGAGGATTAACCGCCCCGGTGGCCGGATCGCGGATCAACTCGGTCGCCCGATAGCCGTCCATCTCCGGCATCTGGCAATCCATGAAAATCAGGTCGTAGGCGTTTTTCACCGTCGCCTCCACGCCCAGCTTCCCGTTTTCCGCCACGTCCACGTTCTTCAGCCCGAGCTTCGCCAACAACGCCCGCGCCACCCGCTGGTTTATCGGATTGTCCTCCACCACGAGCACCCTTGGCCCGGAGCTTCCGTCCGCCGGTGTAGTTAAAAGTCCACTACGCGAGTCCGCTCCGCCGCCGTCCGCCGCCGCCCTGGTCGGTCTGGATTGCGATCCGGAGCCATGCCGCCCGAGCAAGGCCGCCAGCAGGCGCTCGCCGTGAACCGGCCGGGTGATCGCGACCAGGCCGGACGGAACGGACTCCGTCGGCCGGTTCAGCGCCGTCAGCAGCGCGCCTCGCGTGGGTGCAAAAACGTCGCCCTCTCGCGAGATCCTCTCGCCCTCGTCCCCAAGCAGCCGCCCGTCCACCACCAGCAGCGACGCGCTTGCGAACTCGTCGGCCCAAACCGGCTTGGTATCCGCGCCATACCACACGCTCGGTATGCAGCCCCACGTCGCCACCAACCACGCGAGGGCATCCGCCTGATCGCGACTGCCGGTGAGGATTCGCACCGCGCGCCCGGCCAGCTCCGGCACGGGCTTCGTCTGTTCCATGGCCGCCAACCGCACCGTGAACCAAAAACACGAGCCTTGGCCGGGGGTGCTCTCGACCGCGATTTCGCCGCCCATCAAAGACACCAGCTGTCGGCAGATCGCCAGACCCAGACCGGTGCCGCCGTATTTGCGCGTGTTGGAACCGTCGATCTGGGTGAAGGGGGAAAACAGGTTGCCGATACGCTCCGGCTCGATGCCGATGCCCGAGTCGCTCACCTCGAACCGCAGCGTGTCCTCAGGAGCGTCCTCGCCCGGCGGCAAAACGCGCACCGCGATCGTTCCGCGGTCGGTAAACTTCACCGCATTGCCCGCGAGGTTGACCAGTATCTGCTTCAAACGCCCGGGATCGCCTCTCAACCGCGCGGGCACGCGCGGATGCACCGAGCACACCAGCTCCAATTGCTTCTCCTCCGCCCGCCAAGCCACCACGTCCAAAGTGGATTCCAACAACTCGCGCACATTGAACTCCACCTGCTCGAGTTCCAGTTTACCCGCCTCGATCTTCGAGAAATCGAGAATCTCCTCGATCAGGTGCAACAGCGAGGTGCCGCTGGAACGCACCACCTCCGCGTAGCCGCGCTGATCCTTGTCGAGCTTCGACTCGAGCAGCAGACCAACCATGCCGATGACACCGTTGAGCGGAGTCCGGATCTCATGGCTCATCGTCGCCAGAAACGCGCTCTTCGCCCGGCTCGCCGCCTCCGCCTGCTCCGCCAGTTCACGCTGCCTCGTGATCGCCGCCTCCAGGCTCCGGTTGCTCGCCTCCGCCGCGCGAGTCGAATTCAACAAGGCCAGCTCGGCATCCTTGCGCGCCCCGATATCGCGACTGATCGCGACGTAGTGATAGCCGTCGTTCGACTGATTCGTCGCACGCGCGATGGAAAATTCAAACCACCGGGTCCGCCCCCCGAGATCGTAAGGATGTTCGTGCAGCGCGGACACGCCCCGCGCATCCGCCTCGGCCATGGCCTGTTCCACCATGTCGGCGACCGCCGGCGGCGTCATCTCCCGCACCGTTCTGCCCACCAGCATATCCGGCGGCCCCGCCAGATCGGCCGCGTTCCGCGCATGGACCGATAGATAGCGACCTTCCGCATCCAGCTCGAAAAGAATGTCCGGCACCGCCTGCAAAATGGACCCCAACCGATCACGCGTGCGCCGAATCTCATCCTCCCTCAGCTTCGAGGAGGTGATGTCCATGATGTGCCCGTGCCAAAGCACGGAGCCGTCGCGTTCGCACACCGGATTCGAGTGCCCAAGCAGCCAGCGCACCTCGCCGTCGGCATATCGCACCCGATACTCCATCTTCAGCGGCTTTAGCGTCTTGGCCGATTCAATCACCAAGGCCTTCACCCGCTCCCGATCCTCCGGGTGCAGATACTGGTCGATCACGCTCGCATCCGTTTTCACCTCTTCCGGACTCACCCGGTAAATTTCCCGAATCCCGTCGCTCGCATAAGGAAAGCTCACCGTCCCGTTCGGTCGCAGGCGGTAACGAAAGATCATCCCGGGCACCAAGTCCGCGATATTCACCAGATCTCCCCCGACTTGACCCGTCCCGCGTCCGCCTTTTGATCCCAGCGCGTTGCCCAAGGCCTGAAACCCTTTTGACAACACTTTTAAGAACTCACGCATGTGTGCCACAAAAAGGCCCCGTCGAGCGGGATTCAACCACCGTATCCAAGTTTAGGTTGATAACCTCGCGGTTGCCCGATTTGCCAGCGCCCTGCATTTGGCCGACATGCCATCAGTCAGAGTCCACCATCCGCCAGGGTCTCCAAAATCCGCTCCGACGCCATCATCCCTTTCGCCATCACGTCCAAATTAAAACTCTCGTTCGGCGCGTGCAGATTGTCCTCGGGCAGGAACAAACCGATCATCACGGAATCGAGACCCGTCACCCGTTTGATGTCGGCGATGATCGGCACGCTGCCGCCTTCGCGAAGATAAAGCGGAGGCTTGCCGAAAATCTCGGCGATGGCCGCATCCGCCGCGCGAAACACGCTGGCCAGCACCGGCGACTGATCCCTGGGCGTGTTGGAGCGATCCGGCGGCACCACCACGTAGGGCATGCCCGTGTGCTGGTCCAGGATCTCGAAGGTCACGTCCTTTGGCATGCGTTCCCGAATCGCGGCGTAGAGCAACTCGCGGATCTTTTCCGGAGTCTGGTTGGCCACCAGTCGGCAGCTTATTTTCACGAAGGCTTTGCTCGGGATCACGGTCTTGCTTCCCTCGCCTTGGTAGCCTCCGCCGATGCCGTTGAACTCCAGCGTGGGCAGCACCCGAATCGCCTCGAAGGGCGTGTAGCCGGGCGGCGTGTGAAACGCCGGGATGCCGAGAAATTTTCGATATTCCTCCGCGTCCGCGCCGAGCCCCGCGATCTGCTCGCGCTCCCAAGTCTCGACCGGCATCACGTCGTCGTAAAAACCGTCGATGTTCACCCGACCGTCCGGCGTGTGCAGCGAAGCACACAGCTCCGTGATCGCCTGGATCGGATTGCGCAGCACCCCGCCGTGCAAACCGGAATGCAGATCGCCCTTCGCCCCCGTCACCACCACGTCGCACAAGACGAGTCCGCGCAGCCCGCACGTGATCACCACCTGGTCTTCGCGCGGCAACAAAGTGTCGGACAAATAAACCAAATCCGCCTCGCGCAGCCGGTCCCCGTGCGTCTCCAAAAACCGCCCGAAACTCGGACTGCCCATCTCCTCCTCGCCCTCGATGAGAAAGGTGATCCGCAGCGGAAGATCAGGCCTGCGCTCCAACAGTTTCGCCACCGCCGCGATGTGGACCATCAGCGGCCCCTTGTTGTCCGCCGCCCCGCGACCGTAGAGGCGATTGCCCCGGATCTCCGGCTCGAAGGCGGGGCTGTCCCAAAGATTCAGCGGGTCGGCCGGCTGCACGTCGTAGTGGCCGTAAATGACCACATGCGGCCACTCGGGCCTGCCGCCTCGCGAAGCGAGGATGATCGGGTGCAAGTCGGTCTTCACCACTTCCACCGCGAAGCCGATCGACTCCAACAGTCCGGAGGCGAAGTCGAGCGCGCCCTTCATGCCCGCCTTGAACGCGGGGTCGGCGGAAACGCTCGGCTGGCGGATAAACTCTTTCAGGGCTTCGACGGGATCAAACATGCGGAAAAACAGATTGTAGTTAAAAAAACGGATACTCATCACGCGCCGATCAACGGCCCAGGAACCGGTCCAGTTCCTCGCGCTCGCTCGCCGCGCTTTTCGCGGGCGCGGGCGCGGGCGCCGCGGGCGCGGTTGTCGTGTTGGCGGTCGGCGCGGCATTGGCCGTCCGTCTCACCGGAGCCGGCGCGCCACCCGCCGCGAGCGTTGCCTTCGCCTGCTCATAAATCGGCATGTATTGGGGCGCGAGCCGCCGCAGGTTTTCGATGCGCTCCGCCGAGGGCGGATGCGTGGAGAGAAACTTGGGCGGGCGGGAACCCGTTTCATTCGCGGCCATCTTGCTCCAAAACGTCACCGCCGCGCGTGGATCGTAGCCCGCACGCGCCGCGAAACCCAGGCCGACGACATCCGCCTCCGCCTCGTGACTTCGCGAATAGGCCAGGGTGCCGAGCGTGCTGCCCAAGCCGTAGGCAAGCATGTAGTAATCGGTGTTCTTGTCGTTGCGCGTGCCGACGCCGAGGGCGACGCCGCCCAGTCCGATCAACATCGCCTGGGATTGTCTCTCCGCCCCGTGCCGACTCGTCACGTGGGCCACCTCGTGCCCCATCACGATGGCGATCTCGTCGTCGCTATCCGCCAGGTTTATGAGCCCCGTGTAGAAACCGACCTTGCCGCCCGGCAGCGCGAAAGCGTTCACCTGATCGGAATCAAAAACCACAAACTCCCACTGCGCCTCGGGCAGATCCCGGCCGACCGCGGCGGCCACGCGTTTGCCGATGCGCTGTATGCGGGCGTTCACCGCCGGATCGGTGGAGATTCTTTCCTGCTGCTTTATCTGAGTAAACGCCTGCACCCCCATTCGCGCCTCTTCCGAGGCCGACATAAGGATGAGCTGGGAACGACCGGTTTCCTGCACCGTGGTGCAGGCGGACAGGAAAAGCAGGCTGGCTGCGGCGACGAACAACGCGAGGAGGCGACGTTTCATTTGCCGGAGGATGCGGGTCGCCCGCGCCGCCGCAACCACGCATCACACGCCGGCCGTTTCACGTTCCGCTTTCTCCACCTCGTGTCCGATCTCGGCCGCCCGCTTCAGCCCGCGCGCGCTGCCGTGGCCGGTCAGGGAGACGCTGGCCTTGTCCATCAGGATATAGACCATCGGAATAACGAAAAGGGTAATAAGCGTCGAAAGCGCCAACCCCCCCACGATCACGACGCCGAGCGGATTCCTCGACTCCGCACCGGCCCCGCTGGCCACCGCCAAAGGCAGAGCGCCTAGTATGGTGGAAATCGACGTCATCAGAATGGGCCGAAACCGCAGCGTGGCCGCATCGAAGGCCGCCCGCGCCGCATCACGACCTTCGAGTTGAAGCTGGTTCGCGAACTCCACGATCAAAATCCCGTTCTTCGCCACCAACCCGATCAACAAGATCAGCCCGAAGCGGGAGAACAAATTGTCCGTCATCGGCGCGCCCCAAAACCGGCTCAGGTAGAGCACCAGCACGCCTCCCGCGATGGCCACGGCCACGCCGGAAAAAATCGTGACCGGATGTATCCACGATTCGAATTGAGCCGCGAGCACGAGAAACGTGAAGAGCAGCGCGAGCGCGAAAAGCACCCACGCGTCGCTCGCGCTCTCGATAAACTCCCTCGTCTCGCCTTCCCAGGCGGTGCGAATGTTGTCGGGCAAAATACGCTCCGCCACGGCTTCGAAAGCCGCCACGCCGTCGCCCTGCGTGCGCCCTTCCGCAAGCTGGCCGCTGATGGTGATGGAGCGCTGCCGGTCCAGATGAGGAAACCCCTCGGGCACCGATGTCTCCCGCAAATCGACCAGGCTGCTCAACTGCACGAGTTGATCGCCCGCCCCCCGCACGTAGATTGCCGCGAGATCCGAGGGTTGCGCACGGGCCGAATCGACCACTTGCACAATCACGTCATACTCTTCCGCCGCCCGCCGAAAACGCGTCACGGTGCGGCCGCCCAGAAGCGACTCCAGGGTCGCCGCGATGTTTGCCACCGGCACGCCCAGATCCGCCGCCCGCGCGCGATCAATGCTCACGTCCAGCTGGGGTTTGTTGGGCTGGGGCTCGATGCGAATCTGGCCGATCACGTCGTTTGTCCGAAGCTCCTGCTCGAACCGATCCGCCATCGCCCTAAGCTCGGCGTAGTCCGACCCCTGCAACACCATCTGCACGCCTCCCGAGCCGCTGCGCCGGCCGCCCAACGGCCGCACCGGCGAGACGATCATCAGGCCGCCGGTATTGTCCCGCAGCTTGCTTCTCAGCTCGGCGATTACCTCCTGCGTCGAGCGCTCCCGATCCTCCCAAAGTTTCAACGAAACGAACGCGAAACCACGATTGGCCCCGCCGCCGAATCCGCCCCCCGTGCTGCGAAACCAGCGATCCACCTCGGGCGTTTCCGCCAGCACTTTTTCCACCTCGCTGGCGTAGGAGGTCGCGTAAACCGGGCTCGATCCCAAGGGGAAATTCATGATCAAACGGAACAACCCGCGATCCTCCTCCGGCGTCAGCTCCCGCTGAAGCTGCGTGTAGGTAAACATGCCGCCGACCGTGAAGATCAAGGTCACGCCCAACACCAGCACCTGCTGGCCCAGCGCGCGCTTCAACAGGCGAGAAAACCGCTCGTTCAACCACTCGAAAGCGGGCTCTGTTTTCCGATAAAGCCATCCATGCGTGGCCCGCCCCGATTCGTCGCGCCGCAGCTTGAGCATCCGCGAGCACAACATCGGCGTCAAAGTCAGCGCGATCAGGCTCGAGCACCCGACCGCCAGTGCGAGCGTGATGCCGAACTCGAAAAACAGCCGGCCCGCGCTGCCCTTTTGAAACGCCACCGGAACGAAAACCGCGATCAACACCAGCGTGGTCGCGATCACCGCGAAAGCCATCTGCCGCGCGCCGAACACCGCCGCCCGCACCGGCTCCTCCCCGTCCTCGATCCGGCGGTAAACGTTTTCCAACATCACGATCGCATCGTCCACCACCAGCCCCACCGCGAGCACCAGCGCCAGCAGGGTCAGCAGGTTGATACTGAAGCCAAACCACGACATCGCCGCGAAGGCCCCGAGCAGCGAAACCGGAATCGCGACCAACGGCACCATCGTGGCCCGCCAGTCCCGCAGGAACACGAAGATCGTCAGCACCACCAACACGCCGGCCTGCAGAAGCGTGAACTGAACTTCGCGCACCGAACGCTCGACGAACACGCTCGTGTCGTAGGCCACATCCACGTTCACGTCCGCCGGCAGGTTCCGCTTGATCTCCGGCACCAGGTCCTTCACCGCGCCGGCCACGTTGAGCAAATTCGCCTGCGATTGCCTAAGCACCCGCACCCCGATCGTGTTGCGCCCGCTAAAACGGTTGTCGCGCCGGTAGTCGTCCGAACCCAGCTCCACCCGCCCCACATCACGAAACTTCACCTGGTGCGCGCCGCGCGTCGCCAGCACCAGATTCTCAAAATCGGACACCTCGACCAGCCGCCCGTCCAACCGCACCGGAAACTCCCGGGTGCGGGATTCGATTCGCCCGCTCGGCACGTCCACATTCTGCGCGCGCAACGCCGCCTCCACGTCGGAGATGGTCAACCCCTGCGCCGCCAGCCGGTCCGCATCCACCCAAAGGCGCATCGCGAAACGCGGCCCGCGCAGCTCCACCGCCGACACGCCGGGCACCGTTTGCAAACGCTGCACCGCGATGCGATCCGCCATCTCCGCCAGCTCCAGCCGCGAATACGTGGGCGAGTTGAACGACAAAACCAAAATGGGATCGTCGTCCGCATCCGCCTTCGAGACTTCCGGAGGGTCCACCTCGTCGGGCAGGCTTTCCAGCGCCCGCCCCACCCGGTCCCGCACGTCGTTCGCCGCGGAATCGACGTCGCGATCAAGGGTAAATTCGAGCGTGATCCGCGAGCGTTCCTCCGTGGAGTCCGAACGCATCAGGCGCACGCCGTCGATCGCGCTGAGCTGCTCCTCCAACGGATCCGTTATCTGCGTCTCCACCACCTCTGCGGCGGCGCCGCGGTAGTTGGTGCTCACCGAGACCACCGGCGCGTCGATGTCGGGATACTCGCGCACCGGCAGCGAGGTGAACGACAACAAACCCACCGTGACGATGAGCAACGCGAGCACGATGCACACCACCGGCCGACGAATGGAAAGGTCGGAGAGGATCATTGGCGTTCGCTCCCGATGTCCCGCATTTCCACGAATCGATCCACCGGATTCAACGGCGCGCCGGGAAACAGGATCAAGGCCCCGACGCCGGACGAGATGATGCGCGTCCCCGCTTCGAGGGTTTCACCCGCGACCGGACGAATCTCCACCCGCCCTCCCGTGCGCAGACCCGTTTCCACCGTGACGAAGCGCGCGACCGGCTTCCCCTCCTTCTCCGCCACCGCGATCACCTGCACCCCGCGCTGGCCGGAGACCAACGCCGCCTCCGGCACAACCAAGACCTGCTCGCGCGTCTCCAGCAAGATGCGCACCGACGCGAACATCCCCGGCCGCAACTCCGGCGGCGGCGAACGCAAGATCGCCTTCACCTCGCTCGCCCGCACC
Source organism: Opitutaceae bacterium (assembly GCA_036770725.1). Taxonomy (GTDB): domain Bacteria; phylum Verrucomicrobiota; class Verrucomicrobiia; order Opitutales; family Opitutaceae; genus IMCC26134_A. The sequence continues at coordinate 29,894 of DAIPIP010000001.1, forward strand.
GAGGGGTCGATACTCGCGCTCACGAAAAACACCTCCCCCTCCGTCTCGACCGGTTGCACGTTCGCCCCCACCCGCACCCTGGCCACCACCCGCGTCCCCACCTCCACCTGCGGAATGCTGCGCTCCGGCACGCGAAAAGTCGCCTTCAACGCCGACAAATCATCCAACGTGGTCAACACGCTCGCCGGCGTCGCGTAATCGCCCGCCGCCAACCGGCGCGCCCCCAGCACCCCGCTGAACGGAGCCACCAACCGCGTGCGCGCCAGACGCACGCGCAACAACTCCAGCGCCGCCACCGTCGCGCGCTCCTCGCTCCTCACCCGGTCGATCTCCGCCTGCGCCAGCGTTCCGTCCGTCGCCAGCGCATCCGCGCGCTCCCGGTTGATCCGCGCCAAGTCGGCGCGCGCCTCCGCCTCCTCGACCTGCGCGAGCAACTCCGCGTCGTCGAGTCGCGCCAACAACGCTCCTTTCTCCACCCGTTGCCCCTCCTCGAAAGCGATCTCCCTCACGATGCCCGCCAACTCGGGCTGTATCGCCACCGATTCATTCGCCTCCAACGTCCCCGTCACTTCCAGCGTCTCGCTCAAGTCGGCGCGCACCAATTCGACCACCTCGACCTTTTGCGGCGCCCTGGCGGACGGCCCCGCCGGCGCGGACGACTTGGGCTTGCACGCGACACCCCCCATTGCTAGCGGCAACGCCACACACAGCAGGCGGAAAAAAACGACCGGTTTCATGCCGCCCACAGGGGCGACCAGATGCCTCTCGCGCAAGTCCGGGAAGAAAAACAACCGGAAGTCTCAACTTCGTGACGAAATACGGAAAAAAACACCACAACGACGTTCACTCCCGCCCACAGGTTACACTCGCGCGAATATCAAATCGAAAAACCGTCGCGCCCCACGCCCGACCGCCTTTCCCACCCCCATGCTTGCGCCGCCCCGCGCACGCCCCACGCTCCGCTTTTCGCATGATCGGCCTGCGCGACGACACCTCCCCCTTTTCGCCCGACTCCGAACTCGACGACGCCCCGCCGCCGCCGCTGCCCGTCCGCGCGCCCGAACTCGCCGCCAAACTCTTCGGCGAGGGCGGCATCCTCCACACCGCCCTGTCCCTCGAACACCGCCCCCAGCAGGCGCGAATGGCCGCCGCCGTCGCCGACTCCGTCGCCTCCGACACCCCCCTCGTTTTCGAGGCCGGCACCGGCGTCGGGAAATCCCTCGCCTACCTCCTCCCCGGCATCATCCACGCCGTTGACCAGAAGCGGCAGCTCATCGTCTCGACCCACACCATCGCCCTCCAGGAACAGCTCGACCAAAAGGACCTCCCGCTCTGCCGCCGCGTTTTCAAGGCCGACCCCGATACCGCCCCCTACGCCGACTTCAAATCCGCCGTCCTCCTTGGCAAGGGCAACTACCTCTGCACCACCCGCCTCGCCACCGCCCTCCGCGACAAACACGAACTCTTCGCCACCCCCGAACACGCCGAGCTCCAGCGCATCGCCGCCTGGGCCGATCACACCGAGACCGGCCTCCGCCACGAACTCTCCCCCGCCCCCTCGCCCGACGTCTGGGAACTGGTCAACGCCGACTCTTCCGCCTGCGCCCGCAAATACTGCGACTGCGAAAAGTGTCCCTACCAACGCGCCCGCGCCCGCATCCGCTCCGCCCACCTCATCATCGTCAACCACTCCCTGCTCTTCGCCCTCATCGCCGCCGGCGGCGCGGTCGGCAACGGCTCCGCCGACAAGGGCGTGCTCTTCCCCGACGACCTCGTCGTCCTCGACGAAGCCCACACCGTGCCCGAGGTCGCCACCGACTACTTCGGCCTCCGCCTCTCCAGCTACGGCGTCGAGCGCATGCTCCGCCACCTCTACAACCCGAAAACCAAACGCGGCCTCCTCCAAAAACTCGGCGACCCCGTCGAACGCCAGCTCGTCGCCGACGCCCTCGAAGCCTCGCACCAGTTCTTCGCCGCCCTCTCCGAAAACCACCTCCTCAACCGCTCCATCGTCCGCATCCGCGCCGAAAACGCCGCCGAGGACTGGCTCAGCGGCCCCCTCCTCGCCCTGCAAAAAGCCGTGCGCACCCGCGCCGACAAATTCGACGAGGGCCGCGAGCGCGAGGAACTCCTCGAACAGGCCCAAAAACTCCGCGCCGCCCAGCTCGGCATCCAGCGCTTCCTCGCCCTCGATAAACCCGAGGACAACGTTTACTGGCTCGAACGCACCGGTCGCCGCCAGACCGTCGTCGCCCTTCGCTCCGCGCCCATCGACATCGCCCCGCAGCTCAAGGAAACCCTCCTCGATCGCCAGACCTCCGTCGTCTTCACCAGCGCCACCCTCGCCGTCGCCGACGATTTAAAACCCTTTCTTCGCCGCATCGGCGGCCCGCGCGTGCGCGCCGAGATCCAGTATTCACCTTTCGACTACGCGCGAAACATGCGCGTTTTCCTCGCCGCCGACGTCCCCCTGCCCACCCGCGACGAGGCCCGCCTCGCCCTCGACGTCCTTGCCGACCACATCGACTTCTGCACCCGCCGCACCACCGGCGGCACCCTTGTGCTTTTCACCAGCTACGCCGACATGCAACGCGTCGCCGAGCTCGTCGAGCCCACCTACCGCGGCGCGCACCGCCCGTTTTTTATCCAAGGCCCCGGCGCCAACCGCACCGAACTCGCCCGCCAGCTCCGCGAAGCCGGCGACGGCGTGCTCTTCGGCACCGAGTCCTTCTGGACCGGCATCGACATCCCCGGCGACGCCCTCTCCCAGGTCATCATCACCCGCCTGCCCTTCCAGGTCCCCACCCACCCCGTGCTCGAAGCCCGCACCGAGCACATCCAGGCGCGCGGCGGCAACCCTTTCAACGAGCTCACCCTGCCCGACGCCCTCATGACCTTTCGCCAGGGCGTCGGCCGCCTCATACGCAGCCAGCGCGACCGCGGCGTGGTCACCATCCTCGACTCCCGCATCGTGCAAAAAGCCTACGGCCGCAGCTTTCTCGCCTGCCTGCCCCAGCCCAAACACACCCGCTTCAACCGCTTAAACCGCGTCGAGGTTTTCCAACCTTTTATTTGAAGCCCGTAACCAAGCCGTTACGAATTCTCTTCATACTATGCTGCTCACCACCGCCGCCCAGACCGATATCGGCCTCGTTCGCAACGAAAACGAAGACCGCTTCCTGTGCGACCCCGATCTGCACCTCTTCGCCGTCGCCGACGGCATAGGCGGCCTCCCCGGCGGCGCCGAAGCCGCCGAAACCGCGATCAACGCCATCCTCCGCGACATCCGCTCCACCCCCGCGCCCGATCTCGCGCGCGCCTTCGCCGCCGCCCAGTCAGCCGTGCTCGATCTCGCCGACCGCCTCGCCCCCGACACCGGCCTCGGCACCACCCTCTGCGCCGCCATCATTCACAACAACGCCCTTCGTGTCGCCAATGTCGGCGACTCCCGCGCCTACCTCTTTCGCCGCGGAAAAATCCTTCTCCTCACCTACGACGACACGGTGGAAAACGACGTCATTCGCCGCCGCGGCCTCGGCGAACAAATCGAGATGCAGGAACGCTACCGCAACGCCCTCACCCGCTGCATCGGCCAGCCCATGTCACTCCAAGTCGAAGTAATAGAACACCCTCTCGAAGTTGGCGACCTCATCCTCATCTGCTCCGACGGCATCAGCCGCACCTTGCCCGATTCCCTCATCGCCACCCACCTCGGCGTCGCCCGCGAGCCGGTCCTCACCCTCGGAGCCCTCATCGCCGCCTCCCTAGAACGCGGCGGCAACGACAACGCCACCGGCGTCCTCCTCCGCATCGACTCCCTCTAAGCCCCCAAGGAGCGGCGACACTCCTCTCGCCATTTTATACGTCTCCCCCCTGCTTCCATGTCCGCCCCCCGCTCCGCCCGCTTCGCCGCCCTCGTCGCCTCGCAGCCGGAAAACCCGCTCTTCCGCTTCAGCCTCGCCCAGGCGCTCGACGCCGAAAACCGCCTCGCCGAAGCCGCCGAGCACTACCGTTTCTGCGTCGCCTCCCGCGACGACTGGATGATGCCCCGCATCCTTCTCGGCAAAGTCCTCCTCCGCGTCGGCTCTACCGCCGAGGCCAAGCCTGTATTGGAAAACGCCCTACACCTCGCGGTCGATCAACACCACGAGGAACCCGAGGCCGAGCTCCGCGCCCTCCTCGCCGGGCTCTGATGCAGGCCCGACCGCTGGTCGGGCGCCCGGCCAGCCCGACCAGCGGTCTGGCCTGCATCCTCGACGCCTCACGCCCGCTTTCGCCCCAAGCCCCGCAACGCCCACGCCGCCTGCGCCGCGCTCGCCGCCAACGCGCACCCCGGCGAAACCATCCAGCAAGCGAGCCCGAGCAACACCGCGCCAAGCACGGCGACCACCCCGTCCGCCACCCGCCGCGCGCCGAGCCGCCATTGCACCGCCGTGATGGCAAGCCACACCGCCGCGCCCGCGCCGATGGACGCCCACCCCAGCCCCTCCTCACCCGCCGCCGAGCCGACCCCGGCCTCCGCGCGACGCGAAACCAACACCGCCAACACCCAAAACAAGACTTGGTTAAACCCCGTGAACCCGATCGTGAGCGCCGCGACCAACACCCCCGCCGGACGCGCATCGCCGCCTTCCTCCCCGGGCGACACCCGCGCCGCCAGCGCGCAGCCCGAGCAGCAAAACACCGCGCGATCCTTCGCCGGACGCGCGACCGAAAACGGCAGGCCGCAATGCGAGCAGACAACTTTCATCGCGCGCCTCCGCCTCCCGTGATCAAGGCCGCACCAGGTGGAACGCGTTGACCCCAACGCGTTCGCGAGCCTCTGCCGCCGCGCCCGAACCAAGCGTCTTGGGGACAAGCCGCTCCACCTCCAAAACCAACGCTCGCGCACGCTTGCGATGCGCGTTTAGCCGCGCGCGTTATCGTCGTCATCATCAGCGTCGTCATCCGAGCCGCCGCCGAAATCCGGTTCGGCCGCCGGAGCCGGCCCGCGCAAAATCGCGGAGTCGAGATGCTGGATGATAAGCTCTTGGATCGTGCCGAGGAACACGTAGCACATGTAGGGCTTTTGCAGCGATTCGGACAGCTGCTCCAACTCCACGCCGCCGCTCTCCAGTTGCTCGTCGTCGAGCACCTTCAAATCATGGCGACGCAGGCGTAGACGCAGCGCGGAGCACGCGCGCACGATCACCTCGGCGTTGTCCTCGTCGAAAGCCACCACGCCGTTGATGAAAAAGTCGCTGTTAAAAAGCCCCAGCAGCGCGTGCATCTCCTCATGCTGGCCCTCGAGCAGCTCGCTCTTCCACTCGTCGCGGAAATCGGCGTCGATATCCTCGAGCGAAAGCGGCGCGGCGATCTGCGCCTCCAGCACATCGCTCGACGCCTTGATCAGATCGAGCAGCGGCGCGACCACGGAGAGACTCAGCTTTACCTCAATTCGTTTCATCGGATTCGAGGATGGCGGTCAGATGCCATTGTTGAAGGGCAAACGCGTAGAGCTCGGCCTGCTCGCGCAGCCCCGACCAGACGATGGAGCGACCCTGCTCATGAACTTCGAGCATGTGCTTGCGCGCCGTCGGCTCGGAAAAACCGAAGACTTTGCGAAACACCAGCACGACGTAGCTCATCGAGTTCACCGGATCGTTCAGCACGACCACGCGCCACGGCCCCTGCGGAGCCATCACGGTCTGGGTCTGTTCGACTTCGGCCGGCGCGACCATCGGCCGTGCGCCTGCCAGACGCGGCTCGGCCGCGCGCATGGTGGGGGTGGAAAGCGCCAACAACATCAAGCCGCGGCCTCCTGTCCCGACGCGGCCGCGCGCACCAGCTCGGCGATTTTCGCCTCGGCCTCGGCAAGGGCGATTTTTTGCACGTCTTTCGAGGCGCGGGGCTTCACCTCGATGATGCCGGATTGCAGTCCCTTGCCGCCGATTACGATCCGCATGGGCACGCCGATGAGATCGGCGTCCTTGAACTTGATGCCCGGACGCTCCTCGCGGTCATCAAGCAACACGTCCGCACCGGCGGCCTCGGCGACCGCCGCAAGTTTTTCCGCCATGGCCAAGGCCTCGGGCAGCTTCGGGTCGAGCAAACAGACCAACACCTGGAACGGCGCGATGGCCCAGGGCCAGATGATGCCGTCGGCGTCGTGGCTCTGCTCGATCACCGCCTGCAAGGTGCGGCTCACGCCGATGCCGTAGCAACCCATGACCATGGGGTGGTTTTGCTTCTGGTCGTCGGTATAGACCGCGCCGAATCGCTCGGAGTATTTGGTGCCGAGTTTAAAAATGTGGCCGACCTCGATGCCGCGCTTCGATTGCAAAGGCTGGCCCGACTGCGGGCATGGCTCGCCGGTGCGGACGCGGCGGAAATCGCCGAACTTGGTGATGGCGAGGTCGCGGGCCACGTTGACGTTCTTGATGTGGAAACCGTCCTCGTTGGCGCCGGTGACGCCGTTGCCGATGAGGCGGATGGCGTGGTCGGCGAACACGCCGGCGAGCGCGCCGGGATTCTTGATCGTGCCCTTGACCGCGCCGAGCGAGCCGGGCTTCGCCCCGAGCACCGGCTCGATCTCTTCGGCCGTGGCGGCGCGGAAAAGCGTGAAACCAAGCGAACCAAGCTTCGCCTCCTCCAGTTCGTCGCTGCCGCGCAGGATGACGAGGAAGGGTTTGCCGTCGCCCATGTAAACGAGGGTCTTGAACTGCGCGTCGCCAGAAACTGAATACGGCTCGGCCGCGAGTTGCGCGATGGTCGTGACGCCGGGCGTGGCGAATTTTTCCACGTCGCCGACCGGGGCGGCGTCGGCGAGGTCGGCGGGCACGAGGGCGCTGGTGGCCTTCTCGCGATTGGCGGCGTAGCCGGCTTCGGAGTAGATCACGTCGTCGTCGCCGATCTCGGCGGGCACCATGAACTCGTGCGAGAAGCTGCCGCCCATCACGCCGGTGTCGGCCTCGACCGCGATGGCCTTGACGCCGATGCGCTTGAAGAAGGCCTCGTAGGCGGCCTTCATCGCGAGGTAGCTCTTGATCGCGCCCTCGTCGTCGGCGTCTAAGGAATAGGCGTCCATCATCACGAACTCGCGGGCGCGCATCAGGCCGAAGCGCGGACGGATTTCGTTACGGAATTTGGTGGCGATCTGATAAAAATTTTTCGGCAGGTCGCGGTAACTGGTGATCTCCTGCTTCACCAGCGGCGTGATGATCTCCTCGTGGGTCGGACCGAGCACAAACTCGGGCTCCTTCGAACGGCCCTTGCCCGCGCCGGCATGGTCGGTGCGAAACATGATCTCCCGGGCGGCGGCCCAGCGTGGCCCCTGTTCCCACAGTTCGACGGGATGCAGGTGCGGCATCCAAAGCTCTATCGCGCCGCCCCGTTGGTGGGCGGGTTGCTCACGCTCCAGCTCCTCGCGGCAGATGGCGGTGAGCTTCTGCATGACGCGCAGGCCCAGCGGCATGAACGTGTAGAGACCCGCGCTCAATTTTCGCACGAGGCCGGCGCGAATAAGCAGTTTATGCGAAGCGATCTCGGCGTCGGCCGGGCTTTCCTTGAGGGTCGGGACAAAAAATTGGGACCAGCGTTTCATGCGATGAGTCGCGTTACCAAACCCGACCGCTCCGCCCTCGCAATCGTATTCACCACAAGGAGCCCCCGAGGCGTCCCTCCCAACCCGCGCCCCGCCGAATTTCCCGGCTCGTCATTGGCCATGGGCCATTGGACATTGGTCCTTTGCCCATATGTCCGCCGTCTCCCGCAAACCCTGGCCCATGCGCTGGATCGTCGCATCCATCGTCCTCTTTTTGGTGCCCTACACCTACATCACGATCAAGTATCGCAAACCGGGCAAGGCCTTCGAGCCCTACGCGGATTTCAAGGAACAGGCCAACGTGCATCGGCTCAACGACGCCGGCTACCGTCGGGTCGCGATCCGCGCCGAGCGTCCTTTTCCCAGCCTCGCGCCGGGCGAGATCACGCGCGGCGCGCCCGCCCGACCCGCCCCCGCTCCCGGCGGCCTGCCCGACCCGCTTGGCAAGACTCTGGTTGAAATTCCCCTGCTGCCCGTCGGCTACCGCGACCTCGTCGCCGCCGAAGAACTCGGCTCCATGCTACCCGCGCGCATTCAGTTTGTCGCCCGTTTCGAGACCGACCGCGAACAGCTGGGCGGCGCGGAGGTGTTTTTGCGCGAAAACACCATCGTCATCGTGCCGACCTTCGAGGCGGTGCCCGGAGATTTGCAGGCGCGCTCCAAGGAGAGCCCCGTTTTGCTCACCCTGCCCGGCGGCCTGCTCGGGCCGGGCGAGTATCTGATAACCCTCGCCGGCGCGCGCGATTCCCTGCGCTGGTCCGTGGTCGTGCGTTGACGCGCCCGCCGGCTTGCCCGACAAGCTCACTCCCGAAAATCAATGAGCGCCCCCGTCCCAGGTCATGCCGTCACGTCCCTTTCCGTGACGGGTTCCGCCACCCCCATCATCAAGCCCACCGATCTGCGCGGCATTCTCCGCTACGTCCCTCGCTTCCAAGGCCAGATTTTCGTGCTCGCGCTCGACGGCTCCATCGTGGCCGACGAGAACTTCGGCAACCTGCTCGTCGATATCGCCGTGCTGCGCTCGCTCGGCATCAAGGTCGTGCTCGTCCACGGCATCGGAGTCCAATTGGACGAACTCTCCAAACAGCGCGGCATCCCCATCTCCAACGTGGACGGCGCCGGCGTCACCGACTCCGCCACCCTCGACCTCGCCATCCGCGCCTCCGCGCGCGTCTCGCATCTCATCCTCGAGGGCGTCACGCAAAACGGCCTGAAATGCGCCATCACCAACGCCGTGCGCTCCCTGCCCGTCGGCATCCTCAAGGGCGTTGACCAACAACACACCGGTCGCGTGGACCGTATCGACAAGGATTTCCTCTCCCACCTCATCGAGCGCGACATCCTGCCCATCATCCAACCCATCGGCTACGGACCCGAGGGCCACTCCTACCGCATCAACTCCGACCTCCTCGCCGCCGAGGTGGGCGAAGCGCTCGGCGCGTCCAAGGTCATCTATCTCGGCGCCCTCGCCGGCCTGGAGATCGGCGGCGAAATCAAACGCGACCTGCCGATCGAGAAACTCCGCGCCATTCTCAAGGACGCCCCCGCCTCCATCGCCCCCGCCGCCCTCAGCAAAGCCCAAAACGCCGTGCGCGCCCTCGAGAGCGGCGTCTCGCGAGTTCACCTCGTGGACGGCCGCATCTTCGACGGCCTGATCAACGAGATTTTCTCCAACGAGGGCGTCGGCACGCTCATCTACGCGAACGATTATCAGCAGATTCGCAAAGCCCGCCGCGCCGACGTTCGCTTCATCTACAACCTCACCCGCGCCGCCGTGAAGCGCGAGGAGCTGATCCACCGCACCCAGGGCACGATCGAAAAACACATCGACCAATTCTTCGTCTTCGAAATCGACGAAAACATCATCGCCTGCGCCACCCTCACCTTCTACCCCGACAAACCCAAACTCGCCGAGGTCGGTTCCCTCTACGTCCTGCCCTTCTACCAAAACCGCGGCATCGGTCGCAAACTCATCGAATACGCCTGCCTGCGTGCCAAAGAAAAAGGCGCCACCGAGGTCCTCGCGCTCTCCACCCAGAGCTACAGCTTTTTCACCTCGGTCATGAACTTCACCGAGGCCGGCACCGAAGCCCTCCCCGAAGCCCGCCTCAAAACCTACGCGGAAAGCGGACGCAACCCGCGCGTTTTGATCAAGCGCCTCTGATCGACCGGCCTAACGCGCCGCCATCCATTTCGCCAACGACCGCCCGGTCAGGCTGCGCTTCTCCTTTTCGATCCCCGCTCGCGTGCCCGCATACACGATCTCGCCGCCCGCCGCGCCGCCACCCGGGCCGAGGTCGATCACCCAATCGGCCAAGTTAACGACGTCGAGATTGTGCTCGATCACGATCAGCGTGTTGCCCGCGTCGCGCAGTTTGAACAACAGGTCCATCAGGTGCTGGATATCCACCCAGTGCAGCCCCGTCGTGGGCTCGTCCAAAATATAAAGCGTGTCGCCCTGCTGCCGCTTGCTCAGCTCCAATGACAATTTTAACCGCTGCGCCTCTCCACCCGAGAGCGTCGTCGCGCTCTGCCCAAGCGTCAGATAACCGAGCCCCACCGCCGACAAGGTCTCCAGCCGGTCCATGATCTTCGGAATGTTTTTAAACACCCCTATCGCCTCGCTCACCGACATGTTCAACACGTCCGATATCGAGTGGCCGTGAAACAAAATCTCCAGCGTCTCGCGGTTAAAGCGCCGCCCGCCGCAGCTCGGGCACGGCGCGTAGGCGTCGGCCATGAACTGCATGTCGAGCTTGATGACGCCGTCGCCCGCGCAGCGCTCGCAACGCCCGCCGCGCACGTTGAACGAAAACCGGCTCGCCGTGTAGCCGCGCACCTTCGCCAGCGGCACCATCGCGAACAACTCGCGCAACGGGTCCATCAAGCCCGTGTAGGTAGCCGGATTCGACCTCGGCGAACGCCCGATGGGCGACTGGTCCACCTGCACCAGCTTTTCAAACGTATCCAGATTTTCGATATGCCGATGCTTTCCGGGGATCGACTTCGCGCCGTTGAGCTTTCGCGCCGCCGCCGCCGCCAGCACATCGTTCACCAGCGTGCTCTTGCCCGAGCCCGACACGCCCGTGACCACCGTCAACAAGCCGACCGGGAAGCGCGCATCGACGCCCTTCAGGTTGTTCTCCCGCGCCTCGCGCACGGTGAGAAAAAGCCCGTCGCCCGCCTTGGGTTTCGCGTCGCGAGTCACGCGGATCTTGCGCGAAAGATACGGCCCCGTGCGCGTAAGTTTCGCGGGCAACGCCATGAGTTTTTCCGGCGTGCCCTGAAACAAAATCCGCCCGCCCTCCGTGCCTGCTTCCGGACCCATTTCCACGATCTCGTCGGCGAGCCGCATCGTGTCCTCGTCGTGCTCGACCACGACCACCGTGTTGCCGCGATCGCGCAGCTCGGTGAGCGTCGCGAGCAGTTTTTCGTTGTCCGCCGGATGCAGCCCGATGCTCGGCTCGTCGAGCACGTAGATCACGCCCATCAACCCCATCCCCAGCTGCGTCGCCAGCCGCACACGTTGAGCCTCGCCGCCGGAAAGCGTGTCGTAGTCGCGATTCAAGGTCAGGTATCCGAGCCCCGTCTCCAGCAGGAAACGCAGCCGCTGCTCGATCCCGGTCGCGATCTCGCGCACCGCCTCGTGCGTGCCCGCCTTCGCCAGCAAACCGCTCACACACGCATGCGCCGCGGAAACATCCAGCGCGAAAAACTCCGTGATCGATTGATCCAGCACTTTCACCGCCATGCTGCGCGCATTCAGCCGCCCGCCCTTACACGTCGGACACTCCCCGCTCACCATAAACGTTGTCAGCCGCGCCCGAAACCCATCGCTGTCCGTCTCGCGAAAACTCTCCTCCAGATCCGCGATCACGCCGGCGAAAGGCATGGCTCGCGCCTCGCGCATGCGCTTCAACTTGAAGGCAAACTGCCGCTCGCCCGCGCCAAACAAAATCGCCTTGCGCGTCGCCTCAGGCAGCTCCTTCCACGGCGTCTCCGGATCATACGGCAACTGCTCCGCCAGCTGCTTGAGCAGGGCATTGTGTTTGATGATGAGATTTTTTCCGCCGATGCGCCACGGCTTGATCGCACCGCCGCGCACCGATTTCTCCGGGTCGGGCACGATGAGTTCCGGCACGAAGCGCAACTTCCGCCCCAACCCGTCGCAGTCCGGACACGCGCCTTCGCGATGGTTAAACGAAAAATGACGCGGCGTGAGTTTCTCGAAAACGTCGCCGCAAATCTCGCAGGCCAACGATTGCGAGAGCGTCACCTCGCGCCACTCGCCGGCCGGCGCGCCGGATTTCTGCGCGAGCACGAGCGCGCGGTCCTTCCCCTCGCGAAACGCCAGTTCCAACGAGTCCGCCAGCCGCGAACGTTGTTCGGCCACCGCCACGAGACGATCCACCACCACGTCCACCGCGATCTCCCGCGCCCCCTGCCCGTTCGGCACCAGATGCGGGTCGTCGAGATTCTTAACCTCACCGTCGATGCGCACGCGCTGAAAGCCCCGTTGCCGCAGCCGCGGCAACTCGTCGCGCAACACGCTCGGTCGCGCGGTCAGGGCCGGCGCGAGCAACATGATGCGTTCTCCCGCGCAGGCCGTCAGCACGTGTTGCACGTTGTCATCGAGCGAGCGCTGCACCACGCGCCCGCCGTCCTTCGGGCAGCGTTGCTCGCCGTGCAATGCCCACAACAGGCGCGCGTAGTCCGCGATCTCCGTCACCGTCGCGATGGTCGAGCGCGGCGAGCCGTTGCCCGTGCGTTGCTCGATCGCCAGCACGGGCGACAAACCATGGATGAAATCGACGTCCGGCCGCTTGAGTTGCTCCAACACCTGCCGCGCCTGGGTCGAGAGCGACTCCATGTATTTCCGGTAGCCCTCGGCATAGAGCGTGTCGAAGGCCAGCGACGATTTGCCCGAGCCCGACGGCCCCGTGATGACCGTAAGTTTTCCGCGTGGCAGGCGGACTTCTAGGTTTTTGAGGTTATGCTCTCGGGCTCCCTTGATGTGGATGTGCGTGGCGGGCGCGGACTGCATGATACGTGACCGACAGCCTACGCATCCGGGGCGGCGCGCAAACTCTCTCGCGGCAAAAGTTTCCTCGCTCCGCGCCCTCCCCTCGGCTTTTTCCTAGCCATCATGGCTGAACCCGCACCCGAACGGCCCCCGCTTTTTACGCCCGTCCAGCTCCGGCTCGTCGGTTTCTCGCTCGCCTTCCTCGCGCTCGTCGTCTCGGGCTTCCTCGTCGTAAAGCTCATCGCCGGCGCGGTGGATTTGCTCGGGTTTTTCTCTGGCGTGCTCTGGCCGCTCATCACCGCGGGCATCATGGCCCTGGTGCTCATGCCGCTGGTTCACCTCCTGGAACGACGCCTCAACATCAGCCGCGTCTTCGCCGTCGTTGTGATCTACGGCACCTTCATCGTCGCGGTCACCGGCCTCGCTTTGCTCATCATTCCCCCGGTCGCTAAACAGTTGATCGATTTCATCACCTTCCTGCCCGATCTCTGGGAACGCGCCGTCAACTATGGCGAACAAAACCACGGCGCCTGGGTGACCACCATCCAGGGCTACCTCGAAAACCCCAAAATCAAGGACGCGCTGGATAAGATCATAAAGGAAGCGCAAGGACTTACCGAGTTTGCCGTGCCCTCGCTCAAAGCCGCCGGTGCCGGCGCGCTCAGCGTCGCCGCGTTTTTCACCAGCCTCGCGATCATCCCGATCTATTTGTTTTTCTTCCTGCTCTCCAGCGGCAACCCGACCCAAAACCTCGGCGAACACCTCAGCTTTCTGAAGCCGGGCCTGCGCAACGACATCGTCTTTCTCGTGCGCGAATTCATCGCCATCGTCGTCTCGTTCTTCCGCGGCCAGCTCGTCATCGGCCTCATCATGGGCGTGCTCCTCGCCGTAGGCTTCACCGCCGTCGGCCTGAAATTCGGCCTCTTCATCGGCCTCATGCTCGGAGTGCTCAACATCATCCCCTACCTCGGCACCATCATCGGCCTGAGCGTCGCCATCCCTCTCGCATTTTTTCAACCCCACGGAGGCCTCCAGCTCGTCGGCCTCGTCCTCCTCGTCTTCACCCTCGTCCAAACGTTTGAAGGCTGGTATCTCACTCCCAAAATCATGGGCGATCGCACCGGCCTCCACCCCGTCACCATCATCGTCGCGATTTTCTTCTGGGGCACCGCCCTCGGCGGCATCCTTGGCATGATTCTCGCCATCCCGCTCACCGCCTTTTTCGTCACCCTCTGGCGTCTGCTTAAACGCAAATATCTCGTCATGCTGACCGATCAACCGGCCGCGCCCGAAACCGTGTAATGAATCTGCGTTGGTCCTTTCTGGATCGTCACCAAGACGTCGGCCTCTTGTTGCTCCGCGTGGGCGTGGGCGCGCTTTTCCTTTTCATCCACGGCCTCCCCAAACTCACCGACCCCGGCACCTGGGCCCGCATCGGCCGTTCCGTGAGTTATCTCGGCATCGACTTCGGCCATCAAGTCTGGGGCTTCGCCGCCGTCCTCGCCATGACCCTCGGCGCGGTCTGCCTCGTCCTCGGCTTCCTGCATCGCCCCGCCGCCCTCGCCCTCACCCTCACGATGGGCGTCGCCTCGATCTGGAAGTTCTACCCCTTCGGCGGCTGGGACGCCGCCGCCTACCCCGTCGCCATGGCGGGCGTCTGCTTCACCCTGGTAATCCTCGGGCCGGGAAAATTCTCCCTGGATAAGCGCTGAGCCGGTTTGAACCCGCGCCGCGCTCGCTAATGTGCCCGCGTGCCCTGGGACGTCCAATTTCGCAACGGCCTCTACCTGCCGCAACTTGACTGGTGGCTCGACGCGCATCACCCCGTCGCGCGCTCCTTCGTCTCGCACGCCCACTTCGACCACCTCGCCGCCCACCGCGAAGTCCTGTTTTCCCCCGGCACCGCCGCCCTCATGCGCGCCCGCATGCCCGACCGCACCGGCGACCGCGTCGAACGCGAACTCCCTTTCGGCCAGACCATCCCGCTCTCCGCCGACCACCCCGAGGTCTCCGCCACGCTTCACCCCGCCGGCCACATCCACGGCTCGGCCATGATCCTGCTCGAACACCCCGCGCACGGCCGCCTGCTCTACACCGGCGATTTTAAACTCCGCCCCGGCCGCTCCGCCGAACGCTGCGAACCCCCGCTCGCCGACCTCGTCATCATGGAGACGACGTATGGCCGTCCGCACTACACCCTGCCGCCCACCGACGCCGTCCTCGCCGACGTCATCGCTTGGTGCCGCGCCGCGCTCGATGAAGGCGACACCCCTGTGCTCTTCGGTTATAGCCTGGGCAAAAGCCAGGAGATCCTGCGTTCCCTGGCCGACGCCGCCCTGCCCGTCATGCTGCACCCGCAGACCCTGAAGCTCACCGCCATCTACGAGCAACTCGGCATCACCTTCCCGCCCTACGCCGCCTTCGACGCCGCCACCTGCGCCGTCCACGTCGTCATCTGCCCGCCCCAGGCCGCCAACTCCACCTTCGTGCGCAAAATCCCCCGCCGTCGCACCGCCACCCTCACCGGCTGGGCCCTCGATCCCGGCGCGCGTTTTCGTTATCAGTGCGACGCCGCCTTCCCGCTTTCAGACCACGCCGACTACCCCGATCTCCTGCGCTTCGTTGAGCTAACCCAACCCACCCGCGTGCTCACCCTCCACGGCTTCGCCGCCGACTTCGCCCGCGACCTCCGCGACCGCGGCCTCGACGCCTGGTCCGTCAACCAAACCAACCAACTCGAAATCCCCCTCGCCCCCTCCCTCCCCGCACTCCCGGAAAAGTGTAACCAAATTGGTTACACTACCCACACTTTAACTCAGGCACAGTGTAACCAAATTGGTTACACTTTTCCGTTTCCAGCCACGCTCGACGCCCTCGCCGTCGTCGCCGAGGCCATCCGCGCCACCCCGGCCAAGTCGCAAAAAATCGCCCTCCTCCGCGACCACTTCACAACCCTCGCCGCCGCCGACCCCGATTCCGCCGCCCTCGCCGCGCTCTACCTCACCGGCCGCGCCTCCCCCCAATCCGACCCGCGCTCGCTTCAAACCGGCTGGGCCCTCCTCCGCCGCGCCGTGCTCGAAACCTCAGGCCACAACGAGGGCGATTTCCGCGCCGCGTATCGACGTTTTGGAGACAGCGGCGACACCGCCGAATCCCTCCTCGCCGCTCCCCGACTCCCCATTAATCCCCCCTCACCACTTCTCCTCGCCGATCTCGCGTCCCTCCTCGCCCGCCTCGCCGCCACCTCCGCCCCCGCCGCCAAGCTCGACCAGCTCACCGCCACCCTCCGCCGCCTCACGCCCCTCGCCGCCAAATACCTCGTCAAAATCATCACCGGCGACCTCCGCATCGGCCTGCGCGAAGGCCTCGTCGAGGAAGCCGTCGCCGCCGCCTCCACCCGCCCGCTCGATGCCGTGCGCGAGGCCAACCTCCTCTGCGGCGACCTCCCCGCCGTCGTGCGCGCCGCCTTCGCCGATCAACTCGCCACCATCACCCTTCGCGTTTTTCACCCGCTGCAGTGCATGCTCGCCAGCCCCGAGCCCACCGCCGAGGCCATCCTCGCCCGCCTCGCCCCGCCCGTCTGGCTGGAGGAAAAATACGACGGCATCCGCTGCCAGCTCCACAAACAAGGCGAGCGCGTCGAGCTCTACTCCCGCGACCTCCACCGCATCACCGATCAGTTCCCCGAGCTCGCCGCCGCCGCCCGCCGCGAGCTCCCCGCCGACTGCATTCTCGACGGCGAACTCCTCGCCTGGCGCGATGGCCGCGCCCTGCCCTTCGCCGACCTCCAAAAACGCCTCAACCGCCGCCTCGACGGCCCCGACCTCTTCCTCGGCCAGGAAATCCCCCTGGCCTTCTCCACCTTCGATCTCCTCTGGCTTAACGGAGAGCCCACCCTGAAGCATCCGCTCCAAACTCGCCGCCAACGCCTCGAGCACCTTGCCGACATTGGTCATTGGTCATGTCAGGCCAGCGCCTCAAACGCGCTAGACGGCATTGGTCATTTCCACGTCGCCCCGCTCACCTTCGCCCACACCGCCTACGAAATCGACGCCGCCTTCCTCTCCGCCCGCCAGCGCGGCAACGAGGGCCTCATGGCCAAAGACCCCGCCTCGCCCTACACCCCTGGTCGTCGTGGCCAGGTCTGGCTCAAACTCAAAAAAGCCTACGCCACGCTCGATGTCGTCGTCGTCGCGGTCGAACTCGGCCACGGCAAACGAAAGGGCGTGCTAAGCGACTACACCTTCGCCGTGCGCGACGAGTCCACCGGCGCGCTCCGCACCGTGGGCAAAGCCTACTCCGGCCTCACCGACGTCGAGATCGCCGCCCTCACCGAACACTTCCTCGCCCACACCCTCGAACAGCGCGGACGCCTCCGCCGCGTCGTGCCCGACACCGTGCTCGAGATCGCCTTTGATCGCATCCAGCCCAGCGCCCGCCACGACAGCGGCTTCGCCCTGCGCTTCCCCCGCATCGCCCGCATCCGCACCGACAAAACCCCCGCCGAAATCGACACCCTCGAAACCTGCCGCCACCTCGCCGCCGCCAACCCCTTCGTCCCCGCCGACCCCGACCTACTCTCCGATGCCGAGCCAACGTCATAGACTCCCCGGCCTCCACCCCGCCGTCGCCGCCTGGTTCGCCACTCGCTTCGGTTCCCCCACCCCCGCCCAGGCAGCAACCCTGCCCCACATCCTCGCCGGCCGCAGCGTCCTTCTCTCCTCGCCCACCGGCACCGGCAAGACCCTCGCCGCCTTTCTCGGCGTATTCGATTACCTGATACGCACCCACGAATCCCCCTCCGGCCTGCCCGCCTCCGGCATCGTTGCCATCTACGTCTCCCCGCTTCGCGCCCTCGCCTACGATCTCCAGAAAAACCTCAACGCTCCGCTCGCCGAGCTTGGCTGGTCACACATCCGCGTCGCCGCCCGCACCGGCGACACCTCCGCCAAGGACCGCGCCGCCCAAAAGAAAAAACCGCCCCACATCCTCGTCACCACCCCCGAGAGCCTCACCCTCCTGCTCTCCCAACCCGCCTGGGCCCCCGCCCTCGCCAGCGTGCGCTTCCTCCTCATCGACGAACTCCACGCCCTCGCCGAAAACAAACGCGGCTCCCTCCTCGCCCTCGCCGCCGAACGCCTCGAATCCCGCGTGCGCCAACCCCTCATCCGCATCGGCCTCTCTGCCACCGTCTCCCCCCTCGCCGAACTCGCCCGCTTCCTCACCGGACCCGCCCGTCCCTGCGAAATCGTGGAGATTCAGCCCTCATCAACCAACCCCGCCGATCTCGCCGTCTTCTCGCCGCTCGCGAAAAACCCCTACCCCGCCGCCGGCTTCACCGCCACCCGCGTCCTCCGCGAACTCGCGGTCGAGCTCCAACGCTACCGCACCACCCTCGTCTTCACCAACACCCGCGCCGGCGCCGAATCCATCGGCATCCAACTCAAACAACTTCTCCCCACCCTCGCCGCCCAAATCGAGGTCCACCACGCCTCCCTCGACCGCACCGTGCGCCTCGACGTCGAGGACCGCCTCAAACGCGGCGAACTCCGCGCCGTCGTCTGCTCCACCTCCCTCGAACTCGGCATCGACATCGGTTCCATCGACCTCGTCGTCATGGTCTCCGCCCCCAAAGGCGTCGCCCGCGCCCTCCAACGCATCGGCCGCTCCGGCCACGCCCCCGGCCAGACCGCGCGAGGCCTGCTCGTAGCCACCAACATAAACGACCTCGCCGAATGCGCCGCCACCACTCGCCTCATGCGCGCTCGCGAACTGGAGCCCCTCCGTCTCCCGCAAAACCCCGCCGACGTCCTCGCCCAACACCTCGTCGGCCTCGCCGTCTTCGCCGACACCACCCCCGACGAAGCCTTCGCCCTCGTCCGCCGCGCCCACCCCTTCGCCGATCTCCCCCGCGCCGACTTCGACCGCGTGCTCCACTACCTCCAAGGCGGCGGCCGCTCCCTCGAAAAAGCCTACTCCCACCTCTTCGGCAAAATCCTCATCAACCCCGACGGCCATCTCGCCATCCCCTCGCCCCGCACCGCCCGCGATTTCTACCAAAACGTCGGCACCATCGCCTCCGACGCCATGATCACGGTAAAACTCGGCGCGCGAAATCTCGGCACCGTCGAGGAGTCTTTCCTCAAAGGCCTTCGCCCCGGCGACACCTTCGTGCTCAACGCCCGCTGCGTGCGCCTCGTCTCCACCACCCTGCTCACCGCCAAGGTCAAACCCGCCGCCCCGCGCGAGCTGCCCATCATCCCGCGCTGGAACGCCAACAAAATGCCCCTCGCCAGCGGCCTCGCCGCCGAGGTCGTCCGCCTCCGCACACAAATTTCGACATTATTAAACCACGGAGAACACGGAGGGCACGGAGAGGATAAAACCGAGAAACAAAAGAAAACTTCTTCGATTCCCTCCTCCCCCTCTTCCGACCTCTCCGTGTCCTCCGTGCCCTCCGTGGTTAAAAACTCCGACTCCGATCCCGCCTCCGCGTATCTCCAATCCCACTACGCCCTCACCGAACCCAACGCAGCCGCCCTCGTCCGCCACTTCCGTCTCCAGGCCCGCGTCTCCCGCATTCCCACCGCCGCCGCCCTCCTGGTTGAGGCCTACGCCGAATCGCACACCAACCTCCTCCACTACTTTTTCCACACCCTCATCGGTCGCTCGGCCAACGACGCCCTCTCCCGCATCGTCGCGCAACGCATCCAGCGCACCCTCGGCGGCAACGCCCTCGTCACCCTCGACGACTACGGCTTCCTTTTAACCCTCCGCCCCTTTCAGCGCCTCGCCTCCGCCGACGCCATCCGCCCGCTCCTCGCCAGCGCCGACGCCGAGGCCGATCTCCGCGCCGCCCTCGCCGAGAGCGAACTCGTGAAATGGCAGTTCCGCGGCGTCGCCCAGGCCGGCCTCATGGTCCCCCGCCGCGTGCATGGTGCCGAACGCGGCAGCCGTTCCCTGCAATGGAGCGCCGAAATCCTCTTCGACGTGCTCAGCCGCCACGAACCCGACCACCCCTTGCTCGTCGAAGCCTACGCCGAGGCCACCACGCGTTTCCTCGATCTGCCCGCCGCCCTCGCGTTTCTCGACTCCGCCGCGTCGCTCCCCATCGACCTGCACGAAGTCGAGCGCGTGAGCCCCTTCGCCTTTGGAATGTTCGTTTCCCGAATCAAGGAAACCATGATGCTGGAAGACCCCGAGACCACCATCGAGCGCCTCTACCACGACATGTATGGTGCTCTCGCGGAGCCATAAGCGCCCCGTCTTGCCCCCGACGCCTTCATTCTCTTCCTCCTCATCCTCATGGAACTCATCCTCGCCGCCATCGCCGCCCTGCTGCCGATCATCAATCCCTTCAGCACCGCGCCGCTTTTCCTCGCCATGACCGAGGGCTACACCGAGACCGAACGCGCCGACCAGGCCAAGCGCGGTGTCATCTACATGATCTGCATCCTGACCGCCTTCCTTGTCGGCGGCAGTTTCATCATGAACTTTTTCGGCCTCAGCCTGCCCGGCCTGCGCATCGCCGGCGGCATCCTCGTCGCCGGCGTCGGCATGCGCATGCTGTATCCAAAAGATAACCACGACCAGACCCCCGCCGAAGAGACGGAGGCCAAGGCCAAGCCCGACATCGCCTTCACCCCCCTCGCCATGCCCAGCCTCAGCGGCCCCGGCGCCATCTCCGTGACCATCGGCCTCACCTCCCTCGCCACCTCCGCCTGGGATTACGTCAGCATCTTCATCGGCATCCTCCTCGTCTCCGCCATCGTCTTCGCCATCCTCCGCGCCTCGACCAAGCTCGTGCGTTTCCTCGGCGTCAACGGCCTCCACGCCATGACCAAGATCATGGGCTTCCTCATCCTCTGCGTCGGCATCCAGTTCGTCGTAAACGGCGTGCGCGGCATCGCCAGCGACCCCGAACTCCTCCGCGCCATCCAGTCCGGCCTCGCCGCTCCCGCCACGCCCGCCGAGTAAACCAGCCCTCGCGCCGTGGTCACCGCCCGCCCGCTTCCCGACGTCCTGCTCGATTCCCGACGCGCCATCCTCCTGGAAACCACGCGCACCCTCGTCGTCGCCGATCTCCACTGGGGCTACGCCGAGAGTCACCGCGCCACCGGCAACCTGCTCCCCGCCTGGGGCGACGACCAAATCGAAGCGACTCTCCGCGCCCTCATCGCCGACCACGCCCCCGCCGAGCTCGTCTGGCTCGGCGACTCTCTCCACACCGCCCGCTCCGCTCCGCAGGCCCGCGCCCGCGCCGAGGCCTTCATCGCCGCCTCGCCCGTCCCTGTCCACGTTGTCGCCGGCAACCACGACGCGCGCTGGCCCCTCGCCCGCCCCGAACCGCTCGTCCGCGACCGCTTCATTCTTCATCACGGCGACCGCGTAGTGGAAAATCCTTACAACCACATCGAGATTATCGGCCACCACCACCCGGCCTACATCCACCGCGACGGCGCGGGCGCGCGTTTAAAACTCCCCGCCCTCGTGCAGTCCCCCGCCCGCCTCATCCTCCCCGCCTTCAGCCCCTGGGCCGCCGGCGTCGCCTGGAACGACCGCCTCGCCCCCGACGACACCCTCTGGGCCATCTCCCCACGCCGGCTTCTGCCGATCCGACGCACGGGTTAAATATT
>DAIPIP010000082.1:0-12651 GCA_036770725.1 Opitutaceae bacterium
CGTGTCTCGACGTTTGCTTGCGTGGGTTTGATATTGGTTCGAATTCTGCCTAACAGTGTTATTCAGCGGCACTCAGTGCAGTAAAGTTCACTTTAAGTAATGAGTTGCTTTTCATGGTTAAATAGTTGAATCGCAAGATATGCTTTACTTGAATGCAGCTTTATGCGGGCAGATGGAGGCAGTTAATTACTGCACTGGTGGCCTTTTGAGTGCAGCTTTTTCACATCGTTAAAAATGGATGAAATCATTTCTTTCCCTACTTGGGCCGAAGTTTTGAAGGCGGCGCGAATTTCGGACCGGGAGCGGGGGTGGATTCGGTTGTCCATCGGTTCGTTTTTGCGGTGGTGCAAGGTGCAGGGGTGTCCGGCGGCGGTTTCGACGATCCTAGCCTTTCTGTCCGAACCGGAAAGGCAAGAGTCCATACATCTGCGAGATGGTTTGAGGTGGTTTTACAAAGAGGCGAAGGCGCGGGGTTGTGTGCGACCAGGCGAGGTTCGGGTCGCGGGTGTCGGCCAGGCGGAGAGTTCGCGGGCGGGTTTGGGCGGGGCCTGGGTGCCGGCGGGAGAGGATTTAGGCAAGGCGGGGTGGGAGTCGGCGTTGATACGCACGGCGCGGACGCGGGGTTTGTTATGGCGCACGGAGGAGACGTATCGGGGCTGGGCCTGGCGTTTTGCGGAGTTTTTGGGAGAGCGCGATCCGGAGGAGGCGACGCGGGGGGATGCGGAGGCGTTTTTGGAGGATTTGGCGGTGAAATCGCGCGCGAGCGCTTCGACGCAGCGGCAGGCGTTGAACGCGGTGGTGTTTTTATTGCGGGATGCGTTGGGGCGGCAGTTGGGGGAGTTGCGGTTTCAGCGGTCGGCGCGGGGGCGGGCGGCGCCGATGGTGCTGAGTCGGGAGGAGGTGAGGCGTTTGTTTGCGCAGATGAGCGGGACGCCGCGCTTGATGGCCGAGTTGGCTTATGGGGCGGGGTTGCGCTTGATGGAGTTATTGCGCTTGCGGGTGCATCACCTGGATCTGGAGCGCGGGCAGCTGAAGGTGTTTTCCGGCAAAGGGGACAAGGACCGGTTGACGGTGTTGCCGGGGGCCTTGCGGCCGGCGTTGGAGGCGCATTTGGGGCGCTTGAAGGAGTTGTGGCGGGAGGACCGGGTGGCGGGCATGCCCGGTGTTTGGTTGCCGGAAGGTTTGGACAGGAAATGGCCGAAGGCGGGGGAACGGTGGGAGTGGCAGTGGGTGTTCCCTTCACGAGAGGCGAGCGTGGACCCGGTGTCGGGTCTGCGGCGGAGGCACCATGCGGTGGATACGACGTTCCAGCGGATGATCAAAACGGCGGCGGAGGCGGCGGGCCTGAACAAGCGGGTGACTCCGCATACGCTACGGCATAGTTTTGCGACGCATCTGCTGGAGAGCGGCACGGATATAAGGACCGTTCAGGATTTGCTGGGTCATGCGAGCGTGGAGACGACGCAGATTTATACGCATGTGATGCAAAAGCCGGGGCTGGGGGTGCGGTCGCCGCTGGATGGGTAGGCGGCGAGAGCTGGTAGAGCTGATAATACCAAACCACATCGGCATTTGGATTTTTGACGCAAAGATCGCAAACGAGCACAAAAGGCAAAGACCCTCTGCACCGCAGCGCTTTGCGACCTTGGGTTGGTCTTTTGCGCCTTAGCTTTGATGTCCAAATTGATTGGGTGATTTGTATATTGTTCAAAACCTGGACGCTTGGGCAGGGGCATGGAGCTACGCACCGGCACTTCCTAAGTTCCGTGAACCTCGGGGTTTCTTGCGGAAATTGTTGAGTTGAAAATGGCGCGAAGGGTTGAATGCCAGATGAAAGTCGGCGCTCACAGCGGAACGCGCCTGACACGGGCGCGGCTACAGGGGTCTGGGGTTCGGCGACAGGAGTGTCGCCGGTCCTTGGGCGGACGACATGGAGGTCGTCCCTCCGGGTATGGGGGCATACTTGCAGGCCGGGCTTCGGCGACGGGAACGTCGCCGTTCCGACGAAAAACCGGACTATGTGAACAGTATTGGGCGGCAGCCCGATGCGGCGTCCGGGTAGCCTCGCCCCTCCTTTTCGGATAGTCAGTTGCCGCGATTGGCGCGGGCGGCTTCGCGGGCGGCGCGGGTCTTGGCTTCGATGATGAGGCGGGCTTGTTGTTCGGCTTGCTGGCTGCGGAGGTTTTCGAGCTGGGCGGTGGTAAGCACGCCGGCGGCCTGGCTGATGGTGGCGTCGGTGATGAGCACGGTGCGTCCGGAGACGGTGCCGGTGCTGGCGAGGATGGTGGTGAGCTGGGCGGACTGGGCGGAGTTTAGCGGTTGGCCGGAGTAATCGAGGCGGCGGGCAAAATCGTTGACGGTGTTTCGTTGCTGGGCGGTGGCGTTGTAGTTTTCCAGGGCGGAGTAGATGGGCTCGCCGAGGGTGGCCTTGATGTTTTCGTTCACTTCGGCGCGGAGGCTTTCGGAGAGTTCGCGGAGTTGGTCGCGGTTGGCGCGGGGGTCGAGGCCTTGCTCGCGGGCGGTAATCCAGACGTCGCGGCCGGCGGATTCGCGCTCGGCGAGGAGGGCCTTGAATTCGGCTAGTTGGCCGGGGGAGAGGTTGAGTTGTTTGAACAAGGCGCCGTAGCGGGCGTCGAGGCGGGCCTCTTGTTCGAGCTTCATGGCGGCGGCGAAGTCGGGGTCCTGCATGAGCTCGGCCATCTGGGCGGCCCACTGGGCGCCGCCGCCGCGTTGGCCGCGATTTTGCGGGCCGTCTGTTTCGGTGCGTTCGGGGTTGGCGTCGGGCCCGGGGAGTTCGTCGATGGCGGGGAGCGCGGCGGTGAAGGGTTGGGCGATGGGGACGGGCGCGGAGGCGGTGGAGAATTCGCTGCGTTTGATTTCGAGAGAGGGGGCGCTGCGTGCGTCGGCGAGTTGCTGGCGGGTTTGCACGACGAGGGCGGCGGCGCCAAAGGTGGTGCAGGCGAGGAAGGCGATAGCGTAGTTTTTGGCTTGGGGGCTCATGGGGCGAAACGGGTGCGTTTGAGTGGAAGTGGCTGGCGTGTGGGCATTGAGACGCGCGGGGGCGCGAAGGGCTTACGCCGTTTTGGGGAGGAAATTGTGCCTGGAGCCGCCCGGAGGGCACCCGGTTTCAGGCATCTCTTCGGGACTCGCCGAGGACGGCTCGCCATGTTTCCGCCTCAGCGAGGCGGAAACTCGAAGTCGGCTTTGGACTTGGTCTTGGAGAGGACCAGATAGGCGCTAAAGGCGCGGCCACCTTTGGACATAAATCCGTCAAGGAGGTCGGTGCGGCCGTCGGCGAGGAGGCGTTGCACGATGTCGGGGGTGATCTTTTTGCCCGCGACCTCGAGCTTGGTTTGGAAGACGGCGCGGGGGTTGTCGGAGGTGGCGTCTTTAACGACCACGTAGGCGTCGTCGGTCCGGTAGAGTTCGCCGTCCTTGTGGGCCGGGCTGGGGCCGAGTTTTTGCGCCTTGGAGAGGTCGAGCTTGGCCTTGGCTTTGCGTTCGACGGGTTTGCCGTCCTTGCCGGTCTTGGGCTCGCGGGGCGGGAACTCGAAGTTGGCCTTGGCGCCGGAGCGGACGAGGTAGGCTTTGAAGGGGCGGCCGAATTTGCTGATGAAATCCTCGATGAGGGGCGTGCGGCCGGTGGTGATGCAGGTGATGAGGTCTTCGCGCTTGAGCTCGCGTTTGCAGAGGATGCGGGAGAGCGAGAAGGTCTGCTCCCAAGCGCCGTCGGCGGTCTTTTCGCGGAGGATGTATTTGGTGGGGGCTTCGCAGAGTTGCGCGCCGGTCTTGGGATCGGTCCAGAAGGCTTCGAGATCGCCGACGTCGGTCTTCTCGCCGAAGTCCATGGCGACTTTTTTGCGGCCGGGGAGATCGGCTTTTTCGTCGTCGATGATTTTGAGTTTGGCGGCGAAGCGCGCGCCGTTGCGCGGGGAGACGAAGCCGTCGAGCGGGCCGACCTCGCCGGTGGTGACGAGTTGGCGGACTTCGTCTTCTTCGATTTTGCGGCCGGTCATGACCTTGTAGATCATGAGGGTGCCGTCCTGGGTCTTGTAGCCGCGGAGGGTCTCGAACATGGGCTGGCCGTCGGTGGGCGAGACAATGTCGGTGGTGCGGGAGTTGGACTCGTCCTCCTCGAAGCCTTTGACTCGCTCGACGATGCCGACGGTCTGGGCGGTGACTTCCTTCATGAAGTCGTCGCGGCTGACGCGGCCCTGCTCCATCTGGCGGAGTTTAAACTCCCATTCGCCGGTCATGGCGGGGGAGGTGAGGGCGTCGGCCTTTACGGCGTGGAGGAACTGGAGGAGGGACTCGGCCTTGGGGGTGGGCACGAGTTCGCGTTGGGCGCGCTCCATGTATTTCTGGTTGATGAGGCCGTCGATGGTGTCGGCGCGGGTGGCGGGGGTGCCGAGGCCGCGTTCCTTCATGGCTAGGGCCATCTCCTCGTCGTCCACGAGCTTGCCGGCGCCTTCCATGGCGGAGAGGAGGGTGGCTTCCGTGTAGCGGGGCGGCGGCTTGGTGGTCTCGGCGTGGAGGACGGGCTCGGTGGTCTTGGCCTGGTTCGCGTCGGAGGCGGAGAGGGCGGGGAGGGGGGTCTTGGAGGAGCCGGAGGAGGATTCTTTTTTGGCGTCGGCGGCGGCGTCGTCTTCGAGGGCGGCGGATTTCCCATAGACGGCGAGCCAGCCGGCCTCGGTGAGGACTTTGCCCTCAGTTTTGAAATCGTGTTTGCCGGCGACGGTGGAGATGCGGGTGGTGACGTCGAACTGGGCCTCGGGGTAGAAGGCGGCGACGAAACGGCGCGCGATCATGTCGTAAACCTTGTATTCCATCTCATCGAGCGACTTGGGCTCGGCGGTGGTGGGGATGATGGCGAAGTGATCGGAGATCTGGGCGTTGTTGAAGATCTTCTTGTTGCCGGGGCGAATCCAGGCGGATTGCACGACCTTGGCGGCGTGCGGGGCGAGGTCGCCGGTGAGGGCCTGCAGGGTTTCGCGCACGGTGCCGGCGTAATCTTCGGGAAGGGCGCGGGCGTCGGTGCGGGGGTAGGTGATGACCTTGTGGCGCTCGTAGAGGGATTGCGCGATCTGGAGGGTGCGGCGGGCGGAGAGGCCGAAGCGGCCGTTGGCCTCGCGCTGGAGGGTGGTGAGATCGTAGAGGCGCGGAGAGGCCTGGGTGGTGGGCTTCTTTTCCTCGCGCACGGCGGCGGTGGGATTACCTTGGCAGTCGGCGAGCACGGCTTCGGCGGCGGCGAGATCCCAGACGCGGTCGATGCGGTCGAGTTCCTGGGCGTTGTCCCGCTTGTAGTTGGGTTTCTGATACACGCCTTCGTAGCCGCCTTGCGCGATTTGGAAGGTGGCGGTGAGGCGCCAGTAGGCTTGGGGCTTGAAATTGCGGATTTCGAGTTCGCGGGCGTAAACGATGGCGAGGGTTGGGGTCTGGACGCGACCGACGGAGGCGACGTTGCCGGCGCGGGAGCCGAACATGCGCTTGGTGAGGGCGCGGGTGCCGTTGATGCCGATGAGCCAGTCGGATTCGGAGCGGCAGCGGGCGGCGTCGGCGAGGCCGGCGAGCTCGGAGCCGTCGCGGAGTTTTTCGAAGGCTTTTTTGATGCCGTCGGTGGTCATGCTCTGCATCCAGGCGCGCTTCACGGGGAGCTTGGATTTGGCGAGCTGGTAGAGATAGGCGAAGATGAGCTCGCCCTCGCGACCGGCGTCGCAGGCGTTGATGACTTGATCGACGTCTTTGCGGGCGAGTTGTTTTTTAAGGAGGGAGTAGCGATCTTTGGAGGACTCGATGGGTTTGAGGCCGAATTTTTCGGGGACGATGGGAAGGGTTTCGAGGCGCCAGAAACCGTATTTCTTTTTGTCGATGTCCTCGGGCATCTCCAGCTCGACGACGTGGCCGACGGCGGAGGTGATGACCCATTGGTCGTTCTCGTAGAGGTCGCCTTTTTTGGGCACCTTTCCGAGCGCGCGGGCAAGGTCGGCGGCTACGGAGGGCTTTTCGGCGATGACGAGGGACTTCATGGGCTGCGAGCGGGTAGGGAGCGCCGACAGCGATTACAAGGCTTTGTTTCCGGCGTCGCGGAATGGGGACAATGCGGG
Organism: Opitutaceae bacterium; assembly: GCA_036770725.1. Taxonomy (GTDB): domain Bacteria; phylum Verrucomicrobiota; class Verrucomicrobiia; order Opitutales; family Opitutaceae; genus IMCC26134_A. The sequence continues at coordinate 6,105 of DAIPIP010000082.1, forward strand.
CGGGCCGGATCGCAACGGCGGGCCCGGCGGTCCCGCCCTACCTTGGAGACGACCTCCAGCCGGCCTAAAAAATCATGTCGGGCGGGACGTTGGCGAGGGCCTCCTCGATGGTGGTGAGGCCTTGTTTCACCTTGAGCATGGAGTCCTGGTGTAGGGTCTTCATGCCGTCCTTCATGGCGATGCGTTTGAGCTCGGCGACCTCGGCTTTCTTGTTGATGGCGGCGGTGAGATCCTCGGAGTTTGTCATGAGTTCGTGGATACCGACGCGGCCCTTGTAGCCGAGGCCGTTGCAGGTGGGGCAGCCCTGTGGGTTGGCCTTGAAAATTTCGCCGGACCAGCCGAGGGCCTTTTCGAGCAGGGCTTTTTCTCGGCCCTCGGGAACGTAGGGTTGTTTGCAGTTTTTGCAGACGCGGCGGAGGAGGCGCTGGGCGCAGACGCAGATAAGGGAGGCGGAGATGTTGAAGGGCTCGACGCCCATCTCGCCGATGCGGGCGACGGTGGAGGGCGCGTCGTTGGTGTGGAGGGTGGAGACGAGCAAGTGACCGGTGAGGGCGGCCTCGACGGCGATCTGGGCGGTCTCCTCGTCGCGGATCTCGCCGACGAGGATGACGTCGGGGTCCATGCGGAGATAGCAGCGGAGGGCGCGGGCGAAGGTGAGGCCGATCTGGCGGCTCATCTGCATCTGGTTGATGCCGGCGAGGGTGTATTCGATGGGGTCCTCGGCGGTCTGGATGTTGACGTCGGGGGTGTTGATCTCGCCGAGGGCGGAGTAGAGCGTCATGGATTTTCCACTACCGGTGGGGCCGCAGTGAAGGATCATGCCGTAGGGCTGGCGGATGCACTCGCGGTATTTGGCGAGGTTTTCGTCGGAGAAGCCGAGGGCGGGCAGGGGCAGGGTGGACTTCTGTTTGTCGAGGATGCGCATGACGACCTTCTCGCCGTGGTTCATGGGGCCGGTGGCGACGCGCAGGTCGATATCGATGTTTTTCTTGGTGTATTTCTTGAAGACAATGCGGCCGTCCTGCGGTAGGCGGCGCTCGGAGATGTCGAGGTTGCACATGATCTTGAGGCGGGAGATCAGGGCGCCGGTGACCTGCTTGGGGAGGCGGAGTTTTTCCTGGCAAAGGCCGTCGATGCGGTAGCGCACGAGCAGGTCTTTTTCCATGGGCTCGATGTGGATGTCGGATGCGCCGGAGATGTAGGCGTCCTCGATGATGCGGTTGGCGAGCTGGATGACGGGGGCGGAGTCCTCGTTTTCGTAGTCGGCGGGCTTGATATCGCCGGAGGCGGCGCTTTCGCCGTAGGCGTCGCTGATGGCCTCGGTGACGGAGCCGAGGTCCACGCTGGCTTCGCCGGGGGCCTTGGCGTCTTTAAAATATTTTTTGACGAGGGTTTCGATGAGGGTGGCGGGGGCGACGCTGATCTCCTCGATATGGAGTTCGGTGGCTTGCTGAAAGGCCTCGCGTTTGGCGAAGTCGAGCGGGTTGCTCATGAGCACGGAGACGCGGTCCTTCTCGATGCGGTGAAAGGGGAAGATGCCCTCGCGGCGGATGATGGCGTCGCCGACGATTTCGATGAGTTTTTCGTCCACTTCGGCGAGTTCCTCGGGTGTGGTTACGAGGGGGTGGCCGGTGAGGCGGGCGACGAATTTGGCGGTGTCTTCGGGGCCGAGTTCGAATTTCGGGTCCAGCATGCGCTGGATGAGGGAGGCGGAGTATTCGGCGACCTCCTGGACGAGGACGAGGTCGGCGGGGGTGAATTCGCCGCGGGTGCCGGCGGAGAGTTCCTTGTTGAGCACCTGGATGGCGCCGATGACCGTGGTGGTCTTGAGCGGCACGGTGAGCATGGAGCGCACCTCGAAGCCGGTGGTGCTGGACAGCGAATTCATGAACGGCGCCTGGCTTTCGCTGTTCTTGAAGAAGGCGGGTTCGCCGTCGGCGATAACCTTGCCGACGACTCCGCGACCGAGGGGGAGTTTGAGTTCGAGGAGTTTGGCGCCGGTGGCCTTGAAGGATTCCTCGGCGGTCTTGTCGGAGCCCCATAGGGTGGGGGAGTAGTAAACGTGTTTGAAGGTGATCTCGTTGCCCTCGACCAGATAGAAGGTCATCGACTGGGCCTGGATGGCCTCGACGACCTTGGAGCAGGTGAGCTCGATGACGTGGGCGACATCTTCGCGGCTGGGTTGCGGCTTGGAAATGACCTTGATGAGCAGCGAGCGGCGGAGGGTGTTGACGAGAGCGGGCGTGGCCATGGGCGTGGGAGAAGGGCGGACGAGGCTTGGCGAAGCGGAGACGAAAGCGAAGTTGCGCCGTCGGCTTCGGGTCGCAACGACAAAGCCCATGAGTCGCATTTGGGCGTGGTTGAGGGGGCTGTGGAAGCCGGGCGCGGGAGCGCGGGGAGGTGGTGTGGGCGCGCGCATCGGGGCGGCGGGCGAGGGGGCGGCGGAGGCGCATCTGAAGGCGAACGGTCTGCGGGTGCTGGCGCGAAACTGGCGGAATCCGAAAGATGAGCGGGAGGAGCTGGACCTGGTGGCGGTGGACGGGGAGGTGTTGGTTTTTGTGGAGGTGAAGACGCGGGCGGCGGGAGCGCGGGTGAGCGGCTATCACGCGGTGAACAAGCGGAAGAAGGCGGTGTTGTTGCGCGCGTGCGGAGCTTATCTGGGGCGGCTGCGGCCGGCGGCGCGGCATTATCGGTTTGATATCGTGGAGGTGGCGCACGCGGCGGACCCGGCGCGGCGGGCGGCGACGGAGGCGATGCAGATGGACCCGCGGGTGTGCTCGGTGCGCGAAGGCATGGAGGTGTGGCATTACAGGGACGTGCCTTTGTTTCCGAACCGGGCGAATCACCGGCACGGGTGAGGGAGGGCAAGTTCGGCCGGGGGCATGAGCGGGGCCAATCGGTTTCATGCTGAGAATTCACCGCATTAGCCTTGCGGGAGCCGGAGGCGGGCCGCGTAGTTTTGGGCTTTTAACGCCATGTCCGACGCACCCCGTCATCCATTCCTGCAGGGCTTGAGCAAGCATCGCGGCACACCGCCGACGGTCGTCGTCATTTTTGGCGCTTCCGGCGACCTGACCGCGCGCAAGCTCATACCGGCGATCTACAATCTCGCGTTCGACCATCTTTTGCCGGCGGACTTTTTCCTGGTCGGCTATGGTCGCAAACCGATTCCCGACGACGAGTTTCGCGAATCCGCCGCGGCGGCGATCAAGGAGTTTTCGCGCCGCGAGTTGAACAACGACGTGTGGAACCACGTCTCGACCAACACGACGTATGTGGCGGGTGGATACGACGAGACGGAGGCCTTCACCCGTCTGGCCAAGCACATCGACGGCATCGAAAAGAAACTCGGGCGCGACGTGCAGATCCTGTTCTACATCTCGACGCCGCCTTCGGTTTTCGCGCCGATCCTTCGCAATCTGGGCGCTTCGGGTCTGGCCTCGCGGCGGCTCGGCAGCGCGTTGCACACGAAGGTGATCATCGAAAAACCCTTCGGCAAGGACCTCGACTCGGCGGTGGCGCTCAACGGCGTGATCCGCGAGGTGCTCGAGGAGCATCAGGTGTATCGGATCGACCACTACCTCGGGAAGGAGACGGTGCAGGATCTTTTGGTGCAGCGTTTCTCGAACTCGATTTTCGAGCCGTTGTGGAATCGCAACTACATCGACCACGTGCAGATCACGGTGTCGGAGGAGGTCGGCGTGGGAACGCGCGGCGGTTATTACGAGGGCAGCGGCGCGCTGCGCGACATGATCCAGAACCACACGATGCAGCTGGTGGCGCTGACGGCGATGGAGCCGCCGGTGTCGCTCGACGCCGAGGCGGTGCGCAACGAGAAGGTGAAGGTTTTGAAGGCGATTCAGCCGTTGAAGTTGGGGCCGGGCGGCGACGTGGCGCGGGCGCAATACGCGGCGGGCATGACGGGGGGCAAGCCGGCGAAGGGTTATCTGGAGGAGCAGGACATCAACCCGAGTTCGGGCACGGAGACCTACGCGGCGGTGCGGCTCTCGATCAACAACTGGCGCTGGCAGGGGGTGCCGTTTTATCTGCGTTCGGGCAAGCGCATGGCTCGGCGAGTGACGGAGATCGCGGTGCAGTTCAAGCGTCCGCCGGGCACGTTGTTCGCGGGCAGTGATCGCTTCGATCTGGCGCCGAACACGCTGGCGTTTCAGATCCAGCCGGACGAGGGCTTGTCGTTGATTTTGAACGGCAAAGTGCCGGGGCTCGAGACCCGCACGCAGCCGGTGAAAATGAATTTCCGCTACTCGACGACCTTTGGTTCAAACACGCCGGAGGCTTACGAGCGGCTGGTGTTGGATGCGATGATCGGAGACGGCACGCTGTTTATCCGCGGCGACGAGGCGGAGACGTCCTGGCAGCTTTACACGCCGGTGTTGAAGGCCTGGGCGGCGAGCGGTCGTGAGGGCATGGACAGCTACGCGGCGGGTGGTTGGGGGCCGGCCAACGCCGACGCGTTGCTGGCGAAAAACAACCACGAGTGGCGGCAACCCTGAGAGGCGGCGCGCCGCGCCGCTAAATTTCTCCCGACGATGACTTCTATTTTCGACGCTTTGCCCGGCCAGGAAACTCCGGTCGGGGCCATTTCCAAAAATCTCGCCCGGATGTGGGCGACCGATGGACGCGCGGAGCTAAAGCCGGGCGAGGATTCGAAGGCCACGCAGGTGAACTTCGTGTTGCATCTGGGCATGCACACGACGGCGGAGGACGCGTTGGCGCAGTTCCAGGTGGCGGTGAATTTTTCGCGGCGTTATCCGTGTCGGGTGGTGGTGCTTTGTCCGGCGCGGGACGAGGCGGCGGCGGGCGGGGAGCTGCGCGCGAAGATCTACGGGGAGTGTCATCCGGGGAAGATGCGCGGCGATCTGCGGTGCTGCGAATTCGTGATCCTGAGCTATCCGACGGAGGCGCGGCGGTTTTTGGAGAACCAGGTGTCGATCTGTTTATCGACGGATCTGCCGGTGTATTATTGGGCGCACAATTTCTCGTCCTCGGCGAAGTTGGGGGCCTATCAATATCTGTTGTCGAAGGCGAAGCGGGTGTTGATCGACCGGTCGCATGTGCCGACGGACGACTGTGGCGAGCTGACCTGGCCGCGCCCCGAGGCGGTGCGGGATTTGGTGCATGCGCGGTTGTTGCCGGTGCGGCAGACGATGGGGCAGTTTTTGAGCGCGTATGCGCCGGACACTTTGGTGGACGGGCTGAGCGGGGTGGTGGTGCGGCATGGTGCGCGGAGGCGAGCGGAGGCGGCGGTGTTGGGCGCGTGGTCGAAGCGACGTCTGGTCGCATGCGGGGCGCCGGAGACGCTCGACGTGGGGATCGAGGCGGCGGGGGGGGCGGCGGCGGATTCGGTGGAGATCGTGTTCACGTATGCGAACGAGCACGAGTTCCGCTTCGCGGGAGACTTCGCGAAGGGAGCGGCGCAGGTGTGCGCGCATATCCACGGGGCGAAGACGGAGCTGGCGACGGCGATAGGGTTGTTGAGTCCCGAGGCGGCGTTGGCGGAGGCGATGTTTTTTTGAGGGACGGACAAGGAGCGGCGACACGCTTGTCGCAGGGTTCGGCGGAGGAGGCGTGATTGCGGCGACGGGAGTGTCGCCGCTCCTTGTTTTGCTCCTTGGTTGCGCCGGGCGGGCGGGCTTTTACCGTGGCGCGGCATGGAACGATTACTGTGCGTGTATTGTGCGAGCGGGCTGGAGCTGGACCCGAAATTTTACGCGGCGGGCGAGGCGCTGGGGCGCGGGTTGGCGGAGCGGGGATGGGGGCTCGTGTATGGCGGCGGGCGGGCGGGGGTGATGGGATCGGTCGCGCACGCGACGAAGGCGGCGGGCGGGACGGTGGTGGGGGTGATCCCGGATTTTATGGTCGAGCGGGAGCTGGCCTATCGGGAGGCGGACGAGTTGATCATCACGAATTCCATGCGCGAGCGGCGGCGAATGATGGAGGAGCGGGCGGAGGCGTTCGTGGCGTTACCGGGAGGTTTCGGCACGCTGGAGGAGTTGATCGAGATTTTGGTGGGGCGCCTGCTGAACCGGCACGTGAAGCCGTTGATTTTGGTTAATCAGGACGGGTTTTACGACGAGTTGCTGGGCTTCTTCGACAAGCTGGTGAAGGAAGGTTTTAAGAAGTCGGGGTGGCGGGAGTTGATGCCGGTGGCGGCGACGGTGGACGAAGTGTGGGCGCTGTTGGAGCGCGAGACGGGCGGGTGTGGCGGCGGGGGCGCGGCGGTGGATCCGCTGTGGCGGTGAGGCGGGGTGGTCAGGAGCCGGAGGAGGCGAGGTAGGGCTCGACGGGGCGGAAGCCGGGGCGGGTGCAGAGGGCGTCTCGGTCGGCAGGGGTGGCGCAGAGGTAGAGGGCGTAGCCGCCGTGGCCGCCGCCGCAGTATTTCCAGGCGAGGGGGGCGATGTCGCCGAGGGCGGCGTCGCCGTGCGAGCCTGCGGCGGGGTCGCCGGGGAGGGGTTGCATGCCTTCGCCGAGTTGCATGGCGTAGGTGATGCGGACGGCTTCGGCGAGGAGGGCGGGGTCGTTTTGC
>DAIPIP010000083.1:0-12648 GCA_036770725.1 Opitutaceae bacterium
AAACGCCGGCTCGGCGTGATCGCGTAAAACGTCTCGCGAATCTGCGGTATCCGGTGCGTCTCCACCAACACGCCGTCCTCGATCTCGTCGCGCACCACCACCGGCGGCACCAGCGCCAGCCCCTCGCCCTCGCGCGCCAGCAAACGCAGCATCGCCATGTCGTCCACCTCCGCCAACACCCGCGGCCTCACGCCCGCCGCCGCCGTGATCCGGTCGAACGCCGCCCGCGTGTTGCTCTCCATGCTCGGCAAAATCACCGGCACGTCACCGAATCCCTCGGGAAACTTCAGCCGCTTTTTTTTCCACGCCGCCACCCCCACCAAACTCACCGCCTGCTCGGCCAACAGATGGCTGTGCCACGGCGTCTCCACATCGCGCCGCGCCGGCGAGTTCGACAACACCACGTCCACCTCATGCGCGTGCAACGCCACCAACAAGTCCCGCAGCGCCCCCGAGCGCACCACCACCTCGACCTCCGCGCGGTGCAGCGCCGGACGCAGAAACTCCACCTGGAAGTTGCGTGACAAGGTCGCCACCGCGCCTACCCGCAACACCTGCCGCGCCGCGCCCGGCGCGCGGTTGCCCATTACGTCCATCAACTCTTCGCCCGCGCGCCCGATCGTGTCCGCGTAATCCAGCGCCACCCGCCCCGCCTCGGTCAGTTTCAAACCGCCCCGCCCGCGCTCGAACAACGCGTGCCCCAGGCTCTCCTCCAATTGCTTCAACTGGATGCTCAACGCCGGCGCCGACAGGTTCAGCCGCTCCGCCGCCCGCGACAGACTCAACTCGCGCGCGATAACCCGAAAGTAACGCAGATGGTGATAATTAAGAAAGGCCATGGTCGCGCGTGCAGGTTAAAGAAAACTTAACGGTATCTTCAAAACGCTGTAATGGTCTAAAACTCAAGCACCCGTTAATATGACGGCGATGCGCACGGTCCTTCCCTTCCTTCTCGCCCTCATTCCCGCCCTCCCCTTGCTGGCGGGTTTTCTCGCCCGCTTCTCCGGCCCGGTTCTGGCCGGCAAACTCGCCACCCGCGCCGCCTTCGCCTCCGCCGCCCTGGCCGTCGCCTCCGCCGCGCTCCTGATCGCCGGCGGCCCGCTCACCGCCCGCTGGTCCCCGCTCGGCATCGACTCCGCCCTGGCCTTCGCGCTGCGGCTAGACGCCGTCTCCGCCGTCATGATCGTGCTCGTCGCCTTCCTCGGCGCGGTCGTCCTCGGCTTCTCCCGCCGCTACCTCGCCGGCGACCCCGCCCAGGCCCGTTTCTTTTCCTGGATGAGCCTCACCCTCGCGTCGGTGCTCACCCTCGTCCTCGCCGGGCAGTTGCTCTTCCTCCTCGCCGCCTGGGTTTCCACCAGCCTCTGCCTCCACCGCCTCCTCCTCCACTACCCGGAGCGCGCCGGCGCGGTTTTCTCCGCCCGCAAAAAATTCGTGGTTAGCCGCCTCGGCGACCTCTGCTTGCTCGGCGCCGCCCTGGTCCTCTACGCCCACCACCGCACCTTCGACGTCGAGGCGCTTTTCGCCGCCATCGCCGCCGGCCAGACCGGTGGACTCGCCCCTGCCGCCCTCCTCCTCGCCGGCTGCGCCATCCTCAAATCCGCCCAGTTCCCCTTCCATAGCTGGCTGCCCGACACCATGGAAACGCCCACGCCCGTCTCCGCCTTCATGCACGCCGGCATCATCAATGGCGGCGGCTTCCTCGTCGTGCGTTTCGCTCCGATCTTCGCCCACGCCCCGACCGCTCTCTACTTGCTCGCGGTCGTCGGAGCGATCACCGCCGCCTTCGGCGCCATCGTCATGCTCGCCCAACCCAGCGTGAAGCGCGCCCTCGCCTACTCCACCATCGCCCAGATGGGTTTCATGATTCTGCAATGCGGCCTCGGCGCCTACGGCCTCGCCCTGCTCCACATCGTCGCCCACTCGCTCTACAAGGCCCACAGCTTCCTCACCGCCGGTTCCACCATCGGCGCCGTGCCCCGCGCCGCCATCCCGCTCCGCACACCCGTCCTCACCGTGGGCGTGCTTGCGGGCGGTTTGCTCGTCGCCTTCACCGCCACCGCGCTCCACTTCCTCGCGCCCGGCGCGCCGCTCCACCTTGGCGTCTTCGGGGTGGTGCTCGCCTTCGCCCTCGCCTACGGCATCGCCCGCGCCTGGTCGGCCGGCGGCGGCCCGCGCACCGTCCTGCGCGGCCTCATGATCGCGGCCGCCGTAGCCGTAGTGAGTTTGTCACTACACGCCGGCGCGTCGTCGCTCTTCACCCATCTGCCCGCCGCCCGGCCCCCGCTCGGCCTGCTCATCGCGGTCGGGTCCATCTTCGGCGGACTCTTCCTATTCCAGGCCATGCTCTGGCGCGCCAACGGACGCGACCTCGGCCGCCGCCTCTACGTCCACGCCCTGAACGGTTTTTACGTCGGCACCCTCTTCAATCGCCTGCTCGGCCACCTCTGGCCCCGCCACCCGGTCAACGCCTGAAGCCACCTTGAAAACACTTTGAACAACATGAACACCGCCACCCTCGCCACGCCCGCCCAGGACCTCGCCACCGCCATCGAGACCGCGCTCACCCGCATTCCCCCGCTTTGGCCGCTCAAGCACTTCGTCGCGGTTAACCCTTTCCTCGGCCTGCTCGACCGCCCCTTCCCCGAAGCATGCGCCCTGCTGCAAAACACCACGGGCGCGGCCCCGCTCCAATCCCCCGCCGACTACCGCCGCGCCTACGCCGCCGGCGAAATCACCGACCACGATCTCGCCACCGCCGGCGGCCCTCGGTGGACGCCCGCCCGCCTGCTCGCCGCGCTTGACGAAGCCGCCCAAGAGGCCGCCCCCGGTCCGCTCGCCACCGTGGCCGACCTGCTCGACGCCGAGCGCCCCCGCGCCCACTGGAGCGTCTTCGTGGTGGACGAAATTTCCAAATGGTGCGCCACCATCTTCGACGAAAACCAGACCACCTGGAATTCCCCGTGGAAACACCTCGGCCTCTACGCCGGCTGGCGCGAAGCCGCCCTCCACGACCACAACCCCGAGTCCTTTGGCCTGCAAAACTTTCGCGCCTTCGTCGCCTCGCTGCCCGACGACAGCCTCCTCGCCATCACCCACTGCCTCGCGATTCTCGATCCGCGCTCGGTTGACCTCACCGATTTTCTCCACCGCCAGCTCGCCACCATTTCCGGCTGGGCCGGTCACGCCCAATACCTGGCGCGCGAAGACGCGATGCGAGGTCGAGCCAACCCGGTGTTGCGCGACTTGCTAGCCATCCGCCTCGCCTACGACGCCGCACTCTACCAAGCCTTCGCCCGCGACGGCGTTTTCCGCGCCGACTGGCGGCACCAGCAGGCCCCCGCGATCGACCGCGCCCAGATCGAGACCCTCGCCATCTGGCAACACGCCTACGAACTCGGCTACCAACGCCACCTCGGCCGCGCCCTCGCCGCCGCGCCCGCCACCGCGCCCACGACCCGCGCCATCGTCCAGGCCGTCTTCTGCATCGACGTGCGCTCGGAGGTTTTCCGCCGCCACTTCGAGGCCGCGCTGCCCGGCGCGGAGACAATCGGCTTCGCCGGCTTTTTCGGTTTCCCCGTCGCCCACCGGCCCGCCGCCGCGCCCGCCGCCGCCTCGCGCTGCCCCGTGCTCCTCGTGCCGCCGGTCGAGACCTGCGAACCCCTGCCCGCGCCCGCCGCCGAAGCCGCCCGCCTCGACCGCGCCGAGGCCGGCGCGTGGAAGGCTTTCCAAAACTCCGCCGCCTCCTGTTTCTCCTTCGTCGAGACCGCCGGCATCGCCTTCGGCGCCGCGCTCGGCCGCAAGGGCAAGTCCCGCGGCCCCGCCTGCTCGAAGGTCACGCCCGACTTCGCCTCCGCCTCGCCCGAGACCCGCGCGAGCCTCGCCGCCGGAGCGCTCACGAACATGAGCCTCACCAAAAACTTCGCCCGCCTCGTGCTCATCTGCGGCCACGGCAGCGAAAGCGCCAACAACCCCTACGCCTCCGGCCTCGATTGCGGCGCGTGCGGCGGACACGCGGGCGACGTCAACGCCCGCGTCGCCGCCGCCACGCTCAACGATCCCGCCGTGCGCGCCAGCCTCGCCGCGCAGGGCATCGCCATCCCGACCGACACCGTCTTCCTCGCCGGCCTGCACAACACCACCACCGACGACGTCGCCCTCTTCGACATCGAGCGCGTGCCCGGCACCCATCTCGCCGATCTCGTCAACCTGCGCCTCTCGCTCGCCCGCGCCGGCGCGGCCGCCCGCCGCGAACGCGCGCCTTCGCTCGGCCTCGCCCCCGGCCTCCCCCCCGACGCCCTCGACGCCGCCATCCGTGGCCGTGCCGCCGACATCGCCCAGGTCCGCCCCGAGTGGGGCCTCGCCAACAACGCCGCCCTCGTCGCCGCCCCGCGCAGCCGCACCGCCGGCCTCAAACTCGACGGCCGCGTATTCCTGCACAACTACGACGCATCGGCCGACACGGGCGATCAAGTTCTCACCCTTATCCTCTGCGCCCCGGTCGTCGTCGCCAGCTGGATCAACCTGCAATACTACGCCTCGCGCGTGGACCCGGTCCGCTACGGCAGCGGCAACAAGGTCCTCCACAACGTGGTCGGCGGCCTCGGCGTGTTCGAGGGCAACGGCGGCGACCTCAAGGTCGGCCTGCCCCTGCAATCCATCCACGACGGCGAAAAGTGGATGCACGAGCCGCGCCGCCTCACCGTTTACATCGAAGCCGCCCGCGACCGTATCGAAGGCGTGCTCGAGGCCCAGCCCGGCGTCCGCCAGCTCTTCGACCACGGCTGGATCCACCTCGTAGCCCTCGAAGGCGACACCGCCCGGCGCTACACCCCCGACGGCTGGCTCGCGCTCTGAGTCTAGACGCGCCGCACCACCGGAAACGGTTTCACGTCCACCAACGGCGCCATCGGGCGCGACGCGAAAACCATTCCGGCCGTGATCGGCGAGCCGCGCAAAAACTCGGCGGCGGGCAACATCCGCCCGCCGGGTTTTTGCAGCCGCCGCACCCGCAACAAACCCTCGCCCGTGCCGACGAGCAGACCCTCGCCGTCGGCACCTGTAACGATACCCGGCATAGCTTCTCCCGCCACAGCGTCCGCCAACCCAAATTTCAGGGGCTGCCCGCCCCACTCCACTTGCGCCGCCGGCCAGGGGTTCAACCCGTTGATCCGCGCCGCCAACACCGACGCCGACACCGCGAAATCCAGCGCTGCGTCGTCCTTGGTCAGCTTGCGGCAGAAGGTCGCCTCCGCGTCCTCCTGTTCAACGAACTCCAAACTCCCCGCGAGCAAACGCGGCAACACGCGCGCCAGCAGCGGCGCGCAGGCGGCGGCGAGCTTCTGCTCGATCTCCAGCGCCGTATCCAGCGCATCGATACGCACTACCTCGCGGTCGGCGACCGGTCCGGCGTCGAGCCGCCTCACGATACGCATGAACGATACCCCCGTCTCCGCATCGCCGTTCGCCACCGAGGTCTGGATGGGCGACGCGCCGCGATATTTCGGCAAGAGCGAGGCGTGAAAGTTATACGTGCCCAACGGTGGCACCGCGATGAAGTCATCGCGCAGGATGTGCCCGTAGGCCATGACGAGCGCGAGTTCGGGCCCGGACGCCGCGTAATCCGCCAGCACCTCGGGCGTGAGTTTCTCCGGCTGATGCACCGGCAGGCCGCGCGCAAGCGCCCACAGCTTGATCGCGTTGGCCTGCACCTTTTGCCCGCGGCCGACGGGACGGTCAGGCTGGGTGTAGATAGCGACCAGTTCCACCAATCCCGCCCCCTCCGGCCCGACCAACCAATCGAGCAGCGGAATGGAAATAGCGTCGGAGCCGAGAAAAACGGTGCGGGGACGAGACATCGCTGAATGAGAAGGACCAAAAACCCGGCCAAGCCAGTGTTTTGTCGCCGGCCACCGACGCCGGAACACCCCGCCCCGAGATATCCGCACTTGAACCGCGCGCGCGGACCCTTTGCTTTCCCTACCTTATAGCACGCCATGAGTCCGCTCGTTACACCATTCCGCACCGCATGCGCCCGGGAGGTCGCCACCTGGCGAACTACGCGCACGCGCGTCGCCGTGTAAGCGCAGACCTTTTTCGGCGTCTTGTTTAGTGCAGCGGAACGACGGAGTCGTTTCGTTTGTTTGTTCGTCCCTCCCCCTTCCGGCTCCCCGCTCCATATGCCCATCACTCTCCACGATTCCCTCACCCGCACCCCCCGCGAACTCCGCCCGTCCCAACCCGACGGCGTCTTTCGTTTCTACAACTGCGGACCCACCGTTTACGCCGCCGCGCACATCGGCAATTTCCGCACCTTCGTGGTCAACGACCTCCTCCGCCGCCTGCTCGAACTCGAGTTCGGCAAGGACAAGGTGAAACACGTGCGCAACCTCACCGACGTGGACGACAAGACCATCCGCCGCGCCCGCGAGGAAGGCCGCCCCCTCGCCGAGGTCACCAAACAGTGGACCGACAAGTTTCACGCCGACTGCGCCGCGCTCAACTGCCTGCCGCCCCACGTCGAGCCCGCCGCCACCGGCCACATCCCCGAGCAGATCGACATGATCTCCGCCCTCGAAAAACGCGGCCACGCCTACCGCACCGACGACGGCTCGGTCTATTTCAAGGTGTCCTCGTTTTCCGGATACGGCGCCCTGTCCCGCGTGAAGGAACGCGAACTCCGCGTCGGCTCCGCCCTCGCCGGCAAACCCCAGACCCACGACGCCGACGAGAAGGAAGACGGCTCCGACTTCGCGCTCTGGAAGGGCCACAAACCCGACGACGGCGACAACTTCTGGCCATCCCCCTGGGGCCAGGGCCGCCCCGGCTGGCACATCGAGTGCAGCGCCATGAGCAAAAAACACCTCGGCGACACCATCGACCTCCACACCGGCGGTGTGGACCTGCTTTTCCCCCACCACGAAAACGAGATCGCCCAGAGCCAATGCTGCAACGGCACCACCTTCGCGAACCACTGGTATCACAGCGAACACCTGCTCGTGGACGGCAAGAAGATGAGCAAGTCCCTCGGCAACCTCTACACCTTGGACCAGCTCAAGGAGATGGGTCACTCCCCCGCCACCCTCCGCTACGCCCTCCTCGCCGGCCACCCGCGCAAACAACTCAACTTCACCCTCGATTCACTGCACGCGGCGGAGAGCGCCATCGGCCGTTTGCGTGCGATGAGTTTCGAATTGGCAACAGATGCATGGAACAATGCTCCCGAAGGCACAGAGATAAACGACGACTACGTCGCCCAATGCTGGACGCGCGTGTTGACAACGCTCCATGAGAAAGGCGCCGGTGAATTCTCAACCGCGCTAGATCATTTGCGTGATGACCTGAATGTTCCCGCTGCTCTCGGTGCTGTCTTTTCCAAAAGGAAGGAGGGAGTCGGTTCATTTCTAGAGACGCCGAATTTCCGAGAGACGAATCTCGGGTTTGCCAAGGTCATGTATGCTCTCGGATTCGATTTTGTTCTGAAGCAGCCCGCAAAGCTAGAGCGCCCATCTGCCCCTTCCGAAGTCACCGCCCTCGCCGAGGAACGCTGGGCCGCCAAGGCCGCGAAAAACTGGGCCGAGGCCGACCGTCTGCGCGGCGCCATCGCCGCCCTCGGCTGGACCATGCTCGACCGCAAAGACGGCTACTCCCTCGAACCCGCCAAGAAGTGAAACCGCTAAAATACGCTAAATTCCGCTAAACCCAGACCAAATTCCGCTGCCTTACTTTAGCGCCCTTTAGCGTTCTTTAGCGGTTCCCAAATTCCGTCCCTCACTCCCTTTCACTCACTCCCTTTCCCACCATGATGTCCCCCCTCGACGAAATCCGTCACTCCGCCTCGCACATTCTCGCCACCGCGATCCTCCGCGTCTTCCCCGATGCCAAGCTCGACATCGGCCCGCCCACCGAGACCGGCTTCTATTACGACATCGATCTCGAGCACAAACTCACCAACGACGACCTCGTGCGCCTCGAGGCCGAGATGAAAAAGGTCATCGACGAGAACCAGCCCTTCCGCCGCAAGGAAGTCTCCCGCGAGGAGGCCGAGGCCATCATCCGCGCCCGCGGCCAGGAGCGCTACAAGCTCGGCCGCCTCGCCGACATCCCCCAGGGCGAGGCCATCTCGTTCTACGAAAACGGCGAGTTCATGGACCTCTGCGCCGGCACCCACGTGCGCTACACCAAACAGGTAAAAGCCTTCAAACTCTTCTCCATCGCCGGCGCCTACCATCGCGGCGACGAGAAAAACAAACAGCTCCAGCGCATCTACGGCACCGCCTTCGCCTCCAAGGACGAACTCGCCCAATACGTCGAGCGCATGGAGCAGGCCAAGCTCCGCGACCACCGCAAACTCGGCAAGGACCTCCAGCTCTTCCACATCGACGAAGACGTCGGCCAAGGGCTGATCCTCTGGACTCCCAACGGCGCCATCCTCCGCCAGGAGCTGCAAAACTTCATCTCCGAACAACTCCGCCTCCAAGGCTACTCGCAGGTCTTCACCCCGCACATCGGTAAACTCGCGCTCTACAAGACCTCCGGCCACTTCCCCTACTATAAGGACGCGCAGTTCCCCGCCATCATCGAGCCCGACCAGCTCGCGCAAATCGCCTCCGAAGGCTGCGGCTGCGCCGAAATGACCGCCCGCCTCGAAGCCGTGTCGCCCTCCTTTGCCGCCGGCATCAACGAGCGCGCGGGCAAGGAGGTCATCGGCGCCGACCGTATCCAAGATCCCACTACCCTGCTCGACGGCTTCCTCCTGAAGCCGATGAACTGCCCCCACCACATCAAGATCTACGCCTCGCAGCCGCACTCCTACCGCGACCTTCCCGTGCGCCTCGCCGAGTTCGGCACCGTCTATCGCTGGGAACAATCCGGCGAGCTCAACGGCATGACCCGCGTGCGCGGCTTCACCCAGGACGACGCCCACCTCTTCTGCACCGAAGAGCAGGTCGCCGCCGAGGTCCTCGGCTGTCTTTCGCTCGTCAAGACCGTGCTCACCACCCTCGGCATGGCCGACTACCGCGTGCGCGTCGGCCTGCGCGATCCCGACGGCAACAAGTTCGCCGGCGATCCCGCCAAGTGGGACGTCGCCGAAAACGCCTGCCGCCAGGCCGCCGCCACCCTCGGCGTCCCCTTCACCGAGGAGCCCGGCGAGGCCGCCTTCTACGGCCCGAAGATCGACTTCGTCATCAAGGACGTGATCGGCCGAGAATGGCAGCTCGGCACCGTGCAGGTGGACTACGTTCTGCCGGTTCGCTTCGACCTCCACTACATCGGCGCCGACGGACAGAAACACCGCCCCGTCATGATCCACCGCGCGCCCTTCGGCTCGATGGAGCGTTTCTGCGGCGTGCTCATCGAGCACTTCGCCGGCGACTTCCCGGTCTGGCTCGCGCCCGAGCAAGTGCGCATCGCCCCCATCTCGGAAAAGGTGAACGACTACGCCCGCATGATCTACGATCAGCTCCGCGAAGCCGGCGTGCGCGTCGCCCTCGACGACGACGCCGACAAGATCGGGGCCAAGCTCCGCCGCGCCGAGCTCGCCAAGATCCCCTACATGCTTGTGGTCGGCCAAAAGGAAGCCGAAGCCCAGGCCGTCTCCGTGCGCTCCCGCGCCAAGGGCGACGAAGGCGTCCTCCCCGCCGCCGACTTCATCGCACGCGTGAAACACGAAATCGCCACCCGCGCCCTGCCGGTCAAGAAAGTCACCGAACCCGCCGCCAAGCCCGCCAACTCCTAACCCCACCCACCCCACATGAAAAAGTTTCTGTTTCTTCTCGTCGCCTCCTGCTGCCTCGGCCTCGTCTCCCTCCACGCCCAGTCAAAATCCACCGGCCCCGTCGCGACGGTGGAAGAAGCCATCGAGGCGGCGAAGGAGAAACAAAAACTCATCTTCATCACCTACGGCCGCGAGGCCTGCGGCAATTGCCGCAGCCTGAAAAAACTCATCAGCGACAAAAAAATTCGCCTGCCCGACTTCGAGTGGGTGCAGGCCGATATCGACTGCGACGATCCCAAGACCCGCAAGGGCTTCGACGCCCGCTACCGCAGCGCTTTCAAAGACGCCCGCACCCTGCCCTTCGTCGTGATCGCCAAACCCGACGGCACCCTCGTCGCCTCATCGTCCGGTTATCTTGACGAAAAGGGCTATGCGAAATTTATCCGGGACGGTCGCTACGAAGCGAAGAAACCCTGACCCGCCTCCCCCGCAATGGGGTGTTAGCCTAGGGTTTTCCCCTTGCGCGCAATTACTTGGCGGGCCGCGCTCGTATTAGCGAATCGACTACAGAGACTGGGAAAGTGCCCTCCCTCCCGCTCTCCCTTGACCACTCCGCCCGCCTCGCCGCACTAGATCGTTTGCGCCTGCTCGACACGGCTGCGGAGGAGAGTTTTGACCGCGTCGGCCGCCTCGCTTCCCGGCTCACCGGAGCGCCCATCGCCCTGCTCTCTTTGGTCGATGACCACCGGCAATTTTTCAAATCCATCCTCGGCGCCCCCGCGCATCTGATGGAGAAGCGGCAGACCCCGCTCAGCCGTTCCTTCTGCCAGCATGTCGTCACCTCCAACGCCCCGCTGATCGTCAACGACGCGCGCCTCAATCCCATCGTCTGCCAAAACCTCTCGGTTTCGGACTACGGCATCATCGCCTATCTCGGCATGCCCGTGCGCGACCGCGACGGATTCGTGCTCGGCTCCCTCGCAGTCATCGACGGCCAACCCCGCGCGTGGGATGACGATCAGATCGCCACCCTCCGCGAACTCGCCGAATTGGTCATGACCGAGATCGCTCTCCGCCAGGAAAATCTTGATCGCCGCGAGACCGAGGCCCGCCTCCGCGCGCGCAACGCCGAATTGCAAACCGCCACCGCCAACGCCCAGGCCCTCGCCGAAGAGGCCGAGGCCGCCACCCGCGCCAAGGCCGCGTTCCTCGCCAACATGTCCCACGAGATTCGCACCCCGATGAACGCCATCATCGGCATGACCGAACTCCTGCTCGACACCGAACTCTCCGAAACCCAGCACGAGTTCACCGATACCATCCGCCTAAGCGGCGATTCGCTCCTCGTCATCATCAACGACATTCTCGATTTCTCCAAAATCGAGTCCGGCAAACTTGGCCTGGAAAAAGCCGCCTTCGACCTTCGCGACTGCGTCGAAACCGCCCTCGACCTCTCCGCCCAGGCCGCCGCCCTAAAGGGCATCGACCTGCTCTCCTGGATCGAAGACGGCGTCCCCGCCACCGTCCTGGGCGACATCACCCGCCTCCGCCAGATCCTCGTCAACCTCGTGGGCAACGCGGTCAAATTCACCGCCACCGGCGAGGTGCTCGTCACCGTTTCACGCCACGAGGTCAACGTCCGCTTCTCCGTGCGCGACACCGGCATCGGCATCCCCGCCGAACGCGGCGACCGACTCTTCAAAGCCTTCAGCCAGGTGGATGCCTCCACCACCCGTCACTACGGCGGCACCGGCCTCGGTCTTGCCATTTGCCACCGCCTCGTCGGCCTCATGAGCGGCCGAATCTGGGTGGAATCCGAGCCTGGTCGGGGCTCGAACTTCCAATTCGAAATCCCTCTCGAGGCCGCCCCGGATATTCACTACGCCACCGCTTCCACGCCGGAACCCAGCTTCGCCGGTCGCCGCGTCCTTCTGGTGGACGACAACCCCACCAATCTCCGCATCCTCGGCCTCCAAGCCGGCCGCTGGGGCATCGTCACGACCCCGGCCGCCGACGCCGCCGACGCCCTCGCCATCCTTGATCGAGGCGACCCTTTCGACGCCGCCATCCTCGACGTGCAAATGCCCCGCATGGACGGCTACCAACTCGCCGCCGAGATTCGCCGCCGGCGCTCCCCGTCCCACCTCCCGCTCATCGCGCTCACCTCGCTGGGCGACGACGGCGAGCAATTCAAAAACCTCTCCCTTACCCGCGTGATCGCCAAACCCGCCAAGGCCGAGGAACTCAGGAACGCCCTTCGCCTCGCCTTCAACCACACCGCCGACACCGCCTTTGCGACCCTCGACGCGCCCGCCGTTTTCGACGGCGGCCTCGGCGAACGCCACCCCTTGCGCATCCTGCTCGCCGAGGACCATCCCGTAAACCAGCGCGTTGCCCGCCTCCTCTTGAGCCGCCTCGGCTACCACGATTGCGCGCTCGTCGCCAATGGTCTCGAAGTCATCGATGCCATCACCCGCCGCTCCTTCGATGTCATCCTCCTCGATGTTCAAATGCCCGAATTGGACGGTCTGGAAACCGCCCGCCGCCTCTGTCAAACCCTGCCGCCCTCCGAGCGCCCCTGGATGATCGCGCTCACCGCCAACGCCATGGAAGGCGACCGCGAGGACTGCCTCGCCGCCGGCATGGACGACTACCTCGCAAAACCCATCGCCGCCAAAGACCTCGCCCGCGTCCTCACCGATGCGGCCAAGCACGGTGCCAACCGTCGCGAAGTCGTCTCCGCCGCGTAAACGCGCTTCGATACCATGATCGGGCACACGAGGCCCGACCGCCGGTAGGGCTGTTTTGCTCGGAACACCAGACCGACGGTCTGGCCGACATCGCTCCGATCCTGGTGCTTGATTGCAGAGGTAGGCGATAATACCATTTACGTATTGTAATGAGACTATTAAGCGGTGGCGTCGCTGGATGAC
>DAIPIP010000084.1:0-12613 GCA_036770725.1 Opitutaceae bacterium
CGTATCTAAATTCCAACTACAAGGCGGGCTCCCCACGGAGCCCGCCTTTTTTGTTTCCCCTTCCCGCCTCCGGTCGGCGCCGCCTTTCGCGCCCGCCGCGACGGTGTTTTTATGCGCCCTGTGGCATGGCCGCGCCGATCCCGTGCCCGCCCGTCCCGACGGCATGTCCGTTGCTGACCCATCGGACGTTATGCCATATCGCCACCTCCTCAAATTCGTCGGCCTGCTGGCCCTCTTCATCGTCGCTCTCGCCGCACCCGCCCGCGCCGCCGATCCCGCCGCCCAGGCCCTCTACACCAAGTTCATCAAATCCTGGGAGACCGGCGACGCCGAGGCCTTCGCCGCCTGCCTCCATCCCGACATCGTCTTCAAATACCCCGGCGGCGTGCTGAAGCGCGACGAACTCGTCGCCACCTTCAAGACCTACCAGACCGAAAAGAAGGACATCAAAATCTACCTCGCCGACTTCTTCGTCAGCGACGGCGCCCGCCACTTCACCGCCTACCAGTTCGCCGCCACCGACCGCGCCACCGACAAACGCTTCGCCGTCGGCACCGGCGTCGCCGGCGAGATCAAGGACGGCCTCATCATCGCCTTCCGCGAATACTGGGACTCCGAGGTCGCCCAGCGCCAGAAGGCCGGCGAACTCCCCCTCGACGAGGGCGACGTCCTCCCCTGGCCCTCCTCCGTCTGGCTCCGCTTCGACACCATCGACTAACGCGTATCCACCATGCAACTACGCGCTCTCCTCGCCGCCCTCGCCCTGCTGACCGCGTCGGCCCCCGTCGCCTTCGCCGTCGAAAAACCCGCCTCCCCTCCCTACGACCCGACCCACACCGCCAAAGAATGGGTGCCCCTTTTCGCCGAGGACTGGTGGAACCATTTCCACCCCGATTACCAAGCCTGGTATCCGGGCGGCCGCTCCAACCGCTTCCACGACGCCTGGATCGCCAAGGTCATGATCAAACACGCCCAGACTAAGGACTGGGAGATCATCAACCGCGTTTACGCCTTCGACGGCCAATGGTTCGCGGTCGAGTGGCACTACCGCTCCACTTATCTCGACGACGGCTTCCGCCAGTGGGAAACCACCCTCGCCTTCGCCAAGATCCACGAGGGCAAAAAAATCATGTGGATCGAGTATTTCGACGACGCCGTCGGCAGCCTCCAAAAACTCGGCCTCATGCCCCTCTGCGAACCCGGCGAACCCGTTGCACCCTGGCCCGCCAAGGCCACCGACATCATCCGCATACCCTACAGACCTTGAATCAAACACTCATGAACTTCTCCAACCTGCCCGTCTCTGCTCGTCTCCGTTCCCTTCTCGCCGGCCTCGCCTTGATGACCGGCGCGGCCTCCGCCGGCCTCGCCTTCGTTCCCGGTCCCGTCAAACCATCCACTTACGATCCCAAACTCACCGCCGCCCAATGGATTCCTCTCTACGGCGAGGAATGGTGGCACCACTACCACCCCGCCTACGAGGGCTGGTTCCCCGGCGGTCGCTCCAACCTTCACCACGACGCCTGGCTCGGGAAGGTCGCCATCAAACACGCCCTCACCGACAACTGGCTCATCTTTAACCGCCAATATTCCTACGACGGCCAATGGTTCGCG
The DNA here is from genome assembly GCA_036770725.1 of Opitutaceae bacterium. Taxonomy (GTDB): domain Bacteria; phylum Verrucomicrobiota; class Verrucomicrobiia; order Opitutales; family Opitutaceae; genus IMCC26134_A. The sequence continues at coordinate 1,615 of DAIPIP010000084.1, forward strand.
GTCGAGTGGAGCTACCGCGCCACCGACAAGTCCGATGGTTTTAAACAATGGGAAAGCACCCTCGGCTTCGGCCGCATCCAGGACGGGAGACTCATCCTCTGGTGCGAGTATTTCGACGACGCCGTGGGTCACCTCCAAAAACTCGGCCTCATGCCCTTCTACGACGCGGACGAGCCCCACGCCCCCTGGCCCGCCAAGGCCTTTGTCCAAATGCCATACCGGCCCTGATTGCCAGTAAAGCAGGAGGACGGAATTCCTGTTCGTTCAATCCCCCGACCGTCCTCCTGCTTCACCAAATACACCAAATACAGCGTTACCGCCTCCGACTCTCCGCAGAAAACTCACTGCGCTATCGTCACCTTCAGAAACGCGATCAACGCGTCGAGCTGCGCGTCCGTGTAGTGCGGATGAGGCTCCATCGTCGCGATCGGATTCAGCTTCTTCGGGTCGCGCACATAGGTCTTGAAATACGCCGCGTTGTAGGCCGCGTGCGTCGCCACGATCTGGATCGGCCGCGCCGCCTTGCTTCCGCCCAGCGATTCCTGCGGCGCGTTGTGACAGCTGAAGCACGAGTTTATCCAGATGTCCCGCCCCTCCGCGATCAACGGCGACGGCTCCTTTAAGGCTCCGCCATACCACAACGCGAAACGCTCTTTGTAGTTCACAAACTCTATCGTATCCACTCCCCAAGGACGCTTGTGCCCCGCGTCCAGCAAGGCCGGCGCATCCGGCGCGAGCTGCTCCGCTATACTGATCACGTAAGGACCGGGGTTAAACGTCAGCCCCTCCGGCGGCCACGTCTCCGGCCCCTTGCCGTTGATCGCCAAAACGACAAACGGCTTATACTCCGCCATGAACTCGCTCGTATAGATCGAGGCGTAACCGTCGTTGCAGATCGCGATCAACGCGTCCGCGTCCGCCGTGCGCGGCAGCTTCGCCAGCACATCGTCGAGCATCACCACCGTGACCTCCTGCTCGCCCGGCACGAACTCGCCCGTGAGCTTCAACACCCGCGTCGGCAAGGCACTCAACTCGTCATGCCGCAGATAACGCGTTTCACCCGCCGGCACGCCTTCGAGGCGCCCCTTCAAGGCGAGGTCGAAGGGCGAGGATTTTTCCAGATGAAGCTCGAGCGCCGACGCGCCCGACGCGCCTAAAACAGCCAGCAAAACGAGCCCGCAAAAACGAATGGAGTGAGTCATGATACGGAAGAGAAAAACAAGTGAGGCGATTCTACGCGGGGAACGGCCCGCGCCTGAAGCAACCCGCGTGAGGTCTTCGGCGCACGGCACACGCGTGCCGTGCCCGACAACACAGCATCGACAATGCCCGACGCCCCTTCGCCATGCGGTATAAGCGCGAACAAGTCTGGCATTTTTGAATGCCTAAAAATGCGTTCCCTACGCCGTTACACTTATCTTTTTGCCGCCCACAAAAACCTTTTTTCGGCATCTCCTCATAGGAGGAATTCACATTTTGGACAATTTTTTGAAAACCGCACCTTCCTCATGTCGGCCAAAGCCGCGTTTCGCCCGCTGGTATTTCTGGCCTCGCTTATGCTGAATGGCACGCATGGTAAAATCGAACCACGCTTCGCTCGCGCCCGAGCCCATAGCCGACCTCCCTTTTGCCGGCTATCATCAAGGTTTCCGCAGCCCCGGAGCCTTTCACGTGTTCCGTTACGAAGAGAGCCTCGACCCGCGCAAGATCCGCTCCCAGCCCCACCGCCACGACTTCTACCAGATGCTCTGGCTCGACGAGGGCTGCGGCACCCTTCGCTGCGATTTGGAAACCTTCGCCTTCGAGGCCCCCTGCTTCGCCTTCTTCGCCCCCGGTCGCCTCCACGCATGGCACCACGAGATCGAGCCGCGCGGCATAATCTTCGGTTTCCCGCAGTCCTTCTTCCACGCCGACACCGATTATCCAGGCCTCATCGGCCGCCTCGATTTTCTCCACGAGGCCGCCTGCCCGCTGCTCGACCTCCTCGGCCGCGACTCCGAGGACATGTCGCGCAACTTCACCCACCTCCTCGAAGAGGCCGCCAACGAACTCCCCGGCCGCGACGACATCGTGCGCGCCCTCATCACCATCATCCTCAGCAAGGCCCGCCAACATTTCCACGTCCGCACCCAGCGCGTGAGCCGCGCCGAGACGCCCATCGCCACCCTCGCCCAACGCTTCCGCATCGCCCTCGATAAAAATTTCCCGCGCCTCCAAAAAGTCTCCGACTACGCGCGCATCCTCCAAGTTTCGCGCTCCCATCTCAACGAGGAGCTCCGCCTTCACACCGGCCGCTCCGCCAGCGATCACATCCACGACCGCCTCCTCCTTGAAGCCCGCCGCCTCCTCGTTTATTCCCCGCTCACCGTCGCGCAGATCGCCTACGAACTTCAGTTCCAGGACCCGTCCTACTTCGGCCGCTTCTTCCGCCTCCGCACCAACCTCTCGCCCGGTGCCTTCCGCGAGCAGGAACAAGCCCGCCTCGCCCTCGCCTAAACCCGGCAGCAGCCGCCCGCATGCTCCGTCTCGCTCACCTCTTCGCGATCAGCCCGGTGTTGGTCGCGCTCACCGGCTGTGCGCCGAAGGCCGATAAATCTGAAGCCACCGCCGACGCCGAACCCGCCCTCACCCGCATCGTCGTCCAGCTCGACTGGGTGCCCGAGCCCGAGCACGGCGGCTTCTTCCAGGCCCAGGCCCGCGGCTGGTTCAAGGACGCAGGCCTCGACGTCGTCTTCCTCCCCGGCGGCGCCCACACCTTCGGCCCGCAAAAAGTCGCCACCGGCCAGGCCCACATCGGCCAGGCCGACAGCACCACCACCCTCCTCGCCATCGCCCAGGACCTGCCCCTCGTCCACGTCGGCGCCGTTTTCCAAAACGACCCGTCCGTGCTCATGCTCCACGCCGACAACCCCATCGACCGTTTCGAGGACCTTGCCGGCAAGACCGTCATGGCCCGCCCCGAATGGGTTTTTCTTCCGTATTTGAAAAAGAACTACGGCGTGAGCGTGAACATCATCCCGCAAAACTTCGCCGTCGCCAATTTCATCGCCGACAAAAACTTCATCCAACAGGGCTTCTACGTCGCCGAGCCCTATTTCATCATCCAAGGCGGGGCCAAGCCGCCCAAGTTCCTCTACGTCTGGGACGCCGGATTCGACGCCTACACCGCGCTCTACGCCAACCGCGCCTGGGCTCGCGAACACGCTCCGCAACTCCGCGCCTTCCTCGCCGCCTACGCCGCCGGCTGGCGCGACTACATCGAGGGCGACCCCTCGCCCGGCCAGGCCGCGCTCAAAGCCGCCAACCCCAACAACACCGACGAATTTCTCGCCTGGTCGCGCCAAAAAATCATCGACGAACGCCTCGTCGGCGGCCGCGCCTTCCCCGCCGACGACCTCTCCCGCGTCGGCCTCATCGAGCCCGCCCGCTTCGCCGGCCAGATCAAGATGCTCGAAGAGCTCGGACTCGTTCCCGCCGGCAAAATCACGCCTGAAACCGTCATGACGTCGGAATTCCTGCCCTGATCCGTTTCCAGGTGTAGGGCGGGGTCGCCGCACCCCGCCGCTCCGTTTCCCTTTTCCGCCTCCCATGCTCCTCCGTCGCGCCCGCGTCCCCCTCGCCTGTCTCCCGCCCGGCTTCACCGCCGCTGACCCCGCCCAGGAACCCTGGGCCGAGGTGGACATCGCCCTCGACGCCGACCGCATCCAATCCGTCACCCCCTCCGCCCCCTTAAACTTAAACTTTCCCCTTAATCTAAACGAGGGCGCCGCCGAGGTCCACGACCTCGCCCGCGCCCTCGTTTTCCCCGGCCTGCTCGACTGCCACACCCACCTCGACAAAACCCACACCTGGCACCGCGCGCCCAACGCCACCGGCGAATTTTGGGACGCCATCACCGCCCTCCACGCCGACAGCGCCCTCTGGACCGAGGAGGACGTTTACCGCCGCGCAGCCTTCGCCCTCGAGACCGCCTACGCCCACGGCACCGTCGCCCTGCGCACCCACCTCGACACCGGCGGCGCAATCGAGCCCGCCGCCTTCACCGCCATCAAACGCCTCGCCCGCGAGTGGGCCGGTCGCATCGAGCTCCAGACCGTCAGCCTCTGCAGCCTCCAGGCCTTCGCCGACGGCGAAGGCGCGCGCATCGTCGAGATCACCGGCAAAAACGGCGCCACCGCCCTCGGCGGTTTTCCCCAACCGAATCCCGACCTGCCCCGTCAACTCGACTCCCTCATGGCCGCCGCCCGCGAACTCGGCGTCGGCCTCGACCTCCACGTGGACGAAAGCGGACTCGTCCACGCCGAGTGCTTGCGCGCCACCGCCGAAGCCGTGCTCCGCAACCAGTTCCCCCACCCCGTCGCCTGCGGCCACAACTGCTCGCTCGCCGTGCAAGACCCGGTCCGCGCCGCCTCCACCCTCGACCTTGTCAAACAGGCCGGCATCCGCCTCATCTCCCTCCCCCTCTGCAATCTCTACCTGCAAGGCCGCGACCGCGCGCCCGTCCCGCCCGGCTCGCCCGCCGGCCTGCGCGGCGCGCCCAAGACCCCGCGCTGGCGCGGCCTCGCCCTCCTGCACGAAGCCATGGATCGCGGAATCCCGGTCGCCTGCGCGAGCGACAACGTGCGCGATGCCTTCTTTGCCTGGGGCGACTACGACCTGCTGGAGGTTTTCGCCCAGTCCATCCGTATCGGCCACTTGGATACACGCCTCGCCGCCGCGCCCGCCATCGTGACCACCGGCCCCGCCGCCATCATGGGCCTGCCCGACCTCGGCCGCGTCGCCCCCGGCGCGCGCGCCGCCCTCGTGGTCACGGCCGCGACAACGTTTAACGAGTTCCTCGCCCGCCCCGCCGCCCCCCGCCGCCTCGTGCGCGACGCCCGCCTCTTCACGCCGACGCCCCCGCCCTACTCCGCCCTGTCCGGCATGTAGAACCGGTCGCCGACCGGTTATTCCGACGCCCCGCGCTCGACCGCCGGAGCCGGGCGCGCATAGTCGGCCGCCATGCCCACCCTCCACCTCGCTCTCGTCGGCCACGGCATCTGGGGGCGCAACATCCTTCGCGACCTGCTCGCCCTTGGCCACGCCGTCACCGTGGTCGAGCCCGACCCCGCCGCCGCCCGCGCCGCGCTCGAAGCCGGCGCACGCGCCGTTTTCGCCACACTCGACGAACTCCCGCCCGCCGACGGCGCCATCGTCGCCACCCCCGCCGTCACCCACGCCACCATCGTCACCACCCTCCTCGCGCGCGGCCAACGCGTGCTCTGTGAAAAACCCCTCGCCGCCGACCTCGCCGAAGCCCGCGACCTCGCCGCCCGCGCCGACGGACGCCTCTTCGTCGGCCACATCTGGCTCCACCACCCCGGCATCGAGGCCCTCGCCGCCCTCGCCCGCTCCGGCGAACTCGGCCCCGTCCACGGCGTGCGCAGCCTTCGCACCAACTGGACCAGCCCCCGCACCGACGTGGACTCCTCCTGGAACCTCGCCCCGCACGACGTCGCCATCGCCCAGTTCCTCCTCGGCCACATCCCCGCCCCCCGCTTCGCCCTCGCCGAACGCCTCGCCGGCCGCTGCGTCGGACTGCTCGGCGTGCTCGGCAACCCCGACGGCGACGCCCCCTGGGCCGTTTTCGAGGTCTCCAATCGTTACCGTGAAAAACGCCGCGAAGTCCGCCTCCATTGCCGCGACGGCGTGGCCGTCCTCCCCGACGCCGACTCCGACCACATCGCCATCACCCGCTCCCTGCCCGGCGGCGCGCCCACCACCGAACTTCGCCCCGTCTCGCGCGAATCCGCCCTGCTCCGCGAACTCGCCGCCTTCTGCGCCCACCTCGTCGGCGGCCCTCCCCCGCCCGCCGACGCCGCCGCCGGCCTCGCTGTCGTCGAGTGCATCACCAGCCTTCGCCGGCTCGCCGGACTCGACCCCGCCGCCGCCCCATGAGCCTCGTCGCCACCGTCATCATCCCCACCTCCATCGACCGCGGCCCCTGCCTTCGCCTTGCGGTCGAAAGCGTGCTCCGCCAAACCGTGAGCGAGCTGGAGGTTTTCATCATCGGCGACGGCGTGGCGGAAAACACTCGCGAGACCGCGCTCGCGCTCACCCGCGCCGATCCGCGCGTGCGTTTTTTCGACCATCCCAAGCACCCGCGCCGCGGCGAACCCTACCGCCACGAAGCCCTGCGCGAAGCCCGCGGTCGCATCGTCTGCTACCTCTGCGACCGCGACCTCTACCTGCCCTGGCACGTGGAAGAACTCGACCGCCTCCTCGCCGACGCCGACTTCGCCCACACCCTGCCCCTTCGCATACTCGAAAATGGCCACATTCATTACGACTGCGCCTACGACTTGACCAACCCGGAAGATCGCCGACACCTCGCGCAGGCCGCCTTTCCCGACCGTAAACTTGTCCTCCCCCTTTCCTTCGGCGCACACACCCTCGATGCCTACCGCCGGCTCGCCGAAGGCTGGGTGCCCACCCCGGCAGGTCTGCCCACCGACCTGTATTTCTGGTCCAAATTTGCCCGCGACCCGCAAATGAAACTCAAGTCCGGTTTCCGCCCGACTCTTCTTTATTTCCCCCGAGGCGATCACCCGGGCCTCAGCACCGGCGAGCGCCTGGCTGAACTCACGACTTGGTCGCACCGCATCCAATCTCCCGCAGACGTGCGGACCATCGAAGCCGCCGCCCTCACCGCCGCCATCATGGATCGCACCGGCTACGCACGCCTTCTGCGCTACGACGTGGTTATCAACGGCCGACCCTTGGAAACTTATCCGCTCCACCAACGTTGGCGGCTTCTCCTCTCCGCGCTGCGCCTCGCGTTTAACCCCCGTTCACCGTTGGCGGCCCCCACTCGCCCAAGGCTTCCTCCAGGCCCCGCATAGTCGGAAAGTCAGACGCTCGCCGCGTCAAAATCGGATCGGTGAACGGCCACGGAATCTCCAGCGCCGGGTCCGACCAATGGCAGCCCCAGTTGTCCTCCTTGCCATAGTCGAGGTAGGACTCCGACACCGCCTGCAAGTGCATCGTCTCCTCGTGAAAATACCAGCCGTGCAACAGGCCGATGGGAAAGGTCACGCACGCGAAATCATTCCCGCGCAGCTCGAACAAACTCCAGTTCCCCCGCGTCGGCGACCAAGGCCGCAGATCGCGCAATCCCACCGACATCCGCCCGGTCAGCGCCGCCACATACTCGTCATGCCGACGATGCAGATGCAGCCCGCGGAAAACATTCGCCCGCGAATGCACCACGCTCCACTGCACCGGCGCGATGCACGTGCCCCAATGCTGCTGAAACACCTCGGTGAAACACCCGCGCACATCGTGGTTCATTTTCAACCGACGCAACTCCACGCCCTCGATGGGATGCCCCGCCACGAAGCGCGATTGGCTGCTCTCCGACTCTCCGACCGCATCGTGATTTGGCGTGGGCATGTCACTTTTTGAAAACACATCGCCGCACAGCTCCAGCCATTTCACTGCATTACCAAGTATTTACCATCACCAACACCCCGCGCGTAACCAGAGCGCCCGCCAGCGCCGCCCACGGCCACCACCACCGCCACCTCCGCGCCCCCGCCCCCGGCTCATCCGCCAAGGCGAGAAACGCCGCCCCCATCACCAAAAGAAACACCCACGAAATCACCCCGCCGGTAAACACCAGCATGCCCACGTGAAACACCCCCCCCCGACCAAAAACGCCCGCGTCGCCCCCGGTCGCAGCGCCAGCACCGTCATCGCCGCCTCCCCCACGATCACCATCCAACCCGCCGTCACCGACACCGCCCCGCTCGTCGCCGCATCCAGCCGCGCATACCAACCCAGCCCCAACACCTCGCCCGCCCAGTGCGAAAAAAACCGCCCGTCCCGCCAATCCGCGTGCAAGAGCTTGTTCAAAAACGCCCCGCCATAAACCAGCGCCGACTGTCCGCGTAGCCACCACCGCCGACGCTCCTCGCGCGAGGTCAACGCCAGCACCAACAACAAAACCCCGGCCAACAGCACGCTGTTGCTGAACCGCGTGCGCCCCGCCGCGATGTCCGAAATGATCGCCGCCCCCGCCGCCGCCATGCCCCGACGCGGCCCCACATTAAACCACACGCTCACCGCCCCGCCCCAAAACAAACCCGCCATCAACCACGGCCACACCGGCCCGAGCCACTCCGCCGACAACACCTCCAAGAACGGCAAAAACGGCGCCTCGAATCCGCCGCCCACCCAGCCCGCCGCGCGAAACAAAACCAGCAACTTCGCCGCCAGCAAAACCGGTTCCGGCGACTCCGTCCCGTCGCAACGCCACGGCGCGCGCGCCGCCCACCACTCGCGTGCGAGCCGCACGCTCATCGCGCGTCCTCCGGGCAGCGCCACACCCGCTCGACACCGCCATTGATGCGATGCCGATACTCCACCCGCGCGCCCTCGCCCCGCCCAAGCGTGCGCTCGTAATGCGCCACAGCCGCCGGCACGTGCGCCCACGACCGATTATCCCGCGTCGCATGCGGCAACCGATAACGCTCCGCCGCCTCCATCCCGCTCAACTCCCGTCCACCCACCCAAACCCGCAAATCGAACTCCGTGATCTGGTCGTAAGGAGCCCAAGCAAAATACCGCGTCTCCGTGAACCGCGAGGCCACCCCCCCCGCCGCCTGCGCACCCAAAAGCACCGCGCCCAACACCCACACCCCACACCTCGGCCCCGCGCGCGAAGAGATTTCAAGACCGCCATTCATCGCCCCGCGACCGTGCCCCCGCCGCTCCACCGCGCAACGCCAATTCCGCCCCGCCGTGAGCGCCGGCTCTTGTCCGCCTTGAGCGCGTTCAGCCGGCATCAGGAAAACAGAACGCCCCGCTCTCCATCGCCGCTCCGCCCCCCCGGCCGCCCCCGCGCTCTGGCACAAATCGCCGCAACCTGAGCCACGCCGTCCGCTGGCTCACGCCATGCTCCCCACCCGTCTCACCATGCTCGCCACTCGCATCGTCAAACTCGCGTTCCTCGCCGCCGCGGCGTTTTTCCTCTTCATCGTCGTCCTCAACAACGCCGTCTTCGACTACCCGTCCAACTACGCGTTCGTTAAGCACGTGCTAAGCATGGATTCCCTTTTCTCCGGCGAGGCCCAGCGCTGGCGCGCCATCCCCGATCCCACCCCGGAGGACGGCAGCTTCTGGTTTCACCACCTTTTCTACTGGGGCATCATCGCCTGGGAAGCCGCCGCCGGCGCGCTCTGCGCCATGGGCGCGTGGAAACTCTTTAAAAACCTCAAAGCTCCCGCCGCCACCTTCCACGCCGCCAAATCCCTCGGCATCTACGGCCTCGGCCTCACCCTCCTGCAATGGTTCGTCGCCTTCATCACCGTCGGCGCGGAGTGGTTCCTCATGTGGCAAAGCTCGACCTGGAACGGCCAGGAAGCCGCCGGACGCATGTTCATGTGTTTCGGCATCATGCTGATCGTGGTCCTGCTCAAGGACGACGAAATCCCCGCATGATTGCAGGACCCACCGCGACCGCCTGTCGGGCTAACTATCTCGACCGCCGGTCGGGCTCGATCCGCCCCGTCTCACGCTCGCCTCGCGTGCCCTGACCGTCTGCACTGCGCGGCCCGTCATGCTCTCCCGCATCACCCGCGCCATCGTCCCCGACGACCCCGAGCTCGTGCCTTTCCGGCCCGGCCTGCGCTTCGCGTTTTTCAACGCCCTGACCTGGCAGATCGCCACCGGCACCCCGCTCGTGTTGCTCGCCGAGCAGCTCGGCGCCTCGCCCGCCCAGGCCGGCCTCGCCTACAGTTTCGTTTTCCTGCTCACGCCGGTGCAGATCCTCTCCACCGCGCTCCTCCCGCGCTTCGGCTACAAACGCCTCACCCTCGGCGGTTGGGGCCTGCGCAGCTACATGCTCGTGGTGCCGATAACCCTCACCGTGCTCGCCCCCCTCCTCGGCGAGCGCGCCTGGATGGTGCCCGCGCTCATCGCGAGCTGCTTCGGCTTCTGCCTGCTGCGCGCCATGGGCATGGCCGCCAGCCTGCCGTGGTTTTTCGCCATCCTGCCCGCCGGGTTGCGCGGACGCTACTTCGGCAGCGACCAGTTGATCGGCGGACTCTCCTGCATGGCCTGCCTTGTCACCTGCGCGGTCCTGTTCATAATCCTCCCGCCCTACCCCGCGCTCCTCGTGCAATACCTGCTCGCCGCCACCGGCTCCTGGTTGAGCTACCGCGCGCTGCGCTGCCTGCCCGACGGCCCTCCGCCTCCCGCGCTCGGCCTGCGCGGCATAGGCGTCGGCCTGCGGCGGCTTGCCTTCACCGCTGGCGCCTACCGCGCCTACCTCTGGCAGAGCGTGCTCTGCTACGCCGCCACCACGCCCTTCGCCCCTTTCGCCGCCTACCACCTCAAGTCCGTCGCCGGCCTGCCGCTCGGCCTCATCATGATCTTCGAACTCCTGCGCTACTCCGGCTCGGCCCTCGCCGCCTGGGCGCTGCGCCGGCGCATCGACCGCGCCGGCGCGCGACCGTTTTTGTTTCTCTCCATCGCGCTTTACGCCGTGCTCGCGATCTACTGGCTCGTCTTTTTGCACAACGGCGCCGGCGGCCTTGCCGGACTCGTCTTCGCCTACCTAACCATGGGCGCGGCCGGCACGTGTTGGATGATCGGCAACCTCGCCTACCTGCCCAAGCTCATGAGCGCCGACGACCGCACCCTCGGGCTCACCTTGCAAGGCGCGCTCGCCGCTCTCGCCGGCGGCCTCTCCGTCACCGCCTGGGGCTGGGCCCTGCGCGCCGAGGGGGGCGGCTCGGGCATGAACCTCGTCGCCTTCCAGTGGCTCTTCGTCACCGCGCTGCTCGCCTGCCTCTATCTAGCCGCGCGCCTCGTGCGCCTGCCCGAACCCGACGCCCCCGACATCGAACCGCTCCTCCCCGGCTCGCTCCTCCTCCGCCCCCACCGCGCCGTTTCGTATCTCGTCAACCTGATCGACCCGCGCCGCTGACCCATCGGTCCGCTGATCCCGCCGCCCCCC
>DAIPIP010000085.1:0-12566 GCA_036770725.1 Opitutaceae bacterium
AGCATCCACGTCTCCCCCCACGATCCCAAACACTGGCTCTTCACCGATTGGTATGCCCTCTATGAGAGCCGCGACGCCGGCTCCAGTTGGACCATCCGCGTGAACGGCATCGAGACCACCGTGATGCACGTCATCCGGCAGGACCCCTCCGATCCCGGCCGCGTTCACGCCGGCATGGGCGACATCGGCTACGTGCAATCGCGCGACGGCGGCGTGCGCTTCACCCAAAGCAAATCCTACCTCACCAGCGTCAAACAGATCGACCTTGCCGACAGCCACCCCGCCCGCGTTTACGCGCTCGGGACGAACACCGGCAAATGGTATGGCGAAAAACTTTTCGTCAGTCTCAACCACGGCGACACCTTCGCCGAGTCCCCGCTGCTCGGCGTGCCCCGCGACCCCGAGCGCCGCTTCAACTCCCTCGCCGTCGATCCCCGTGATCCGCTCCGCCTGTTCCTCGCCGTCTCCGGTCCCGCCGGCACGGCGGGAGGCGGCGGTGTTTACGTGAGCGAGGACGGCGGCCGCTCCTTCCGTCTCGACTTCGCCGGCGTCCCCGACGGCGCCGATTTTTTCGAGCCCAACATCTGGGGCATCGGCGCCGAGCTCGCCATCGCGCCCGACGGCACCGCTTACGCGCACTCCCTCCGCCAACGCGAGGTCTGGCGGCGCAAGTCCGACGAGTCCGCCTGGACAAAACTCAAATTTCCGCCCGCGAAGCCCTTCGCCGTGGCCGCCTCGCCGCACACCCCGGATCTCGTCTTCGTCGCCTCCAACGGCCAGGGCCTCTGGCGCAGCGCCGACGCCGGCGACACCTGGGCGCGCGTCATCCCCGGAGACGCCAAGGCCATCGTGCCCGACCGCGTGCGCGCCGGCCGCTGGGTCGCCGGCATTGGCGACGGCGTGCACCTGAGCGAAGACGACGGTCGCACCTGGCGCGTCCTCGGGCCCGAGTTGCCCGGCCGTCACCGCCCCACCGTCGCCTTCGCCGGCGACCGCGTGATCGCCGGCACGCTCGGCAACGGCCTTTTCTGGGCCCCGCTAACCCCCGCCGCCGCCGCGCCCGTCGCGGCCCGCCCCATCGTCGAATCCAACGCCCAACTTTTCCCGCCCATGAAACCCGCCCTCGCCGCCACCCTCGCCGCCGCCACCGCCTTGAATGCCCACGCCAGCCTGCCCAATGGAGACATGTCCGAGGGCGGTGCGCAGCCCGCCGGCTGGTCCATCTGGACCGGCGCCGGCCAGCTCGAACTCACGCGCGACACCACCACCTACTTCAGCGCCCCCGCCGCGCTCAGCCTGCGCGCCCCCGACGGCGAGACCTACGGCAGCGCCTACACCAGCCTCCCGCTCGACGTTCGCCAAGGCACCCTCGGCGGCTTTTTCCGAGTGGAGGGCAGCCCGACCGAGGCCAAGGTCGCCGTGCAGGTGATGGACTCCGCCGGTCGCCAGCTCACCTGGACCAACCTGGTGGACGGCGGCGCGTCCGGCGAGTGGCGCGAGTTTAGCGAAAGCTACACCCTGCCCGACGGCGCGGCCTCTGCCTCCATCGTCGCCGTGCTCCGCGGTCCCGGCCGCGTGTTGCTCGACGATCTCCGCCTCGACGTCGTCACCCGCACGGACGCCGCCTCGGCGGGCGCCTCGGCCGCCGGCGGCGCCGACCAGCCCCGCCTCAGCCCGGCCGCCGCCGGCTGGCGCACTTGGATCGGCAAGGGCGCGATGATCCTCGCCCGCGGCCCCGGTGCGAAGGGCGAGGCCAACACCGCCCTCGTCGCCACCAGCGCCGACGCCACCACCGAAGGCACGGCCTACTTCACTCTGCCGATCGCCCCCGGCGCGCACTCGGTCGAGCTGCGCGGCGCCACCCGCATCGAGGGCGACCTGGAGGGTGCCCAGCTTGTCGTGCAGAGCTTCGACGCCAAGGGCGGCCAGGTCGGCTGGACCGTGCTCGCCGAGACCGGGCCGGATTGGAGCGGGTTTACCCACACCGCGCACGTGCCCCCGGCGGCCGCCAGCGTTAACCTCGTGCTCGTGGTCAAGGGCAGGGGCACCTTCAGCCTCGACGGCCTCTCCTGGCGCTGAGCCTCGCCACCGACCGCGCGCCGCCCATGCCCTCCGCCACCCTTGCGCCCGGGACCGCCGCGGCGCCCCCCGTTTCGTCGCCTCCGGCGGGCGCCGACGACGCGCCGCTGCCTCTGCGCGAGAAGGTCGCCTACGGCGTGGGCGAGATTTCCGGCATCTTCCCGAAGATGTCGGAAATGTATTTGTTCACCCCGATCTTCGTGGTGCTGCTTCAGGTGTCGCCGGTCTTGCTCGGCGCGCTCGGCGTGCTCTATCGCCTGTGGGACGCGATCACCGATCTCCTCATGGGCTGGGTGAGCGACAACACCCGCACGCGCTGGGGCCGGCGGCGGCCCTACCTGGTGGTGGGAGCGATCCTCACCGCGTTGTGGATGCCGCTCGTTTGGCTGGTCGATCCGGAGTGGAGCCCCTCCGCCATCGTCGGGTGGATGGTCGTCTCCCAACTCGGGCTCTACCTCTTCGCCACCATCTGGAACATCCCGTATCAATGCCTGTTGATGGAGCTGACCAAGAACAGCGCGGAGCGGACCACCATCGCCTCGTTCCGTTGTCTCTTCGGTTTCATTCCCTGGATCGTGATGGGTTGGGTCTGGTATCTGGCGCAGCTCCCGATTTTCGGTCCCGGCGACGGGTCCCCGGACATCTTGCGCGGCGCGTTTTGGGTGACCGGCGCGGCAGCCGTGGTCGTGATTTGCACGGGGGTGGTGCCGGCCTTCGGCTGTCGCGAGCGTTACTACGCCGCTGTCAGCAAGCAGGCCAAGACCCGCCTGCGCGCCGACCTGCGCCTCACGCTTTCGAGCCGTCCCTTTCTCTGGCTGAGCGCCTTCGCCATGTTCTTCTGGATCGGCAGCCAGTCGTGCGGCGGCCTGGCCTTCTTCACCCGGCTCTACTACGTCTGCGAAGGAGATCAACAACTGGCGGCCAAGATCACCGGCATCGAGGGCACCTTGACCATGACGCTCGGTATCGTGGGCCTGCCGCTCTTCACCTGGATCGCGCGGAAAAAGGGCAAACGCGCCGCGCTCATGCTCGTGGCCGCTTTGGTGATGAGCGCCAGTCTCAGCACATGGTTCACGTATAATCCGGGGCGTCCCTACCTCAGCATGGTGAGCGGTTTGTTGCTCGCGCCGACCAGCGCGGCGATCTGGGCCTTGTTGCCCTCGTTGATGGGCGACGTGGTGGACCACGACGAGTTGCGCACCGCGCAGCGCCGCGAGGGTTCGTTCGCGGCGGTGTTTTCCTGGTTCTTCAAGGTGGCGATGTCGGCCTCGGCGGGCCTGGCCGGCGTGTTGGTGGCGCTGGCCGGCTACGACGAGAAGGCGTCGGTGCAAACGCCCGAGGCGATCCACTCGATGCGTGTGCTGCTCATGGTGGTGCCCGCGGCAGGCCTCGCGCTCGCCCTGCTCGCGCTCTGGCGTTTCCCGCTGAGCGCGAGCCGCATCGCGGCCCAGCAGTCGGAGCTTCAAGCCGCCCGCGCGGCGCGGGCGGCCGAATGAGCGCGAAGAGCATCGCCCTCAGCCGAGGTGGCGTCGAAGCAGGGCGAGCATCCAGCGGTTGTATTCCCACGCGTCGCCGACGGGCTTGGGGCTCGCGCCGCGCAGGGGCATGTAGGGCGCGGGGCCGAACTCCGGCGCGATGGTCAGAAACCCGGCGCCGGCGGCGCGGCGTCGGTCGCGGATCGAGTTCCACCAGCCGAGAAAACGTTCGAGCCACGGCGCGAGGGCGGGGTTGCGCGGATCGCTCACCTGCGGGCCTTGGTCGAAGCCGACGCGGGCGTGGATGTGGCGCGCGGCCTCGAGCGCGGCTTCGAGGGCGACCGGCTGGTCGGAGAGATCGCTCTCGTGGACGCAGACCCAGTGCGAGAGGTCGGCGGTGAGTTGGAGGCCGGGCAGGGCGCGCAGAAACGCGAGGGCGGCGGGGGCGCAGAACAAGGCGCGCCCGCGGTGGGTTTCATGGCGCAGCGGCACGCCGTGGCGCGCGGCGAGTTCCTCGCCGAGGTGGAACAGGTCGAGGTTGGCCCCGGGGGCGACGGTGAGGTAGTTCATGCCGTCTCGCTCGATCATGACGAGGGCCGAGCCGCTGGGCTGGGATGGGCTGCGTTTGAGGCCTGCGAGGTCGAGGCCGTCGCGAGCGAAGTTGGCGGCCATCGCGTCGCCGTGGTAGTCGGCACCGACACAGGCGATGAAGGCGGCGCGGGCTCCGGCGCGGGCGGCGGCCACGGCTTGGTTGGCCCCTTTACCGCCATAGGTCTGAAGGAAGAGGCCATCGGTGACGGTTTCGCCGCGTCCGGGCAGGCGGGGGACACGCATGATGAAGTCCACGTTGGCGCTACCAAGGATGACGAAGGAGCGGGGCATGGGGGCCGGGTGGCTCGGGAGGGCGGCGGCAGGGTGGGCCGGCGGGGTGCAGGGCTCAGGCGCCGAAGCGGCTGCGAGCCTCCGCGAAAACGGCGGCGGTGCTGGTGGTGCCGATGCGGGTGCAGCCGAGGTCGAAGGCTTCGAGAACCTTATCGAGGTTGCGCATGCCGCCGGAGGCTTTGACGCCGACGGAGGGGGCGGAGTATTTGCGCATGAGGGCGAGGTCGTGCGGCGTGGCCCCGGAGTATTCGTAGCCGCCCTGCTTGCCTTTGACGTAGCCGAAGCCGGTGGAGGTCTTGACGTAGTCCACCTTTTCTTCGCTGCAGAGTTCGCAGAGGCGGATCTTGGGCCTGTCTTCGGTGAGGAAGTCGGTCTCGAAAATCACCTTGATGATGCCGCTGTGTTTGCGGGCGACGGCGGTGACCGCGCGGATATCTTCGCGGACGAAGGCCCAGTCTTCGGAGAGGACTTTTCCGGTGTTGATGACCATATCCACCTCGCGCGCGCCGTCGCGTAAGGCGCACTCGGCCTCGCAGGCTTTGACCTCGGGCAGCTGAATGCCGTGAGGGAAACCGATGACGGTGCAGACGTCGATGTGGGTGCCGGCCAGGATCTCGGAGGCGAGCTTCACGGCGTGGGGCTTGATGCAGACGCTGGCGATGGGGTAGGCGCGGAGTTCCTCGCAGCCCTTGCGGAGTTCGGCGTCGGTGAAGGTCGGCGCGAGCAGGGCGTGGTCGAAGGTGCCCACGATGGCGGCGGCGTTGCGGGCAATGGGTGCGGAGAGGGTGATGGCAGTCATGGGAAAAATGAAATCCGCGCTCTTAAAAATTGAGCGCGGATAGCGGGACGAACGAGTGATTGGAACTTAAAGTCGGCCCGGGTCGGTGACCCGGCGCTGGATGGCGGCACGGTCATTCATGGCCTCTACGTGGCCGTCGAAGAAGATCACGCGCACGTTGTTTCCGTGGCGAGAGAAGGCGATTTGCGCGGCGGTTCCCGACTGATCGTCGATCAACCAGAGGTTGCTTTCCACGGCGAGGAGGCGCCGGGTGGGATGAGTGATCGTGGAGACCTTGGGGCGGACCATCCAGCCGCCGATTTGTTCGTCATTAAAGCGAGTATCTTCCGGGAGCATGGGCTTCCAGTTCATGCCATAGCCTTGGCTGTAAAAGTCGCCGTTGATTCGCTCCGGGACCGCTGGGTCACGGTAAATCGTGTTCACGATGGCATCGCTGAAAATAAACGTATCCGGTTTAGATGGATCGGCGTAAGGCACGAGAAGCTGCATCCAGATCCTCCCGGGCGAGGAGGCCCGAACCGGGACGATGAAGTTGCGGTTGTCTTGAGCGTAGAGCAGGTTGGCCGCGCCTATCTGGCGGAGGTTGGAGGCAGAGGTGGAGGCTCGGGTGGAGGCCCGCACTTTTCCGACCACAGGAATGATGATCGCGGCCAGGACGCCTACTATGGCGATCACCGTGAGGAGCTCGATAAGGGTGAAGCCTCTCGGCGAGGGGTGTGGGTGAGCAGGGGGATTCATGGGTAACAGGGGTAGGAAGCACCGTAGTTTTAGACCGGAAGGCGCATACGAAGTCGGCTTTATCTAATACGATTAAAGATGGAGACTGGCCCGAGAGGAAACAAATGAGCCGTTACGTTATAGTAACTACGTCATCGGGCGGAATGGGCGCGGGTGCGTCTTGCGCGGGCGCGCCATAAGCGTTCTGCGATGTGCCTACTTGTTTGCTGGAGCGCCTTTCGGAGTCGATTTTTGAACCCGGGTTTTATTCCTTTATTGGGGAACCTCCGGGGCTTGCATTTGCTCCGCGCGAGTTACTATAACGTTGGCAATGTTTTCGGGTAAGCGTGTATCATTACAGGATGTGGCCGAACTGGCCGGGGTATCGGCGATGACGGTGAGCCGGGCGTTGCGCGGGGGGTCGGGTATAAGTGAGAAGCGACGCAAGCAGGTGCTCGATTGCGCGCGGAAAGCTGGCTACAAAATGGACGCGCGTTTGCACGAGTTGATGGCGCACATCCGGGCGAAAAACAATGCGACTTACACGGGCAAGATCATATTTTCGCTCGGCACTCCTACCGCAGGCGCGAAACAGGTGATTCACTCCACAACCGCCATCCATCTGGATGGGGCGCGAAAGCGAGCCCAGGCTCGGGGCTATAAATTGGATACGATCACCTTGCCTTTCGACGGTTCGGCCGACCGTCAGATCCATCGCATTTTACAGGCGCGCGGCATACGGGGGCTGATCATCTGCCCGCCGGAAGGCACGGAGTTGAGTCTGGCGTTCGACCTTACTGGTTATTCCGCCGTGGTAATCGGCAACGCATTGAAAACGCCTTCGCTCCACCGGGTGATACACAACCATGAGGGCGGCATGGAGCTTTGCATTCTGGAGCTGATGAATCGCGGTTACCGGCGCATCGGTCTGGCGCTTCACGACCGGGCCGATGTGAACACCCACCACGAGTGGGTCGGAGCTTACCTGAGGCGTCAGCATTTTTGGCCCAAGCGCGATAGCGTGCCGATTCTACATTATGATGAGCGCCGTGCGGCGGTGGCGCCGGCCGTTGTGGGTTGGTATGAGAAATATCGCCCCGACGCGGTTATCAGCCTGGGCGCCCAACCGAAGCAGATTTTGGCGCGACATGGGGTAAACATCCCGCGAGATCTTGGGTGTGTGTGCCTGAGCGCCGCCGAGTGTGCGGAGCCCTTGGCCGGGACCACGCTTAATCCGCTGCAAACCGGCGGACTGCTGGTGGATTCCATCATAACGCAACTGTTGTCCAACGAGAGCGGGGTGCCGGCGCACGCAGTCGAGAGCCGGGTCGATCCCCAGTGGGTCGATGGGGCGACGGTGCGGTGGCTGTAAGGCGGGGTCGATCGTTCAGCTTTCGAGCGGCTGCGCAGGAAGCGCAGTAATGGCGGCGGGCCTTGTTTGCGTTATAATAACGATGAACAGGGCTCTTAAGCGGGGGTATCGGTGGCATGGTCCCCTTCTTTCGTCTGGCCGCTTGGACGATCCCACGCCTTTGCCATGCTCTCTCCCCTCGTTTCCGCAGCCGCTTCCGTGCAAGCGCCACGCGCCCGCCTTCACGCCTCGCAAGTTCCTTCCTCCGGTCTGCCGCTTGGCGGTATCGGCACCGGCGGCCTCGAACTCTGGTCCGATGGGGTGTTTCGCGCGCCCAACTTCACCAATCCCGGCCCGTGGAGCATGGGTTATTACGACTTCGCGCGCGTGGGTGTGGCTGATGCGGCGCCCTATTCGGTCGAGGACCAGTTTTTCATCCTTCGCGTCGTCACCGCCACGCATGGCACCCAACTACGGTTTTTGTTCGTAGGGCACGGCACCGCCTTCAACTCATGGGGGCACATGCCGCGCGCCTATAAATATGCGCGCATTCCGGCCATGCCGACGGTGGAGCACGAGCAGGTTTTCCCCTTCACTCGCCTGCGCTTCGTCGATCCCGCGTTACCGGTGGAAGTCGCGTTGGAGGCGTGGACGCCGTTCGTGCCGCACGATGTGGAGGCCTCCTCGCTGCCGGGCGCGTATTTCGATTTCAAGGTGCTGAATCGCGGCGCAGAGCCCGCCGAGGTGTCCATCCTGCATGCTTGCACCAATCTGGCCGGTTGGGATCAGGACGACTTCCGACAAGGCCATGAGGTGGTGGAAATGTCGGATGGCGCGCGCGCCGTGGTCATGCGCGGCGGGCGCGGGGAGCACGCGACCAGCGGCGACATGACGATCTTCGCCGCCGCGCCCTCGGGGGGTGGTCGTGTCGCGGCGGTCGAGGCCAATCCGTGGTTAGAAAACATCATCTGGCCCTTCTTAAAGGGCGGCGACGTGGACGGTCCGCTGCACTTGGAGCGCATTGCCCGCACCGAGTATTTTGCCAAGAACGCCACGGCCCAGCTCGCCAGCACCCGCTGGACGATGGCACCGGGCCTGCACCGCAATCGCGGCTGGACTTCGGTCCGGGCCACACTCGAAGCGGGCGTGACGGGCGACTATGGTTTCGGGCTCGCGTGGTTTTTTCCTCATCATCTGGACCGTCACGGTGTGAAGGTGGGAAAAGCCTACGCTCGCCGTTTCGCCAGCAGTGCCGAGGTCGCGGCCCATCTCGTCGCCGCGCGCGCCGACTACCGCGCGCGCACCGCCATTTGGCCTGAACTGGTGGCGTCCAGCACGCTCGAGCCCGCCTTCGCGGCCTCGCTGCTTGATCAATTGTCCACCTTGGTGAAGAGCACCTGGCTCACAGCTGCTGGCGATTATTTTATCTGGGAAGGTCTTGGCCACGCGTCGATGAACACGGTGGATGTCGAGCACTATGGCTCTTACGCCCTCGCCTTGTTGTTCCCCCAACTGCGCGCCCGCGTGACCCGTCAGACCGTCGCCGCTCAGCGCCCCAACGGCCAGGTCGCCCACGGCTACCACGTGCGCCCTTCTGACATTCCCGAAGAGGAATATCAGCGCATGGATGTGAACGCCCAATTCATCCTCGCCGCCTATCGTGAATGGCGCTGGTCGGCCGATTCCGCGCTTTTGGCCGATGTCTATCCTGCCATCAACCTCGCCGCGCGCCGCCTGCTCGAACTGGATCGCTACAAACTCGGCCTGCCTTGGACCGAGGGTGGCATCACCTACGATCACTGGCACCTGAAGGGCGTCGTCACCTACATGGCGGTGCTGCACCTCGCCGCCCTACAGGCCGCCGCCACCTTGGCTCGGGTGATGGGTGCGGCTGGCGACGCGGAGGCGTTTGCCCGCGCCTGGTCGCGCGGGCGCGACGCGGCCGAAGCGCTCCTTTGGGACCATGCGGCCGGCCATTACCGCATCGTAAACCGAGGCAACCTTTCCACGCGCCCGACTCCTCCGCCCGCGCCGACCACAGGCGAAGTCGCGGCCTCGCCCGAAGCCCCGACCGACATGTATGCCGAGTTTTATGGCGTGCATGGGGACACTCCGCGCCTCTCCATCGACGGCGGATTGCACACCGACGCGCTTAACGGCGAGGTCTCCGCCCGCCTGCTCGGTCTGCCCGAGGCGCTGGCGACCTCTCGAGTGCGCGGCATGACGGAACTTACCGAGCAGACCAACCGCCACCGCGACGCGCGGTTTCTCGCCAACGGCACCTGCCCCGACGACTCCTGCCCCGATTCGTGGCCGCTCGCCCAATGGCACAATCCCTGGACCGGCATCGAATACTTCTTTGCCGCGCAACTCTTTCAACAAGGCCTCGTCGAGGCCGGCCTTGGCGTCATCCGCGACGTCTATGATCGCATGGACGAAACCGGCGTGCGCTTTAACCACCCCGAGTGCGGCAACCATTACAGCCGCGTCGTTTCCATCTATGCCGCCTACCTGGCTTACACGGGCATCGAGCATGTGGCGGTGGAGCGACGCCTCGCCCTGCTCCCCTGCGAGCCGCTCGACGGTCATCGTCTGCCGCTCCTGACCACTGGCCTGCTTGGCGAACTCGCCCTCGCTGCGGATCGTTGGACGGTGCGCATCGCCGCCGGGTGTGCTCCGCTCGCCGCCCTGACCCTACCCGCCTCGCTCCGCCTCGAATCCATCCGCCGGGGCGAAATCGATGTCGGTCCGCTCACCGCCTATGCCGACCCCGAGCGAGCCTCCGCCACGCGCTGGACCTGGCCTGAACCGCTCACCCTGCGGGCTGGATGCACCCTTGTGCTCGTCCTTGCTGCCGCGAGCCGCCCCGGCACGATCTCGCCGACCACCTGAGCGCCTTGGGATTTTTTTTTGAACCCGCCCCGACTATGCCTCCGCTCGAAGTCGGACTCGTTGGCAAAATTACCACCTTGGTCGCGCCGCAACCGGCTTCCTGGCGCGGGTTCCCCGCCTGGTTGCTTACGGACGGGCGACTCGAGGCTCTCGTCGTTCCCGCGCTCGCACGGGTGATGAGTTTTCGTCGTCAGGGAGGGGGCGAGTTGCTCTGGCAAATGCCCGAGGCCGAAGTGGCTCGCCACCCCCGACCCCGCAGCGGCTGGCGCAACTGGGGCGGTGATCGCACCTGGCTCGCGCCTCAGGGTGATTGGCGCGCACTGGTCGGCCATGCTTGGCCTCCCGACTGCGCGTGGGGCGGGGAGGCGCTGCCGCATGAGGCGGCGATCCTGCCTGGCGGGGCCCTCCGCCTCACCGGCCCGGTATCGGCCGCCAGCGGCATACGCCTGGTGCGCGAGCACGGGTTTGCCGACGGCGAGTTCGTGATCGCGCAACGCGCCGAAAAAGTATCCGGCGCGCCTGTGCGCTGCGCACCGTGGGCGGTTACCTGCGTGCCTCCGCCGAAGGAGACCGTGATCGCCGCCGCCCCAGGCAGTGCGTATCCGGAAGGCTACTACACGTGGCCCGGCGCGAAGTCCGCGCCCTGCATCGAGCGTCGGGGCGACTTTTTGCATATCCACCGGGCCGCCGAACGCGGTCACAAAATAGGGGTCGATTCACCGTATGCCGCCATCGCCGCGAGCGGACCGGAAGAGACCTTGGTTCTCCGTGCTTCGCGACCGGCCGGCGACCATCCCGACGGCGTCGGCGGCGCGCCCGGCTTTCCCGTCGAATACTACACCAACGGCCCCGCCGGCGACGACACCACCGAGGCACACATGGTCGAGTTGGAGTTGCTCGCGCCGATCATTCGCCTCGCTGCCGGCGAATCACACACCCTCACCACCCGCTGGAGCGTGCTCTTGCGCCCTGACTGCGCCGCCGTCCACGCCGCCCTTCTGTAGCCCCAAGCTCTGCCCCCGTCCTTCCTTCTCTCTCCAGATCAGAACCCCATGCCCCTTCCCGCTTCCGAATCCATTCACGAGAGTGCCGCGTCGAGCCCTTCCGCTTCCGCACCTGCACCCGCCGCCAAATCCGAGTTCGACGTGCCACGTGGCGAACTCGTCGCTTACAGTCTGCCTGAGGCGGCGAACAGCATTGCCGGCAGCGCCATGAGTTCGCTGGCCAATCCCATCCTTGTGACCACGCTCGGGATGAACTCTGCGAGCGTCGGATTCGTGCTTATGCTTCGCGGCTTGTGGGATGCGGTCACCGATCCGGTCATGGGTTTCGTATCCGATAGGTTTCGTAGCCGTTTCGGTCGTCGGCGCCCCTTTATTTTGATCGGTGGATTTCTCATGGCCTTTGCCATGATGGCCGCGTGGTGGTTTCCGACCGACGGCGGCGACACCATGACTTTGCTTTTCTACGGCATCGGCATCTTCGCCTTCGCCACCGCGCAGACTATTTTCTCCGTGCCCTATGGGGCGCTCGGCTTCGAGTTGTCCTCCACCTACCACGGGCGCACCCGGGTCCAGATGGGGAAGGCGCTCTCGAGCCGTATCGCCTCCTTCGCCACCCCCTATCTTTTCCCGTTTTATTTGCTGGGCATCTTTGGCGGGGCGCTCACTGGCGTGCGTTGGCTGTCGGCCATCGTGGGCGCCCTCCTCATCGTCTCGGTGATTATCACCTTCTGCAAAACGAAGGAACGCGCGCAAACCGCCGTAGTGAAGGACAACTTCTTGAGCGCGATCACAAGCACGGTGAGCTGCCCGGAGTTTCTGCGCATCACCTTCATTTACGCCGCCCTGCTTTTTACCCTCGGGGCCTTCGGCGTGTTTCAGTATTTTCTCGTAATTTATTATGTGTTCGCCGGCGAGGTGGCGAAAGGCGCGGCTTTCAGCGCGCTGGTGGAGACCTTCGCCAACGTGCTCGTGCTCGTCGCCATCCCCGTGATTTCGTGGTCGTGTAAACGCTTCCAAAAACACAACGCCCTGCGCATCGCGCTTAGCCTCATGATCGTGGGCTCCTGCCTCCAACTCGTGCTCATCAATCCCACTTACCCGTGGCTGATGTTCTTCAGCCCTTTCTTCTATTCCCTCGGCATCGTCGCGACCTTCATGATTCTCTCCACGCTGATGGCCGACGCGGTGGACGCCGACGAACTCCGCACCGGCCAGCGCCGGGAAGGCCTCTTCAGCGCCACCGCCGCGTTCATGATGAAGTCCATGCTCGCCATCGCGGTCGGGCTCTCGGGCGTGCTCATCCAGGCCACCGGCTTCGATGTGAAGCTCGGCGGCGACCAGGCTCCCGGCGTGTTCGACAACATGCG
>DAIPIP010000086.1:0-12475 GCA_036770725.1 Opitutaceae bacterium
CGTCATGGAGTTCGTCGGCGACGACGCGCTGGTCGCGATCAAGAACGTCTCCATCAACGAGCCGTTTTTCCAAGGTCACTTCCCGGGCAATCCCGTGATGCCCGGCGTGCTCCAGCTCGAAGCCATGGCCCAAGCCGCCGGCCTGCTCATGCTCCGCCGCGGCAGCAGCGAGGGAAAGACCTCCCTCTTCATGAGCGCCGACAAGGTGAAGTTCCGCAAACCCGTGCGCCCCGGCGACCAGCTCATCATCAACGCCAAGCTCACCAAGACTCGCGGCACCAAGCTCGCCACCGCCGAGGTCACCTGCGTGGTGGACGGTCAGGTGGTGTCCTCCGGCGAACTCATGTTCGCCATCCTCGACACCAGCGAGGTAGAAGGCTGAGCCCGCTGATCTGTATCCGGTTTATAACTACGAAATGCCGACCATCATCCACCCCACCGCGTTCGTCGAAGCCGGCGCCGAGCTTGGCGCCGACGTCGTCATCGGGCCGCTTTGCTACGTCGGTGCCGGCGTGCGTCTCGGGGATCGCACGCGCCTGCATCACCACGCTTCCGTCGAGGGCAACACGCACCTCGGCGAGGCCTGCGAAGTTTTCCCCTATGCCTGCATCGGCGGCAAATCCCAGGACCTGAAGTTCAAGGGCGGAAACCCCGGCGTGCGCATCGGTTCGCGCAATATTTTCCGCGAATACTTCACCGTCCACGCCGCGACCAACGACGGTGATTTCACCACCGTCGGCGACGACAACACCTTCCTCGCTTCGGGTCACATCGCGCACGACTGCGTGATCGGTAGCCACATTGTGGCTAGCAACGGCATGATGCTCGCCGGCCACGTCGCCATCGAGGACCACGTCGTCATAGGCGGCTACGGCGGGGTGCATCAGTTCTGCCGCATCGGCGCGCACGCCATGCTTTCGGCCACGGCGAAACTCGTGCACGATCTGCCGCCCTTCTTCATCGCCGACGGCGCGCCCGCCGTGGTGCGCGCTTACAACAAGGTTGGCCTCGAGCGCCGCGGCTACACCCCCGAGCAGCTGGAACGCGTGAAAAAAATCTACCGCATCCTTTACCGCGATGGACTTAACCGCACGCAGGCCATGGCCAAGCTCGCCGAGCACGAGTTGGCGGGCACGGAGGAGTTCTCGAGAATGATCGCCTTCGCCAAATCCAGCGAACGCGGCCTCGCGCCCGCGAACTGAGCTCGTCCCGCCGACCGCCGCTCCGTGGGTGTGCAACCGTCCATAAACAAAAGAGTTTACTCATTTGAAAACGCGGTTCGAGAGCCGCAGTGGGAGGTGATGAACCTCATTTCCTTCCTGTATCGCCCGGCTTCCGCCGTGGTCGTTGCTCTTAGCGTCGGATTGCTTCTCACCGGTTGTCAGTCCTCGGCCGTGAAACAGAGCCCTGCTCTTAACCAAGGTGCGGAGACGTCCGCCGCCATCGCCAAGTCGGTCGATTTGCTCTCTTCGGCTCGTATGCAAATCAGCCGCACCACGGCTTCCCTGCGCAACCTCACCGACCGGCCCGGAGACACGGCAGCCCAGTATGAGGTCGCGCTCGCCGAGATCGCGAAGATGAACGCCGACGCCGAGGCCATTTCCAAGTCGGTGGCCGCCATGCGCGAGCAGGGCGACGCCTACCTGGCCGAGTGGTCGCGCAACATCGCAGCGATCACCAATCCCGAACTCCGTGATGCCGCCTTTGCACGTCGGGGCGAAGTTTCCGCCCAGCTGCAGGCTATCTATCAAAGCTATCAGGAAGTGAAGACCGCTTATGCTCCGTTCCGCACGAGTATCGCCGAGATTCAGGCTGTGCTGGGGGCCGACCTTAGCACCAAGGGGCTGTCGGCGGCGCGTCCTTTTGTGGCCAAGGCAAGCTCCGATGCCCTTCCCTTGAATATGGCGATTGGAAAGCTCGCCGACAACTTTGGCGCCGTCGGCCAATCCCTACAGCCCGCCGCTGAATAAGTCGGATACGGAACACATCGCGCGCGTGGCAGGTCCTCTCCAGCCTGCAATTCTCGTCACCACCACCCACCTCTGCCATGAAACCCGTCGGTTCCGTCGTTTTGATTGCCTTGAGTCTGGTCGTCGCCGGTTGCGCATCGCGCACAGCTCCCAACCCCGCCGCCACCGCGCCGGGGTCTGCAGCGGGTGTGGTGGAGCCGAGAATCGAGTTGCTGACGTCCTTGGTCGGCACGAACTGGACCTTGATCGAACTCGATGGAGCGCCCGCGCCTGCGCCGCTCGAAGGCTGGGAGCCGCAGAGTTTGGAGTTTAATGCCGACGGTCTTCGCGTCACCGGCAACGGTGGAGTCAACCGCTTCGGCGGACGTTACACCGAGAATGGGCAGACCCTGTTTTTCGGTCCGCTTGCGATGACGCGCCGCGCAGGTCCGGCGGCCCAGATGGAGGCCGAGCAGATTTACACCCGCGTGCTCAGCCGTGTGGTCGGCTGGCGTCAAGATGTGGACAAGCTCGTGCTGATCGGTCCCGGCGAACGCCGCGTTGCGATTTTTGAGCGCGCGAAGCCGAATGTTAATTGAACAGTAGCGCAGGCGTGCCGCCCGCCTTTGAAGGTGAGCGGCCGCTCCGCTCAACCCTTCGGCGAATACAGCGCGACCAGCGCCGCGCCGATCGACTGGGAAAGCTCGCCGAGCGTGGCGGGCACGATTTGCAGGTTCTCGCGTTGCTTGGGGAACAGGTAAGGCATGGCCGACTCGCGAATCGTGCCGAGATAGCGTGCGCGAAACTCCGGCGTGGTGCTGTCGGGGTCGATCAAGCCTCCGCCGATCACCACGATGCCGGGGTCGAGCGCCATCGCGAGATTGGCCACGTGCAACCCGAGCGCTCGCGCCTGGGTGTCGAAAATCTTGAGCGCCAGCGGATCGCCTTTTTGCGCGCGACCGCGCAGCGAGAGCGCCTGGTGTTTCGGCAGGTCGGTCGAGTTAGCCAGGTCGTGCCCGGGAAATTTCGGCAGAAAAAATTCCAGATACTGCGGCAGACCCGAGATCGTGGTGTAGGCCTCCACGCAGCCCCAGGTGCGACCGCAGCCGCAGCGGAAGGGAGGCACCTTGTCCAAGCCCTCGCCGAGCAGATGAAGCGGCAGCGGCATGTGGCCGGCCTCCATGCCCGCGAAGTGGTCGCCGGTAAGCGGCAGGCCGTTCGCGTCGATGTAGGCGGTGCCGAGCCCGGAGCCGGGCGCGAGCAGGAGCACGGATTTTTTCGTGTCGCCACGCACCCGCGCCGCCTCGCCCACGCCGCCAAGGTCGCCGTCGTTGCCCACGAAGAGCGGAATCTCACGGCCCGCCGCGCGCGCGATGGCGGCCGCGTAGTCGGCGCGGAAATCCCAGCCCGCGAAGGCGAGCGGCAGATTGGCCGAGCGCTCCAGCACGCCGTAGGCGCGGTAGGGACCGGGTAGCGCAAGACCGGCGGCGGCGACGCGATCCCACGACAAACCATTGTCCTTCAAAA
Organism: Opitutaceae bacterium; assembly: GCA_036770725.1. GTDB lineage: Bacteria > Verrucomicrobiota > Verrucomicrobiia > Opitutales > Opitutaceae > IMCC26134_A. Next base: position 3,477 of record DAIPIP010000086.1, read on the forward strand.
AGCCCTCGGCGCCATCGATCCAGCCCGCGATGACGGCGTCGGTGCCGAGCTGAGAGTTGGTCGAACTCTGTCGCAGCTGGAGTGAGATTGGCGAGCCGTCGGCGAACACGCCGCCGGTCTTGGAAGTGGTGGCGCCTGAATCGGTGCCGAGATAAACGTCGCGAATAATGGAGGACATGTGAGGGAAGTTTTGAGACGGAGGCTGGGGGGATGAAAGCGGAACCAAGCCGCGTTTTTTGGGAAAATCGCGCCTCTGCTGGCAAGGAAATCAGAGGCCCGCGCCGTGGCACTTTTTGTATTTCTTGCCGCTGCCGCAGGGACACGGGTCGTTGCGGCCGATCTTGGGCTCGGCGCGGCGCACCGGCTCGGCCTTCTCCTCGACGACTCCGGTGTAAACCCAGCGGCCATCTTCCCGGCCGAAGCGCGCGTTTTCCAGGTGCTCGCGATCCTGGTTGTCGGTGCGGAAACGGGCGCGGAAACGCACCGTGCCCTCGGTGTCGTCGGGGCCGCCGCCGGTGGTGCCAAGAATGTCCAAGCCCAGCCACTCGGCGCTCTCGGCCCAGGAGCGGGCGTCCTTGAGGCTGAAATCGGCGCGCTGCTCGGCCGAGAGCGATTCCTCGAGATGCTTGTAGTTGCGTTTCACATACGCGGTGTAGCGCGAGCGCATCAACGCCTCGGCGGTGGGGGCGGGCGCGCCGGCGAGGATCGGGCCGCAGCAGGCGTCAAATTCGAGGCCGGAGCCGCAGGGGCAAAGAGTGGGGGAGGCGGTGGTGGACATGAACATGCAATGGCGGCGAGCCGGGGCTCGTTCGGCAAGTGCGGAGTGGACTCTCGCGCGAGCCGCCCGCACGGTGGCCACACCATGCCCACGCTCTACGAAACCCTCCGCGCCGACATCATTACCGCCATGAAGGCTCGCGACTCCGCTCGCGCCACCATCCTCCGCACCGCAGACGCCGGCGTGCAGCGCGCCGCGATGGACCTCAACAAACCCATCGACGACGCCCTCGTGCTCGCGACCCTGCGCAAGGCGGTCAAAAACCTCACCGACGCCTCCGAGGAATTCGCGCGCGGCGGCCGCATCGACCTCGTCTCCGCCAACCAAACCGAAATCGACATCCTCTCCGCCTACCTGCCCGCCGGCCTCGACGCCGCCAAGCTAGAGACGCTCATCGCCGAGACCATCGCCGCCACCGGCGCGACCTCGAAGAAGGAAATGGGCAAAGTCATTGGCGCCTTAAAACAACACCCCGACGCGGCGCTCATCGACTTCGGCATCGCGAGCAAACTCGTGCAGTCGAAGCTCACCTGAGGGCGCCAAGGCGCGGCGAAACCCTTGTCGTCGCTTTTTGGTAGGTAAATAAACTGTTGACATGTCAACTATTCGGCCGCTGAGTCCGCCCCATGGCCAACGACTCAGCCCCCGTCTCCGACGCTGCTCCGCGTTTGATCCATGACATTGTGGCGACCGCTGATTTGTTTCTGCGCGAAAGCACGCGGCTTTTTCGCCCGCACGGGCTGACCGCCCCGCAGTTTAATGTTCTTAATCTGCTCGGCCTCCATGCCGAGGAGGCGGGTTACAGCCAGCGCGAGCTGGCCGACCTGCTGGTTGTGGATCGCAGTAACGTCACCGGTCTGATCGACCGCATGGAGACGGCCGGCTGGGTGCGCCGCGCCGACGATCCCGCCGACCGCCGCGTGTATCGCGTGAAACTCACGGCCTCGGGCAAACGCCTGTGGGCGAAAGTCGCGCCCGGCTACGCCGACGTGGTGCGTCAAGTCACGGCCCGGCTCGACGAGCGCCGCATGCGCGACGCGCTCGAACTGCTCGCCACCCTTCGCGAGGACGCCACGCGTTGGGAAATTCCCAAGGTTTGAGTCAGAGTTTCCTCCGCACTTCATCGTCATGAGCACGCCCTACGAGTTGGAGCAATTGAAGCGCCGTCTGGAGCGCCTGGATCACGAACTCGGCGAAGCCCGCCGCGATCTCGCTGCGCTTGAACAACGGGAGCTTTTAAGGCCCGACAGCGAGGCGGCCAAGCCGCCGCCGTTGCCTGTGTCGGCTCCCGAGCCAGTTACCGCGCCTCCGGTTTTAACTCCCGAGCCGCCGCATTTTCGACCCGACGAGCCGGAGGAGACTCCGGTGCGCGATTGGTTGCGCCGGATTCAACTCTGCCCGCCGGAGGCCGAGGAGGGTGGCGCGGAGGCGCGGCTCGGTGCGTGGTGGGCCACGCGCATCGGTATTTTCTTGGCGGTGGTGGGCGTGGTGTTCTTGGGCGTATACGTGTCCCTGCACACGCCGCCGTGGGTGAAGTTTTTGGAACTCGTCGCGGTGGCGCTCGGGGTGGTCGGTCTCGGTCTCTGGTTGGAGCGCCGACTCGGGGCCTTCGGTTCGGTGGTATTCGCGGGCGGTCTGGCGCTGCTGTTTTTCGCCGCTTATGCCGGGCATGCTTTGCCGGGCGTGCGGGTGTTCGAGTCGCTCGCCGCGGGCGTGCTCGCGCAGACTGCGGCGGTAGCGGTGATCGTAGGCGCGTCGCTGTGGCGGCGCTCCTCCGGCGTGGCGACGCTCGCCATCGGGCTCGGCTATGTGACGGCATTCGTATCGGGTCGCGGTGGTCTCGACGGCTACGCGCTGGGCGCGGCGGTGACGCTGGCGGTCGTCGCGGTGGCGCTGCGCCGCTGGCGCGGCTGGGAAGGACCGTCCGTGGTGGCGATGCCCGCCGCCTATGCGATTTTTGCGCTCGGCTTGGAGGCGGTGCACACGGCGGGGGTGGCGCAGCTCCCGTCGATCCAGTGGGTCGCGCTGACCGGATTGGCGACGCTGTTTTTCATGCGCGACTGGCGTAATGTATCCGTGGATACGAAGGAGGTTTCTCTCGGCGAGAAGGTGTTTCAAAACGCCAGCTCGTCGCTTGCGTTACTCTGTGGTGCTGCGGCCGCGTTCGGCTGGGCGCGCGGGAGCATGGAGGTGTTTTATTTCGGCGCGGCGATCTGGTGCGGCGTCGCCGCCTGGGTGCGCACGCGGCAGGTGCGTGGCGGAGATGTGGTGTCGGCGGTGTTGTTGGCCAAGATGACCGGTGCGCTGACCCTCGGCGTGATCGAGGTGGCGGGGGCGCGTTCCGCGGCGCTGGCCCTCCTGGTGCAGGCCTGGGTGCTGGCGTGGACCGCGCGGCGCGTCTCGTCGCGGGTTCTAGCGGCGGGCTCCGCTGTCGTGGCGGTAGTGGCGACGGGCTATTTTTTCGCGCACGGGCTGGCGAGCGTTCCGCTGTGGTCGATCGAGGCGGCGGGCGCGGTGTTGTTCACCCTCGGGCTTGCGGCGCTGGCGATCGAGGGCGGGCGGTGGCTGGTCGCGGATCCGCAGGCCCGGCGCATGCTGGCCGTGCTCGGTGCGGGCGCGGGGGCATGGATCTACGCGATGGCGGCGGCGAAGTGGACGCCCGGCGGTTGGACGCCTTCGCTCTGGATGAGTGGCGCGCTGCTCTTCGGCGCGCTCGCCGGGCTACGGCGATCCGGCGCGGCCGCCTGTGCGGCGGGCGGGCTGGCTTTGGTTGCGAATGTGGGACTGTGGTTGGCGATCCGGGCTGAAACTGCGCCCACTTTCGCCGGATGGAATGCTTTAATCGTGCTCGTGCCGACGATTTTGGTCGGCTGCCTGCCGATTGCCCGACGCTGGGGCACGCTGGCGTGGAGTGTAGCGGCGGCGGGCTTGAGTTTTACCGCGTTTGAGATGTTGCCGGCGGATCAGGCGCTGGGCGGACTCGCGTTGCTCGCGACCGGCCTGGTGGCAGGTTCGCCCGGGTTACGCGGACGGCATCTGCCCTGGCTGGCGATACTCCTCGCGGGTTTGGCGACGTGGCAATGGCTCGCCTTGAAAGCCCCGATGTCGGAATGGACCTGGCTGGGCCTAACGTTCATTTGGATGACTCCGGTGGCGCTGCGTTCGATTCCGATTCTGGATGCGGTTCGTCGCGACGAAGGCGGCGCAGCCTGGCTGGAAGGCATGCAGGTGGTCGTGGGCACGATTCTCGCCATCGGCGTGATCGTGCGCACGGCGGATTCGGGCGCGGAGGCGTTGTTCGCTTTTTCCACTCTGGCGGTGGCGACCGGTCTGGCGGCTTGGGTGGGTCGGGTGTCGGCGGCGGGTTGGGCGCTGGGCCCCCTCGGCGTGGTGCTGACGGGCGCGGCGTGGGTCGTCTCGCTGGAGCGCGCGGGTGGCACGGTGTCCTCCGGTTTTTGGGCGGTGTTGGTCGCGGGTATGGTGCTGGCGGTGCTGCCCTTGCGTCCCGCGGCCACGAGTGGGCACTGGCCGCGCGGCGTGGCGCGCGTGCTCGGGGCGCTGGCGGCGCTGACGGTGTTGTTCTCGCTCTTCGCCGCGCAGCGCGGCGCGCTCGCGCCCTACGTGACCGTGGGGTGGGGCGGCGTGGCGATTTTGTTGTTCATGGCGGGTCTTTTCCGGCGTGCATTGTCATATCGCATCATCGGCCTGCTCGCCTTGTTCCCGTGTTTACTGCGGGTTTTCATGGTGGACTTGCACTCAACCCTGCACCGCATCGCGGCCTTCATCGCGCTCGGCCTCGTTTTTCTTTGGGTGGGTTTTTCCTACCATCGTTTTCGTCACCTTCTCGTTCCTCCTTCCTCGGATAGTAACCCCGACTCTTCCTCCTCATGAGCGCCCAATACGCCCCCTGGATACTCGCCGCTCCCATGCGGCTAATCGTTCGCTGCCTGTATCGCATCAAGGTTCTCGGTGCCGACCGCCTGCCGGAAGAGGGCGCGCTGCTGCTGGCCAATCACCTCTCCTACGCCGACGTGGCGGTGCTCCAGCTCGCCTGCCCGCGTGCGATCCGGTTCGTGGGTCACGAAAGCCTGCCGCGCGCGTCGTGGTTCTTTCGTTTGATTTATTGGCTCACCGGCACGATCCCCGTCTCACCGACCAATGCCATCTCGGCTACGCGTCGCGTGGTCGAGTCTCTGCAACGCGGCGAATACGTGCTCGTGTTCCCCGAGGGCGCGATCTCCCGCACCGGCCAACTCATGAAGATCGAGCGCGGCTTCGAGCTCATGGCGCGCAAGGCCGGCGTGCCCGTGGTCCCGGTCGCCCACGACGGACTTTGGGGCTCGATTTTTTCGTATTCAGGAAAGCGATACCTCTTCAAATGGCCGCGCGTGCGCCGCACCGCCGTCTGCGTGGCGTGGGGCGAACCCATCCCTGCGGCCCGCGCCGACGCCGCCGCCGTGCGGCGCGCGTTGCTCGATCTGGGTCATGCCGCCTTCGAGGAACGTCCTTATTTGCGTCGCCACCTTGGTCGCGAAGTGGTGCGCGCTCTCTGCCGCCGCCCCGGACATGTCGAGCTGGTTGACCGCACCGCCGCGCGCAAAGAGATCACCGCCGCGCAACTCGTCGCCGTATCTGCCGCGCTCGGTCTGCACCTGCGGCGCACGGTGAAGGAAAAGCGCGTCGGCATCGTGCTGCCGCCCGGGGCGGGCTCCACCATAGCCAATCTCGCGGCTCTCATCGCCGGAAAAACGCCGGTGAATCTCAACTTCACCGCCGGTCGCGGCGCTTTGGTATCGAGCATGAAAACAGGCGGCATCCGCACGGTCCTCAGCGCCGACGCGTTGCGCGACAAGGTGCCGGATTTCCCCTGGCCGGAAGACACCCGCGATTTTGTCGCCACCATCAAAGCGGCCGGCGGCAAGCGCGCGATCCTGCCCTGGTTGATCGCGGCTTGGGTGTTGCCCAACCAGCTCACCGCCTCGCTTCTGCGCCTGCCCAAAATCGGTGATCGCGACGAGGCGGGCGTGCTTTTCACGAGCGGCAGCTCCGGCGAGCCAAAGGGCGTGGTGCTTAGTCATCGCAATGTTCTCGGCAACTGCTGGCAACTTTCCTGCCTCTCCATCCTGCCCGCCGAGGCGACGATGCTCGGGTGTCTGCCGATTTTTCACAGCTTCGGTTTCTCCGCCACAGTCTGGTATCCGTTGCTGCGCGGTTGTCGCGTGGTCACGGTGCCGAGTCCGCTCGACACCCGAAAAATCATCGACGCGCTGCGCGACGAGCGCTGCACCGTGTGGGTCGCCGCGCCCACCTTCGCCCGTCCCGTGCTGAAAAAGGCCGAGCGCAAAGATCTGCGTCATCTGGAGGTGCTGGTCACCGGCGCCGAAAAACTTCCCGATGACCTCGCGGTTTTTTCCCGCGAGAAATTTCACCTCGAGCTCATGCAGGGTTACGGCCTCACCGAGACCTCGCCCGCCATCGGCGTCAACCAGCCCGATCCGACCGTCGCCGCCGAGACCAACGGCCATCAGGTTGGGCAACGTCCCGGCAGTATCGGACGACTGTTGCCCGGCATCACCGCGCGCGTGCTTGATCCGGAGACTTTCGCGGAGCGTGCCGCCACCGAGACCGGGTTGATCGTGTTTCGCGGGCCGAATGTATTCGCCGGATATCTGGACGATCCCGAGAAAACCGCCGCCGCCTTCCGCGACGGTTGGTTCGTCACTGGCGATCTCGGACGCTTCGACGAGGACGGATTTCTGTTTATCGAGGGCCGGCTCTCCCGGTTCTCCAAATTGGGTGGCGAGATGGTGCCGCACGGCACGCTCGAACAAAAAATAGTCGAGGCTTTCGGGCTCGAAGGCGCCGAAGGCTACGCGGTTTTCGTGGCGGGAATTCCTGATCCGGCCAAGGGCGAGCAACTCGTCCTGCTGAGCACCCGCGACGAAATCACGCCCGAGTCGCTGCGCGAAAAACTCTCCGCCGCAGGCGTAGCAAATCTTTGGATACCCCGCATTGTCAAAAAAGTGGACGCCATCCCCGTGCTCGGCACAGGCAAGCTCGATCTCAAGGCCGCCAAGGCCCTCGCCCAAAACAACCCAAGCGCATCATGAAACCCCGTCTCCTCATTCTCGCGCTCGCGCTTGTCGCCGCGCTCACCACCGGCCGCGCGGTGGAGATTCGCCCCGTGTTCCTGGCTGATCGCGGGGCCAATGCAGCCCTTGCCAGTCTGCCGACCTATCCGCCCGACGCCGGACCCAACCTGGTTTTCGTCCACGCCTCGCTCGAATTTCTCGCCGCCGTCGAATCGCTCGGCCGCGACTTCTACGCGCTGGGGCTGCAATTCGACGCCGGTCGCAGCCTTCCCGTGCCGTTCCTGCGCATGCGCATTCCGGCGCATCCCGGCCCCAAGCCCGCGACGGCGGCCGATGTGCGTCGCGCGCTCGACGCCTTTCACACCCGCCTCGCCGCCGTCGATGCGCGTATGGCGACCATTGAAGGCCAAACGTTCAACGTCATTTTCCCGCTGGGCGTCGCCGGATTTGATTTCGTGGGCAATGATAACCCTGCCGATCGCGTCGCATTCGGTCCTTTTTTCGCCAACATCGCGGGCGATGTCGGCGATGTGGACCCCGCGGTCGCAGCCGATCTGGTCGTCGCTTTCGACCAGACCGATGCGCTTTGGCTGCGCGCCTACACTCACCTCTTACGCGGCCTGGCCGATGTGTTTCTCGCCCACGACGGTCGCGAACTTTTTAACGCCACCGGACACCTTTACTTCGCCCGCGCCGACACGCCCCTCGCCCGCGCGTTGCAGGAGCACGGAGTCGCCTCCGTCCGTGGTCGTTTCGATAGCGGTGAAATCGCCGATCTCATCGCGACGATTCACGGTATCAACCTCGTTGTCTCCGAGCCTGATCGCCTCGCCCGCGTCCGCATCGGCTTGCTTGAAATGATCCGCCTCAGCCGAGCGACGCTCGCCAGCGCGGCCGCCGAGACCGACGACGACCGCGAATGGCTTCCCGGTCCCGATCAAAACAGCGTGTTCGGTCTTCGTCTCTCCGCCGAGCAGACCGCCTCCTGGCACGGCGTGCTCGCCGAGATCGAGGCCTTGCTCAACGGTGAAAAACTTCTGCCGCACTGGCGTTTCCCCGCTGCAAATCTAGGCATCAACCTCCGCCGTTTTTTTGAAGAAAGCCGGCGCACCGATCTGATCGGTCTCGCGCAAGGAGCCTCCGCCGTGCCCTACCTCGAATCCGGCGCCACGACCTCGTTAAACACTTGGCGCGAACTCACCCGCGTCTTCGGCGGAAACTTCCTCGGCTACGCGCTCTGGATCAACTGACCGGATACTCGCGCCCATGCGCATAGACTGCCACGTCCACGTTATCGGCACCGGCAAGCACGGCTCGGGTTGCTGGTATCGACCGCGCGGGCTTACCCGTCTGGGCGAGCCGCTGCTCTTGCGCTCCATGGGGCTGCGCGCGGCCGATTTGCGCGGCGACTTTGAGACCATCTACGAAACCGCCCTGCTCGCGCAGGTGCGCGCCTCCGGCCTCGATGCGGTCGTGGTGCTCGCGCAGGAGGAACCCTATCGCGACGACGGCACGCTCATCGCCGACACCGGCTCGTTTTACGTGCCCAACGACTACGTGCTCGGGTTGGCGCGACGCCACCGCGAGTTCCTGCCCGCCGTTTCCATTCACCCCGCGCGCCGCGACGCGCTGGCCGAGCTCGACCGCTGCATCGAGGGCGGAGCCGTCATGCTGAAGTGCCTGCCCAATTGTCAGAACATGGATTGGAACGACCGCCGCCACCGTCCGTTTCTTGAGCGCATGGCCGAGTCCGGCCTCATGCTGCTCGCACACACCGGCAGCGAGCGGACCATGCCCGTGCTGCGCCCAGACCTCGCCACGCCGCGCATGCTCACGCAGGCGCTGGAGGTCGGCGTCACCTGCATCGCGGCGCACTGCGGCACCGGCATGTTCGCGCTCGATCCCGACTACTTCGACGAGTTCGTCGCCATGACGAAGCGTTACCCGAATCTCTACGGCGACAACAGCGCCCTCGCCGGCCTGAGCCTGCGTTTTCGTCCGAGCCAGATGCGCCGAATTCGCGAAGACGAGGAACTTGCCGCGCGCATTCTTTACGGCAGCGACCTGCCCGTGCCGCCCAGCGGCCTCGTGATGGCCGCGCTCGGCATGATGGGCTGGGGCGACTACCT
>DAIPIP010000265.1:0-2820 GCA_036770725.1 Opitutaceae bacterium
AATGTTTGTGCATGCAAAGCGTGCGTCAGCTCCAGGCGATGGCCGATCCCACCCGGCTGCGAATGCTGGCGTTGTTGGGGGAGGGACCTTTGTGCGTGTGTCATTTTCAGACGGTGCTGCGCGAGCCACAGGCGAAGGTATCCAAGCACCTCGCGGTGTTGCGCGCGCGCGGCCTGGTGACCGCGCGGCGGGACGGGCACTGGATGGTGTATTCGCTGGCGGAGCCGAGGGCGGAGGTGCTCGCCGGCCTGGCCGCGATGGTGGAGGGCGAGGCGCAGTTGAGGCGGGATCGCGCGAAGCTGGCCCGGCTGGATTTGAGCTGCTCGCCGGCGGCGGGGGCGCGGCGAGTCTGCGCCTGTTGAACTTTTGATTCTCGATTTATTGCCCATGAAAAAAGTTCGCATCGCCATCAATGGTTTCGGTCGTATCGGCCGCCTCGTGTTTCGCGCCGCCGCGCTCTGGCCGGAGTTCGACTGGGTCCTGGTCAACGACCCCAAGGCCGACGCCGAGTGCTGCGCGCATTTGTTGAATTTTGACTCCGTGCAGGGGCGCTGGGCGCAGGAGGCCGCGGCGGAGGCGGACGGCTCGGCGTTTCGCGTTGGCGAAATGCGTGTGACGGTGAGCGGATTCGCGAAGCCGGGCGACGTGGATTGGGCGGCGCACGGCGTGGATGTTGTGTTGGAGTGCTCGGGCAAGTTTCGCACGCCCGAGGCGCTCGCGCCGTATTATGAGCGCGGGGTGAAGAAGGTGATCGTGGCCGCGCCGGTGAAGGGCGGCGACGCGCTCAACATCGTGATGGGCGTGAACGACGCGCTCTACGATCCGGCGAAGCACCGCCTGCTCACGGCGGCGAGCTGCACGACCAACTGCCTCGCGCCGGTGGTGAAGGTTATCCACGAAGGGCTCGGCATCGAGCACGGCGCCATCACCACGGTGCACGATGCTACGAACACGCAGACCATCATCGACGCGCCGCACAAGGACCTGCGTCGGGCGCGCGCGGCGGGGCTGTCGCTCATCCCGACCACGACCGGCTCGGCGACGGCGATCGCGCTGATCTATCCCGAGCTGAAGGGGAAGTTGAACGGTCACGCGGTGCGCGTGCCGTTGCTCACGGGGTCGCTTACGGACTGCGTTTTCCAGGTGAAGCGCGACACGACGGTCGAGGAGGTGAACGCGTTGTTGAAGGCGGCGAGCGAGACGGGGCCCTTGAAGGGGATTCTTGGATACGAGACGCGTCCGCTGGTCTCGATCGATTTCAAGGGCAACCCGGCCTCCGGGACGGTGGACGCGCTTTCGACCATGGTGGTCAATGGGCGCATGGTGAAACTCTACGTCTGGTATGACAACGAGTGGGGCTACTCGAACCGCATGGCGGAGCTGGCGCGCAAGGTATGCGTGAGCTTGTGAGCCGAGCGCGGCGGTCCCGGCGGTGCCGCCCTATCTGATGAACTTAAGGAACTACATTCTCGTCACCGGGGCCTACTGGGGGTTCACGCTCACGGACGGGGCGCTGCGGATGTTGGTGTTGCTGCACTTTTTCAACCTCGGCTACTCGCCGGTGACGCTGGCGTTTCTGTTTCTGCTCTACGAGTTCTTCGGGATCGTCACGAACCTGCTCGGCGGCTGGCTCGCCTCGCGCATGGGCCTGCGGGTGACGCTGGTGGCGGGGTTGGGTTTGCAGGTCGCGGCGCTGGGCATGCTGGCGCTTTTGAATCCGCAGTGGAGCGAGTTCGCCTCGGTGGCGTGGGTGATGGCGTCGCAAGCGCTTTCGGGCATCGCGAAAGATCTCACCAAGATGAGTTCGAAGAGCGCGATCAAGGTGCTGGTGCCGGCCGACGCGAAGGGCGCGCTGTTCAAGTGGGTCGCGGTGCTCACGGGCTCGAAAAACGCGCTCAAGGGCGCGGGCTTTTTCGTCGGCGCGTTTTTGCTCTCGGTCTTGGGCTTTTCCGGCGCGCTCTGGATCATGGCGGGAGCGCTGGCGCTGGTGTGGCTGGGCTCGTGGGCGTCGCTCCCCAGCGAGATGGGCAAGGCCAAGGCGAAGGCCGGGTTTCGGGATCTGTTTTCAAAGAGCCGCGAGATCAACGTGCTGTGCGTGGCGCGATTTTTTCTCTTCGGCGCGCGCGACATCTGGTTCGCGGTCGGCGTGCCGGTGTTTTTGCGCGGGGTGCTCGGCTGGAGTTTTTCCGAGGTAGGCGCGTTCATGGCGTTTTGGGTGATCGGCTATGGTTTTATCCAGGGAGCGGCGCCTGCGATTTTGCGCGGGCGGGTGCCGGCGGGCGGGGCGGCGGCGGGCATCGCCTTCGCGCTGGCGGCGGCGGCGGGCGCGATCCCGCTGGCGCTGGCGGCGGGGGCTCCGGCGGGCGTGGTGATCGTGGGCGGGCTTTCGATCTTCGGCGCGGTGTTCGCGCTGAACTCGGCGGTGCATTCGTATTTGATTTTGGACTACACCGACGGCGACAAGGTCGCGCTCAACGTCGGCTTCTACTACATGGCCAACGCGGGCGGGCGGCTCGTGGGCTGTCTGCTCTCCGGCGTGCTTTATCAGGTGGCCGGGTTGGCGGGTTGCCTGTGGGGGGCGTTCGCCTTCGCGGTGGCGGCGGCGGCGACCGCGCTCAAGCTGCCGCGCGAGGCGCTTCACGCGGAGAAGCTCGCGGCGGCGACGGTGAAGGCGGGCGACGGCGACTGAGATGCGATCCCTTTTATAAAAACCAACCCACCGACGGCGACCCCCGGCGGCATCAGCTTTTTCGAGAAGCACCTCACCTAGGCGCTGTCTTCAAATTGCAGAGCGCATAAAAAGTATCCATTTTATGGATA
>DAIPIP010000266.1:0-2806 GCA_036770725.1 Opitutaceae bacterium
GATTTGCGCACAAGGTAGTGGGGGCGTTTTTTCACTTCGTCGTAGATGCGGGCGAGGTATTCGCCGAGAACGCCGAGGGCGATGAGTTGCACGCCGCCGAGGAAGAGCACCAGCGTCACCAGGGTGGTGAAACCGGTGAAGGCGATTTCCTGTCCGAGCAGTCTTCGCAAAATGAAAAACAGCCCGATCACGAAGCCTCCGCCGGCCACCAGAATGCCCACGTAGGTCACGATGCGCAGGGGCAGGTAGGAAAAACTAAATACGCCATCAAGCGCGTAGCGCACCAATCGCCGCAGGGTCTGGCCGGGCTCGCCGGCGTGGCGTTCCTGCCGGTCGTAGGGCACGCGGGCCACGCAAAAGCCCACCCACGAACGCAGGGCTGGAAAAAAACGGTTTCGCTCCGGCAGATGCAGCACGGCGTCGAGCGCGTCTCGGCCCATGAGGCCGAAGGTGCCGGTGTTGGGCTCCACCGGATGATCGACGAGGGAGGCGAAGGTTCGGTGAAACAGATCGAAGCCCAGGCGGCGCACACCGCTTTCGCGGCGCGAACGGCGCACCGCGAGCACGACTTCTGCTCCATCGCGCCAGGCGGTCGCGAGCTCGGGCAGCAACTCGGGTGGATCCTGCAAATCGGCGTCCATCGTGATCACCGCCTCCACGCCGCCTTCGAGAGCGGCGGCGTGTTCGAGCCCCGCCATTAGCGCGGATTGGAAACCGAAATTACGGCTGAGGCGCAAAAGGACAAAACGCGGGTCAAGTCGGGCGGCGGCCTCGATCAACTCCGCGCTGCGATCACGGCTTCCGTCGTCCACCAGCACCACGCGCCACGCGAAATCTGCGCTTAGGTCGAACACGGCGGACAGGCGCCGGAAGAGTTCGCCCAGGCCTGGCTCCTCGTTAAAGACGGGAATGACCACGGCGATGGTGGGCGGCGAGGCGGGCGGGTTCATGGAGCGGAGGCGGAGGGAGGCGGTGGCGGTGTGCCGGAGTTATTGGCGATGATCGCGCGGATTTCGTCCAGCAAACGCTGCACGTCGGGGCGTTCTCTCGTCGATACCTTGTCGAGCGACGCGGCAAGTTCGCGCTCAGCGGCCGTCCAATCTTTTGCCCACAGGTGATGCTGTGCGGCCTGCACGTGGAAGTTGGCGGGTTTGTTTGATACCGTGGTGGCCCATTCGATCCAGGCTAGGCCGGTGGCGGGGTCTTCCTGCATCCAGCGATTTATCCAATTGGTGAGGCCGTGCGTGGTGCTGGGAAAGAGGCGCAGGGTTTTGGCGGGCAAGGAATCGGGGGCGACGGCGGGGCCGCGCAGCATGGCGTAGCCGAGCCAGGTGTGAAGCAGGAGCAGGGCGACGGCGACAAGGGCGGCGATGCGAGCCGCGATGCTCGGTTTGGCGCTAGCCGCGGGGGCGGTTCCGGCCGGCGACGATGTCCAGGCGAGTCCGCCGATCACGGCGAGCGGCATGAGGGCGACCATGTGATAGCCTACGCCTTCGAAAAACGCATACACGGCGGCACCCGCGAGCGAGGAAGCAGCCCAGACGGTGACGCCTTGCCCGCCGGCTGCCGCAAGAGCGGAGGCGCGTGCCCGTAGCGGGCGCAAGCAGGCGAGGAGAAGGAGCAGAAAAGCGGGGGAGCCGAGGGCACCGTATTCGAGCAGCCACTGCAGGTAGGTGTTGTGCGGTTGGTTGCCCGGTTGTTTGGGCGCGATGAATTGGTAGGCGTCTGCGCCCCGACCGACGAGCGGGGAGGATTGGAGGTCTCGCCAAGAGGCCTCCCAGTAGGAAGTGCGGTCGGAGGTGATGCCGTAGGGTGAAGTGGCTTCGACCGCCGCTACGGTGCGGGTGATGGCGGGCCACCAACCGAGTTGCGGGTAAGGGGTGCCTAGCGGGCGGGACGCGAGCAGAGCGCCGATGCCGAGGATGGGCACGGCGAGTAAAAGGGCGCGTCGCACGGGGCGATCCGCGCGCCAAAACCAGACGACAAGAGCGATGGCGAGACCGAGGGCGGGGGCGCGGCTGCCAGACCAGGCGAGGGCGGTCCAAGTCGCGAAGGTGCCCGCTCCGGCAAGGATGCGGGCGGGCCGCGCGAGGCCGGGTAGGAGGAGCAAGGCGAGACCGGCAAGAGCACCGGAGAACATGTGGGCACCGAAAAGACGCGCGCTCCAATAAACGGGAAAAAACATGCGATCAGCGCCCCAGCCAACGAGCACGGCGGCGAAACCAATCACGGGGCCGACGAGCAGCCCGACGAGCACAAGTTGGATGGCGCGCGGGGATTGGAGCAGGCGGCGGGAGGTGGCGGCTCCGGAAAACGCGAGACCCACGGCGGCGCACATGGCGGCGGCGGCGGCGGGGTTGGGCGCGAACGAGGAGGAGAGGACCATGGCCGCGAGCGCCCAGAGGAGAAGGGCGTTTGCGGCGCGGGAAAGGCGCGGGGCGGCGAGGCTCCAGGAGAAGACAAGGGCGGGGGCGAAAAGCAGGGGAAGGGTGCGATCCACGTCTATGGGCAACGTGCAAACCGGCGCGATGACCGATAGCGCGAGAGCAAGGGCGACCGCGACTGGTATGGCGGGATCTGGCTCTTGGCCTGCGACGGTGGATGGAGGTGGATTCATGAAACGTGGAGCATGTTCCACGGAGCGGGAATAGGATGGCTGACTTCGGCCCCGTCTCGGCGGAAGGTCAATGTTGTCGCAAGCCGGCGAGGCCTTAACTTGCGGCCTGCCGTTTGGCCTTCAGCGCAGCCCCCGCCGGAGATTTTGGGACCTCCCTAGAGCATTTTAAATAAAACTGTAGCTATTTTT
>DAIPIP010000267.1:0-2805 GCA_036770725.1 Opitutaceae bacterium
ACCTTCTTCGTCTTCATCCCTGGGTCAGGATGTATAGGGGCCTGTCTGGACCGCGGCGAAAGGCGGCTTGACATCGCAAGCGGCGCCCCGTGTTTTCCACACTTTTCCAAATTACAAGACTTCGTCCCTCGACCTTCCATGGCCCTTAAAATCCGCCTCTCCCGCATCGGCTCCACCCACAACCCGATTTACCACGTTGTGGTCGCCGAAGCCCGTTCCCGCCGTGATGGCGCCGCCACCGAGATCCTCGGCACCTACAATCCCCGCGCCAAGAACGAGTCCCTGAAGCTCAACGTCGAGCGCGCCGACTACTGGCTCGGCAAGGGCGCCAAGCCCACCGACACCGCCAACAGCCTCATCAAGACCGCCCGCAAAGCCGCCGCCACCGCTCCCGTGGCCGTCGCCGCCGCCTAAGGTTCTCGATTCGCTTTCTTTCTGCGCCTCGGATTCAACATCCGGGGCGCTTTCGTTTTCACCGATCTCTCATGCCGCTCCAGATCGACGTCCTCACGCTTTTTCCGCGCATGCTCGAAGGCTTCCTCGCCGAGAGCATCCTCGGCAAGGCCATCGAGTCGAAGCTCCTCGGCGTCGGTGTGCATGACGTCCGCGCCTGGTGCACCGATAAACATCGCACCGCCGACGACCGCCCCTTTGGCGGCGGAGCCGGCATGCTCATGAAACCCGAACCTGTCGTCGCCGCCATCGAGCAGCTCCAGACTCCCGGTTGCCGTCGCATTTATCTGACGCCCGACGGCGTGCCCTACTCGGAAAAAATCGCCCGCGAGCTCTCGACCCAGAGCCACATTATCCTTCTGAGCGGCCACTACGAAGGCATCGACCAACGCATCCGCGACACCGTCATCGACCAGGAAATCAGCATTGGCGACTACGTGCTCACCAACGGCACGCTGCCCGCCGCCGTGGTCATCGACGCGCTCGCCCGTTTTATCCCCGGAGTGCTCGGCGATGAAAAGTCGTTGACACACGAATCCTTCACCGGTCGGTTTCTCGACTTCCCGCAATACACGCGTCCCGCCGAATTCCGAGGTCAGTCCGTTCCGAAAGTGCTCCTTTCCGGCAACCACGCTGAAATCGAAAAATGGCGACACGAGAAGCGCGTGGAGAAAACCCGCCTCGTCCGACCCGATTTACTCGAAAAACCTTACACGTCATGAACCCGATCATCCAAGAGATCACCGCCGCCCAGATTCGCACCGTCCCGTCCTTCAAAGTCGGCGACGGCGTGAAGGTCCTTACCAAGGTCCGCGAGGGCGACAAAGAGCGCACCCAGCTTTTCGCCGGCATCGTCATCGCCCGCAAGGGCCACGGCATCCACGAGACCTTCACCGTCCGCCGCATCAGTTACGGCGAGGGTGTCGAGCGCGTGTTCCCCGTGAACTCCCCCAACATCGAGAGCATCGAGGTTGATCGCGAGGCCAAGGTCGGCCGCGCCCGCCTCTTCCACCTCCGCGACCTCAAGGGCAAGGCCGCCATGCAGGTCAACGTGAAGCGCTACGACGCCAAAGCCGCCAAGGCCGCCAAGCTCGCCGCCGCCAGCGCCTAAACCGCCTCGCTGATTGTATTTTTAGCCCCGGAGTTTCCTCCGGGGCTTTTTTGTGCCCGGCGCCCATCCGCACAAACCCGACCCATGAGTCGGCCTGTTACCGGTCTGCACCTTTTTTTATGCCCTTTGGGCTTCCACCGCCGCCCTTCGCCTTTCTACATCTGATCCTTTAGTCCGCGTTTACACCGGTTTTTCCGTTACTCCCTCAATCCCTTACTCTCTTTTCCACCTATGGCACTCGACCTCACCCTCCTCGCACAAGCCGCCAACCAGGCCCGTGGCCTCGCCATGGACGCCGTCCATAAGAGCAATTCGGGCCACCTCGGCCTGCCCCTTGGCGCCGCCGAAGTCGGCGCCGCCCTCTACGGCGGCGCGCTCTCGCACTGCCCCAGCGCCCCCCGTTGGCTCAACCGCGACCGCTTCGTCCTCTCCGCCGGCCACGGCTCCATGTTCATCTACTCCTGGCTCCACCTGAGCGGCTACGACCTGCCGCTCGACGAGGTGAAAAACTTTCGCCAGCTCCACTCCAAGACCCCCGGCCACCCCGAGTTCCACGAGACCCCCGGCGTCGAGTGCACCACCGGCCCCCTCGGCCAGGGCATCGCCAACGCCGTCGGCTTCGCGATCTCCGGCAAGATGGCCGCCGCCCGCTTCAACACCGAGACCCACCAGATCTTCGACAGCCACGTCATCGCCCTCGCCGGCGACGGCTGCATGCAGGAAGGCGTCGCCCTCGAGGCCATCTCCTTCGCCGCCCACCAGAAGCTCGACAACCTCATCGTCATTTTCGACTCCAACGACGTCACCCTCGACGCCATGGCCAACAAGTCGCAGGACGACGACTTCGTGAAGCGCTTCAAGGCCCTCGGCTGGAACGTCCAGCTGATCGACGGCCATGACATCGCCGCCGTCGCCAAGGCCGTCGCCAAGGCCAAGAAGGCCACCGGCGCGCCCAACATCATCGTCGCCAAGACCACCATCGCCAAGGGCATCCCCGAGGTCGCCGGCACCTCCAAGGGCCACGGCGAAGGCGGCGCGAAGTTCATCGACGCCGCCCGCGCCGGTCTCGGCCTGCCCGCCGACCAGCACTTCTACGTCAGCCCCGAAGTCCGCGCCCATTTTGACGGCCTCAAGAAGAAGTCCGAGCGCAACTACAAGAAGTGGAAGAAGCTCTTCAACGAGTGGGCCGCCGCCAACCCCGAGAAGGCCGCGCTCCTCGAAAGCCGCGCCACCCCCATCAC
>DAIPIP010000268.1:0-2792 GCA_036770725.1 Opitutaceae bacterium
GCCCATCCACCTCGCTCAGCGCCGTCGCGATGGCGCGTTGTTCGGGGAGCGGGGGAAGGGGGAGTCGGTAACCAGAAATCTGCGGCGCCGTGAGCTGTGGAACGCCAGTGCTTTCGATGGAGAACTTTACGCGTTCGTTGATGAACTCGGAGAAGAAGCGTCCGTCTTGTTCATTCTTTGGTTCCAAGACCAAGACACGGCCAATTGCGGTGTAGCAGTGGTCTCGAAAGTTTGCGGCCCCGATATAACCGCGAGCCGTAACAGTGATGGAATTGGCGGGATGATCCGCGTAGTCCGCGTAGCTGTATAGACCTGCCGCAGTAACAGCGTTGGAATATACCGGATGTGGAAATTTTGCGTCTGGTATGGATGATGATCGCTTGGGATCGAAATCACCTCCGGCTGAAATTCTGAAGATGTCTCCAATGCTTCGCACATCCCAATCCTCCGGGATCACGCCGACCTCGGTTTGTTTGTAGCCGGGTTTCAGTTCCATACGGCTCCCATTTTTTGGAGGTGGGCGTTTACGCGCGCGGCGAGGGCGGCGACTTCGGTTTCCAATTGCGGGAGCGGGGTCGCGTAGCGGTCGGCGAGTTGGCGGATGCGGCCGGTGAGGGCTTGCGACACGCGGTCGAGCTCGCCTTGCACCGATGCGCCGAGGGCGGCCAGCCACTTGTCCTCGACGACGAGGGTTTTTAACTCGTCGGCGGTGAGGGTGGCGTAGCGGGCGGCGACTTTTTGCTCGAGGGCGCGCTCGGCGTCTTTCACGCGTTTGGACGCGGCGGCTTCCTGCTCGATGAGGTCGAGGAGGCGGTCGAGCACGGCGCGTTCGTCGGCGGCGTCGGCATCGCGCTTGATGGCGGCGAGGCGGGCTTTGACGCTGACTTTGGTGAGTTTGCCTTTGTCGGTGCGGGCGTCGGCGAGGAGGGCGTCGTCGCCGGCGTGTTCTTCGTCGAGCTCCTCGATCTGGCGGGTGAGGGCGTCGCGGGCGGCGGCGAGTTGATCGACGGCGGCCTGCTCGGCGGAAAAATAACGGGTGATGACGAGGGCGGGCGGGAGGAGGTCGGTGTCGGGCCGGGCGTCGTCGCGGAGGGCGCGCCAGCCGGTGAGCACGAGGGTGTAAACGTCGTCCTGCATGGTCTCGGCCCAATAGGTCATGAGGTGTTGATAGACGTCGTAGGGATCGACGAGGCGGGCGGGACGGAAGGTTTCGAGGAGGGACTCGGAGAGGGTCTCGATGAGGGCCTTGGGCTTTTCGTGGACGACGATGGCGCGGAGGCGCGGGAGGTGGGCGGACCGCCACTGCGTGAAGAGGGCGGTGATGGAGGCGTTGAAGGCGGTGAACTCGGGGTGGGCGTGGATCGTCGCTTTCAGTTCTGCGGCGGGGATGCGGAGGTCGGAGTAGGCGGACGGCGGCGTTTCCGAACCCGGCTCGACGCAAGGTCGAGCCCTACGATCGGAGGGACTGAAGAGGGTGGCGCGGAGGGAGGGGAGGACGGTCCAGTAGGGGGCGAGGGCGTCGAGGTCGCGGGTGGGTAAACCGCCGCGGAGGTGGGCGTCGATGTCCTGGATGTCCTCGGGCTCGGTGGCGTCGATGTAGCGCGGGAGGTTGAGGTTGTAGTCGTTTTTGGGGTCGGCGATCTCGGCGAGGGGGACGAGGCGGGAGTAACCGGGCTCCTCAAGCTGGCGCGTAAAGGTGTCCACGATGCGGTGGATGTCCTGGGCGCGGAGGCGGTTTTTGTTGCCGTCCTTCACGTAGCCGCGGGAGGCGTCGATGAGGAAGAGGCCGGTGCGGGCGTGGGCGTTTTCCTTGTCGAGGACGAGGATGCAGGCGGGGATGCCGGTGCCGTAGAAGAGATTGGCGGGGAGGCCGATGATGCCCTTGATGACGCCGGAGCGGACGAGTTTCTGGCGGATGGCGGCCTCGGCGTTGCCGCGGAAGAGGACGCCGTGGGGGAGGATGACGGCGCCTTTGCCGGTGGATTTGAGGGAGGCGAGGATGTGGAGGAGGAAGGCGTAGTCGCCGTTTTTGGCGGGCGGGAGGAGGAGTTGGCCGCCGAGCGTGAAGCGGTGGAACTCGTCGTGGGCGGGGTCGAAGCCGTTGGTCCAGGCCTTGGTGGAGAAGGGGGGATTGGCGACGGCGTAGTCGAAGGTCTTGAGGGCGCCGGCGGGGGTGGTGAAGTGGGGGGCGGCGAGGGTGTTGTCCTTCCAGATCTCGGCCGTGGGGCAGTCGTGGAGGATCATGTTCATGCGGGCGAGGGCGGAGGTGGCGTTGTCCATCTCCTGGCCGTAGAGGGCGAGGTCGAGGCCGGTGAGGGCGCGGGCCTCGTCGTGGGCCTTGAGGAGGAGGGAGCCGGAGCCGCAGGTGGGGTCGTAGATGGTCTGGGCGGCGCTGTGGGCGGAGCCGAGGCCGATGACCTTGGCCATGATGCGGGAGACCTCGGCGGGGGTGTAAAACTGGCCCTTGGACTTGCCGCTCTCGGTGGCGAAGTGCCGCATGAGGTATTCGTAGGCGTCGCCGAGGAGGTCGTCGCCCTCGGCGCGGTTGCCGCGAAAATCGAGCTCGGGCTTGGCGAAGATGGCGACGAGGTTGGAGAGGCGGTCCACCATCTCCTTGCCCTTGCCGAGCTTGTCGGCGTCGTTGAAATCGGCGACGTCGATGACGCCCTTGAGGTCGTTGGCCTCGGCGAGGCGGGCGATGATTTTGTTGAGCTTGTCGCCGATCTCCTTGTCGCCCTTGAGCGCGACCATGTCGGCGAAGGAGCCGCCGGCGGGGACGTCGATGAGGGCGG
>DAIPIP010000087.1:0-12338 GCA_036770725.1 Opitutaceae bacterium
CCTCCGCCGACTTTCTCCCTTGAACTCCCGGTGGCTTCCGGCGAATTACTCCCCTCCGGTCAAACGCCGGGAATGTCATCGGGGTGTAGCTTAGCCTGGTAGAGCGCTACGTTCGGGTCGTAGAGGCCGGGAGTTCGAATCTCCCCACCCCGACCATTTTTCTCCCGAAAAATGGTCCGCGTTTTCCGACCGAAAAAAATCCGGCCCCGCCGCAAGCGACGAGACCGGATCGAAAACCGGACCAAGACCCATCCGTATCGACTTTATCAATACGGATTGACCGGCAACGCGCCCTCCACGCTCACCGTCGTCGGCGTGCGATTGCTCGCCCCCGTCGTCAGATGGAAGGTGTCGCCGTTCGTGGTCAGCTTCGTGCGCCGCACGTTGCGATAGATCAGCGACTGACCCGGCGTGACCCGCACGCGTTGGGTGTTGGCATCCTCTCGCAAGATGTAGCCCGCGCCCGTCGTGCCCTGGCGGCGGAAGGTGCCGAGACGATTCGGGTTGATGTAGAACGAGGTGCCCTCGTCGAGCGCCACGCCGGTGATGCTCGGCACCCCGTCCTGCCGCAGCCGGGCCATGAAGGCCAGCACCCGGCCCATGCGATCACGATTGGCGAAATGCGTCTCGGCGACGACGTCGAACGCGATGGGCAGATCGAGGAAGTCGGTGCTGAAAAGCATCGCGCTGTTGTAGGGATTTGCCACGGCGGTGGAGCTGGTGGCGGCGGTGACGCCGTCCGGATCGTAGATCCACTCGCCGTTGACCGCCATGCCGGCCGACGTGCCGCCGATGACCGCGCCGCGGGCGTA
This sequence comes from Opitutaceae bacterium, assembly GCA_036770725.1. GTDB lineage: Bacteria > Verrucomicrobiota > Verrucomicrobiia > Opitutales > Opitutaceae > IMCC26134_A. Next base: position 813 of record DAIPIP010000087.1, read on the forward strand.
GGCGTTGCGCAACGCGGTCTCCAACGCCGTGCCTTTCCAAAAGTTCAGGTAGGCCGACTGGTCGCCGCCCGCGATGAAGATCAGGTTGGCGTAAGTCACCGTCTCGGCGACGTAGGCGCTGTTGGCCTTGGCCACGCTATCGACGATCAGAGTCTCCACCGAGTCGGGCTGGAGCGTGGGTCGCAGCGCGGCGGGGATGAGCGCGGGGATGTCGGTGTAGAGGTAGGGGTTGTAGCCGCTTGTGCCCGTCGTGCGAAGGACGACGATGTCGCCGCCGTTCGCCACCGGGAACGCGTCGTTCACAAACGCCGCGTCCACCTCGGAGCCGCCGCCCATCATCAACACGCCCGGACCGCCCACCGTGGGCCGGGTCGAGTAGGCGTTGTTGCCGGTCAGGTAGGTGACGAGTCCGCTGGGTTTGGCCGCGCGAACCGTCGGCGGCGGAGGCAGGCCGTCGTCCCCGGGCGGAGGTGGAGGCGGAGGTGGGGGCGTCGTGCCACCGGCTCCATACGCAACCTGCAGGCGGTCGAGCTGGTGCGGCGTGTTGCTCGAACCGGTAAACCTGCCGATCACGCCAAGCGAAAGGTGCGAGATCGCCCGACTGCTGCTGGTAGGGCTGAGCGTGCCGTTGAACGTGCCCGAGGTCCCGTTGTTGATCACGTAATTCAGCGAGTAGGTGTTCGGCGTGACGCTCTTGTTGACCGTGAAGGTGATGGTCAACACGCCGGGAAGCTGGCTGGGCAAAGTGGCGTGGATGAAGTCCGACGCCGAATCACGCACCGCCAGCCGCACACCGCCGGGAAGCGCGACGAGCGCGATGTCGGCCACCAACGAACTCGAGGTGGACGCCGCGCTGCGATAACCGAGATACACCGTGGGACGGGAACTGCCGGTGTTGGCGCCGTTAAAAATACGCCAGTTATAGAACACGGCGGTCGTGGTGTAGATGCCTCCACTATTCGGCCCGAGAGCGGCATAACGATACGCGCTCGAGGTCGAGCTGTAACCGAGCCGGAGATCGCCGGAACCGGTTTGCGTAACCCCGCTGATCGTTCCGCTCCAAGCGGAGCCGCCGCTCACCGCGTTGGACGAAGCGGACAGAGAGGTGCCGCTCGACTGATTAAACTCCCAAGCCTGAACGACGGTGTTGGCGCGGGCGGAGGTGACAAAAGCGAGGGCCGCGAAGGTCCAGGCGAACAAAACCGACCGCCCGGGCAATGCCCCGAAACGGTGGAGGGAGATGAATAAGTGCATACGAAGAATACCCCTCCTGAAGAGCCTACGCCGCGCCACGAAGCTCACACCAAGGATGCAATTCGAGGCGAGGCGCCGCACCGAAATGTTCGAAAAATTTTCACATATCGGCGCGGTGGTTTGCGCCCTTTCAGCGCGCGGTTCCTCTTCGTCGCCATGGATTCGATCACACAAGCCGCCCTCGGCACCGCCGTCGCCTACGGCTGCTGGCACCGCCAGCTCGGCCGCCGAGCGCTCGCCTGGGGCTTCGCCCTCGGCACCCTGCCCGACCTCGACATCCTCGTTTTTCCCTGGCTCGACGAGGTCAACCGCCTGCTCTGGCACCGGGGCGAATCCCACGCGATCTGGGCCATCTTTCTCGGCGCGCTGTTGCTCGCGCCCCTGCTCGTTCGTATCCATAAAAACCCTACGCCGCCGCGCGTGTCGCTCGATTTTCGCGCCGCCTTCACCGGCGTGTGGCTGATCTTCGCCAGCCACGTGCTCATCGACGTCTTCACCGTTTACGGCACCCAACTGCTCGCGCCCTTCACCCGCCACGGCTTCGGGCTGAACAACCTGTTTATCATCGACCCGCTCTACACCTTGCCGCTCGTGCTCGGCGTCCTGCTCGCCGCCGTGCTGCGCACCCCGCGCGCGCGACATCTGGCCAACGTCGCCGGTCTCGCCATCTCCACTCTCTATGTCGCCTGGAGCTTCGTCGCCCAGGCGCGCGCCGCGTCGGTCTTCGCCGCCGAACTCGCCCGCCAGGGCCATATCGTCGCGCCAGGTCGCGCCATCACCTCTGCCGCCCCGCTCAACACCGTGCTCTGGCGTCACGTGGCCGAGGTCGAGGGCGGCTTCCTAGTCGGCTACTGGTCGTGGCTCGACGCGGATACGACGGTGCGCTTCGACTTCGTCCCGCGCCACGCTGAGGCCGTGGCCGCCGTGCGCGAATCGCGCGCGTTTCAAACCGTCGAGTGGTTTTCCCAAGGCTTCTGGGCCGTGCTCGACACCCGCGACGGCGCGGCGCGCGTCGCCGACCTGCGATTTGGTGAAACCCGATCCGCCCCGTCCGCCCCGCCCTCCGAGTGGGGTTCGCCGTTCGCCTGGTATTTCCCCCTCGAAGTAACCTCCGACGAATTCGTGCCGCTGATTCCCGTCGCCGGAGACTTCGGCTCCCGCCGCGACGCCCTCTCCGCCATCTGGCGACGCCTCAAGGGCGACCGCTCCGCGTGGTGAGTTCTTCTATTCTCCCAAGATCCACTCGGATCCGTCGGCGTTGAACACCCGCTTCTCCGTCGCCGAACGCCAGCCGCGCCACACCCGGTCGCATTGATGCGGCAACGTCACCACCGAGGGCATGGAAATCTCCGCCCGCTCGCGCGGACAGCTCCACGTCCGGCCCTTGCTCCACGCGAGCGTCATCGCGGGCAAATCGACCAACGACACCGCCTCGGTCGAGCGACCGCAGAGCCCCGGCGCACCGCGCACCAGCAAGGGCACGCGAATGCTTTCCTCGTGCGGCCAGCCTTTGCGAAAAAGCCCGTGCGCCCCGTGCATGTCGCCATGCACCGAGGTGAAGACGACGATGGTGCCGCGCGGCGTGCGCGCCAGCAGGCGACCGATGGCCGCGTCCGTCGCCGCGATGTGCGCGTAGTAGCCGGCCAGCTCGCGGCGCGCCTTGGCTTCCACCTCGCCGCCGCGCCATACGTCGGCGGTGAGAATGACCTCCTCCGGTCGTATCCGTAAAACCCCTACAGGCGCGGGCGCGTCGTAGGGCGGATGCGGCGCCTCCAGGCTCACGACCGTGAAACGTGGTTCGGCCATTGGAGCCGACACCCACTCCGCCGCGAGTTCACTCAACACATCGGCCTGATAACCATTAACCCGCACAAAGCCGCCGTCACCGTGCAGCCATGGATCGTTGAGCAAAAATCCGCCCTCGAAGCCGACCCAGCGCGCGAAGCCGCCGCGCGCCTCGGGCGGCACCGGCACGCGCGCCGCCGCCTCGCCGACCAGCGGCGCGGAGCGGTCGCGCTCGCCCACGCCCCACTTGCCGAAAAACGCTGTTTCGTAACCGCGCCCGCCGAGCTCATGCGCGATGGTGCGAGCATTGCGAGGCAACGCGTCCCAGTAGTCGCGCACCCCGTTTTTCGGCGAAGGCACGCCAGTCAAAAGCGCCGCGCGCGCGAAGGGCCCGAAGGGATGCGGCGTCACCGCCTGCGCGTAGTTGACCGTGTGCGGATCGGCCGCGAGCGCGTCGAGCGCGGGCGTGCGCGCGTTGGGATCGCCCGCGTAGCCGCAAGCCTGCGCGCGCCACTGCGTGGTCACGATCCAGAGAATGTCGGGCGGCATCACACGATCACCCTGTGCCACGAAAACGGACGACCGCAATGCCGCCGTCGCTCCCCCGGAAGTGATCCGAGTCGATCATCAATCAGGAAACATAGTTTGCGACATTGTCGCCGTTTACGAAAAGGCGTAGACATCCGGCCTATGCTTTTGCCTGCCCCTCTCGCGCCTTGGTTCGGGAAGATTCATCGTCGATACACAGTCTTGCTGGCGTTGGCTGCACTGTCCGTATCAGGCCCGCCGGCTCATGCCGAGCCGGCCTCCGACGCCACCGAAACGTTCGAACAAGCCGAGCGACGCATGGCTATGATCGAGGCGATGGGGCCGCCCTCCCCTCCATTCGACACGACTGACACGAAAGACCTGCTGGCGAGCATCAGACGCCGGGAAGCCGAGGCAATCCGGGTCTTCGTCGAGCTACTCGACACCGACGGCGCACCCGTCCGACGCGATCCCAAGACGGCGGAAACGGCACGCTTCGCAACAAGTATCAGTCCTGCGGATACATCCTTTGTTTTTCGACACTGGGAAACGGGCTATGCCCCGGACATTCGTGAAATCGCCCTCCCCGAATCCGGCCTTGCCGCGGCCAGAGACGCCGCGGACCGCGAGGCGCGGGTCGTCACGGCCCCGCCGATCATGCTGGAAAAGGGCGCGGCGGTCGCCGCCCGCCTGCAAGGCCCGGATGGGCGGCCGCTGAAATCAGCCGTGGCGGCCGTCCGGGCCCGGCCACGCGAAGGACAGGGCGCCGATCTGTCGTGGCGCGATGCGATGTGGATGCCGGGTTTGATCGAGGCGGACTCCGAGGGGCGGATCGTCGTCGAAAACATCACAGAGCGTTTCGACGTGCTCATGCAGGTGTGGGCGCCTGGCTTTCTTCCCTCGGAACGAATTTTTGAAAACCCGGCCGGAAACGAGGATGCGCTCTGGTCGCTCACGCCCTCCCCGCTCTTGCGCGGTCGTGTGGTGGACGAGCGAACGCGCGAACCGCTCGTCGGCGTCCAAGTGAAGTTTGCGGGGCTGTATCCGCCATCGGAGCAACATCCCTTCCGCTGGGATCAACTCGCAAACATCGGGGAAACGATTTCTGACACGGCCGGATACTTCACGCTCCCGAGCCTTCCCGTTGGATGGCAAGGCGGCGCCATCCTGAAACGGGATGGCTACGCGGACCTGCCGCTCGGAAATCTCGCGCGATCCGGCGGCACGGGAACAGAGGCCGGACCGGACACCGCCCGGGAATATGCGATGCAACCCGGACATCGGCTGGCCGGCCACGTGCGTGTGCCCGCCGGTTTTTTTCGCGATCAAGAGTTGTTCACCATCGAAGCCATTTACGACGAAACCCATGCGGTGAATTCCCGGTCTCGACCGCGATCCCACACGATTTACTTTTGGAAAAAACAGAACTGGCCCGCTTCGTTCGCCCCGGTCGGTCGGAACGAGTTCGATCCCGAGGCTTCCGCCATCCCCTTTGCATTCCCCAACCTCCCGGAAGGCCGGTTTCGGCTGAGAGCTTTTTTCAGCGCGCATCAGCTCTTCGCCGAAACCCACATCGACCTTACCTCGGATCAAGCCGGCGCGGAACTCACGATTCCGGCGACAAATGGGATCGAGGTGTCGCTGGTCTTGCCAAGCGGCGAGGCGGCTCCGGTGCGTGGTCGGCTCGGATACTATCAAACCGACGGGACCGCCCGGAACAGGTTTGGCTTCGGCGCCTTGTCCGGGGACTCCACGCTGCCAATTGTCGCAGGGCAAGCGGCCGGAATCCTTTATGGCGACCGAAACATGCGGCAGGTGGTTTTTGTCGATCAATTCTTGGTCGGTTACCGCTTCGCCCGGAAATCGGGAGTCCGTGGCCACCTGGCATCACGAGCCTTCGATTTGCCGGAGAACGGCTCGCCGTTGCGCGTAAAGATTCCCGTCGAACCGGCGGGCGCATTCCGCGTGCGCCTGCTTGAGGACGACGGTCAACTCGCGCCCGACGGCGAAGGCGAGGTGGCGTATCGGTTTCTTGGACCAGAATACAGCCAAGGAGGCGGCGCTCGCGCGCCCTACGCGAATCTCCTGTTTACGCCGCTGCCCCTGCAGGGCGAATGCGAGCTCGTGGTTCAACGCGGTCATCGGATCGCCACCACGGGAAAAGTTGCGCTCACTCCTGAAACTCCGGCTATCGAACACGTGCTGCGCTTTCCGCCGGGCACCCGCGTCGCGGGCCGGATTCTTGACGCGGAAGGGCGGCCTGTGGCGGGAGGAAAAGTTCGTCTGGGCTACCAATATCTCCAACCGCAGCCAACCATGCTCCTGGAAGCCGCCCAACGCCTGACCGGGCCGGAGGGGGAATTTTCATTCGAAGGCATCAACCTGGATCTGCCGAACCCGTGGTGGGTTGAAACCGTGCCGGCGCCGGACGGCCCCCCGACCATGCCGCGCCATCGCATCCCGCTCGACAAAGGTGCCGCGCAAGCCGTCGAGTTTCGACTTCCCGAAGTCCACGAGACCGCAGGACGCCTGCTGGATCACGAAACAAACCAGCCTCTGGCAGGCATAACGGTGGAGGCGCTTGTCTGGATACGTTCCGTAAACCCTCCCACCACCGACCGGCCAAAGTGGACGAACTTGCGACAGCCGGCCGTGGCTGAGACCGACGCCGACGGAGTATTTCGCTTCCGCAACCTGCCAGCGGGGCCCTATGCGCTTCGTCTCTCGTCCGGTGAAGTCGTTACTAAACGCGATGAGGTGAAGACGTCCCAGGCTGACGACGACAAGCGGCCATGGATCGATCTTTTTCAAGTGCCCGAAAACGCGGGTGGACCGAATATTTTCTGGTGCCGAAGCGCCGCCAAATAACCTCGATTCATCAACTCATCTCACCCCGCTCGGCAGTGCCTGGAAACGCCGCGCCACCGCCTCGAGCGTCGGGCCGGTGGGTGTGGCGCGGAGATTTTCGCCGAGCGCGAGCGTGCGCTGCGGCAGGAAATTCGTGATCAACGCGCAGGTGTCGGAACTCACCATCACGCCGAGCAACTCGCCCGTCTTGCTCAGCACGAGGTCGCCGCGCGAGGGCGAGAAGTCGCCAAAAAGCCGCCGCACAAGCCGGTTGTCCACCTTAACGTAACCGGGGTTGCTCGGATCGATTTTGAAGAGCAACTCGCCGTAGCCCTGGCCGCCCGCGCTGATGAGCACGGCCTCGGGAAATTTGAAGGGATCGAGCGCGAGTTGATAAGGCTCGCCGCCGAGCCGCGTGACCTCCGTGGGCGTGATCGGGGCGGCGATGATGCGCGGGTCCAGCGAGGTGAAGATGACACTCGTGGTCGGCACGGTGGCGGAGCCGCGCGTGAACGAGAGCGCGAGGCGATCCCAATCGGGATGGCTCGGCGCGCGCCAGTCGAAGGGCGTGTCGTCCACGTGCAACAACGCGAAGGTATCGCGGCCATCGTTTACCAGCACGGTGTGCGTGTCGTGGTTGCGCGTCACCGGCCCGAGAAAAGTCGAGCGCACTCCCTCGAAACGCAGCCGCACGCGGCGCTCCATGAACTGGCTGAACAAGGTGTTGGCGTTGATCGGGCGCGCCTCGCGGACCTCGCGCGCGAGTTCGCCGGAGCGTTCCGCGAGCTGGCCCACGCCTTGGGCGAGTTGCGTGGCGCTCTCCTGCACGCGCTGGCGCTCGGTGCGCTCGGCCTCGACCGCCGCGCGCAGGGTGACGGTCTGCTCGGCGAGGATTTCTTTTTCGCGCTCCACCACGCCGACCGTGACGGCGAGCTGCTCGGCGCGACCGCGCGCGGCGGCCTCGGCGGCGGAGACGCGGGCGAGTTCCTCCTCGCGACGCTTCGCCTCGGCCTCGCGCACCGCGAGATCGCGGGCGAGCTCGGCGTTGCGCGCGCGCTCGGCCTCGGCGGCGACGCGGGTGGCGGCGAGATTCCTATCGAGTTCGGCGGCGGTCTGCTCGGTCCGGGCGAGCGTGTCGGCGGTCTGCGCGAGATTTTGCGCGAGTTGTTCGCGTGCCCGCTCGACCTCGGCGCGCGCAGCCTCGACGGCGGCGAGATCGCGGGCGACCTCCGCGCGCTGCGCCTGCTCGTCCTCGAGCGAGAGCCGCATCAACGCGACCATGTCCTGCTCGGGCGTGGCCGCGCCTTCGCCCGCGCCGGACGCGCTCGCGGCACTGGCCGCCGTCGCCGGACGCGAGGAGGTCGGCGGCGCGGGCGTGGCGTCCTCCCACCGCGTGAGCGCGAGGAGGCTCAGCAGCAGGAAGTCGCAGAGGATGAGGAGCAGCGTCTTGTTCATGGCCGGGCGGGCGGGTGGAACGCGTTGACCTCAACGCGTTGACGCGGGCTTGGCCAACTCGCCGGCGGCGAGCGCGTCCTGCGCCGCGAGGATGAGGCCGGTTTTGTAAGGGCGCACGTGGCGGATCTTCACGATCGCGACGCAGGTGATGCCGAGGAGGTTGGAGGAGTAGGCCGCGAGCAGGTTGGGTTCGACTAGTCCGAGCACCTGAAACACGAGCGCGGCGGCGGTGCCGCCGATGCCGAGGTAGAGACCGCCGTCGAAGAGGTTTTCTTCGTTTTCCATGAGGCGAAGTTTTACCAGCGCGGGCAAGGCGAGCGCGTCAATGGAGCGGATCTTGGCGAGACACACCAGATACATGGTGATCTGAAGCGCGCCGAAAAGCGCGATAGCGAGGAATGAGTGGAGGTCCATGGCGAAAGTGGGGGTGGTGGTTCTGAGCGAGTCCGGGTCGGCGAGATTCCCGAGCACGGGCATTGCCAACGTGAGTCCGTCGATGCGCACCGGCGCGGCGCGGCCGAGGTAGGGTTCGGTCACGAGGATAAACGCGCCCGTGACCACCAAAGCGAGCGCGCCGCTGCGCACGTGGAAAACGCCGCCCGCCCGCGAGCCGCCGCGCATCGCGCGATCCAGCGCGTTGAGCAACGCGTAGGCCCCCGCCGCGCAGAGCGCGAAACGCAGCGCCAGCGCCCAGCCCGGATGCAGCAGAGCGAGCCCGACGAAGGGCCCCGGCGCGGGCGCGCCCTGGCGGTTAACGGGCACGCCGCGCGCGAGCAACAGCCGCACCGCGCCCTGGCCCTCGGCGAGCGCGTGCCGCAGATCCGCGTCGGCATCGTCCGGATGTTCGAGACGAAATTTTATCACGCGCTCGGCCGAGCCGTCCGTGAGCGCGGCGGCAAGCACGAGGTCGAATGTCGCGTCGCCCGCGCGGGCCAGCGCGCCGAGCTCGGTCCAGGTGGCGCGCGTATCGACCGTGCCCGCCACGGCGGTGAGTTGCCGCCAGTCGAGCCGGCGCGCGAGTGCGAGCAGATCGATGAACATGGGTTCAAGCGCCGCGCCGAGTTCGCCGCTGGCACGCGCCGCCCGCGCCTCATCGCGCCAGACGCGCGCGAAAGTCGGCGTGAGATGCTCGCCCTGGTGCAGCAGCGCCACGAGCAACACCATCGCCTCAAAAGTCTGCCCGCCCGCGCGCCCGGCCGGCACGAAGCGCCCGGTGTTTTCCAGTTCGCGCAACGCCAGCGTGTCGCGCACGGCGGGGCTGCGCGAGTTGGCCAAAAATCCGTTCAAGGCCGCGCGCGAGGCCGCCGTCACAAAGAACCGCGCCACCGGGGTGCTCTCGCCCTTTTCCGCCGCCGCGCGCGCAGCCGGCTGTTGGGTGAGCGGCAACAAAAACGGATCTTCGCCGCCCCACGGCATCAGCGCACGCTCGCGTTGCGCGAACGCCGCCAACTCCTCTGCGAGCCGCGTGCTCTCCGTCTTCTCCGTCTTCACCGCGCTCTCCGCGTCCGCCTCGCTCGCCCGCGCCCCGGCCAGCAACAGCGCCGCCGGCCCCGGTTGCGCCAATTCCAACCGCGCCTCGCCGAGCGCGGACAGCGTCGGCGTGCCCGCGCCCGCGCGCTCCAGCAAGGCCGGCGCGACGGCCCTGATGTGACCCGGCACCATCCACGCCGCTAGCAGAAGCGCCGCGCCCGCGGCGAATCCGAGCCAGGCCTTAAGGGGCACGGCGCGAGCGGCGGACGGCTGGCGGGAGGCGATCATCGCGTGGGCACTATTGGTTTGCGGCACCGGGTGGCAAATCCACGCTGCGCCGCTTTATCAGGTGCCGATTCCATTCCGACCCATGCCCCTCGCGATTGTTCACTACAACTCCCCCGTGCTCCGTCAGAAGGGTGCGCCCGTAACCGCCTTCGATGCCGATCTCGCCCGCCTCGCAGCCGACATGATCGCGACCATGCACGAGGCCCGCGGCATCGGCCTCGCCGCGCAACAAATCGGCCTCGCCCTCCAGTTCTGCGTAATCGACCTGCGCGACACCGACCGCGATTTTTATTGGGAACTCGACGGTGCCCAGACCCCGCTCGACCTCATCATGCCCATGGCCTTGGCCAACCCGGTGGTCGAGGTGCTGCCCTCCGAAAAAACCGTTTACGAGGAAGGCTGCCTCTCCTTTCCCAACATCCACGGCGACGTCGCCCGCCCCGACCGCGTGCGCGTGACCTATCAGGACGCGCAAGGCACGCCCCACACCCTGCTGTGCAACGGCCTGCTCGGTCGCTGCATCCAGCACGAGGTCGATCACCTCAACGGCACCCTCTTCATCGACCGCATGGACAAGGCCGTCCGCCGACCCATCGAGCGCGCCATCAAGGCCCTCGCCGAACAAACCAAGTCCGCCGAGTCGCTCGCCTGAGCGATAAGTTTACGGCGTCCGCAACTGTTTGCAGGCCATGCCCGTTCAGCCTCCCGGTCCCCCGTTTAGCGTGTTGGCTCCATATCAACCCCAACCCTTTTCCCCATGAGCCAAAAATCCGACGGCATGAACTACGCCCCCCAGGGCAAACCGCAGCCCGTGGTCAAACCCGGCGAATTCGTTTTCGCCGCCACTCACCTCGACCACGGCCACATCAACGGCCAATGCAACGGCCTCACGGAAGCCGGCGGCCAGCTCAAGTGGGTCTTCGACGCCGACACCGCCAAGGCCGAGGCCATGGCCGCCCGCTACCCCGGCGCCCAGGTCGCCCGTTCGCTCGACCAGATCCTCGACGACGCCGACGTAAAACTCGTCGCCGCCGCCGCCATCCCGAATCTCCGCGGCCCCCTCGGTTGCAAGGTCATGGAGGCCGGCAAGGACTATTTCACCGACAAGACCCCTTTCACCACCCTCGCCCAGCTCGACAACGCCAAGGCCGCCGTCGCCCGCACCGGCCGCAAATACGCCTGCTATTTCAGCGAGCGCCTCCACGTCGAGTCCGCCATGTTCGCCACCGACCTCGTGCAACAAGGCGCCATCGGCAAGGTCGTCCAGGTAATCGGCTTCGGTCCCCACCGCCTCAACGCCCCCTCGCGCCCCGCCTGGTTCTTCAACAAGGAACAATACGGCGGCATCCTCTGCGACATCGGCAGCCACCAGTTCGAGCAATTCCTCACCTTCACCGGCGCGACCGACGCCACCATCACCCATGCCGCCGTCGGCAACTACGCCAACCCGCAGTTCCCCGAACTCGAAGACTTCGGCGAGGCCAACCTCCTCGGCGACAACGGCGCCACCAACTACATCCGCGTCGATTGGCTCACCCCGAACGGCCTCTCCACCTGGGGCGATGGCCGCATGACCATCCTCGGCACAAAAGGCTATATCGAGCTGCGCAAATACGTGGACGTCGGCCGCGAAAAAACCGGCGACCACGTCTATCTCGTGGACGAAAAGGGCGAGCATCACCTCCACGTCGCCGGCAAGGTCGGCTTCCGCTTCTTCGGCGAGCTCATCCTCGACAGCCTCAACCGCACCGAGAAGGCCATGACCCAACGCCACGTCTTCAAAGCCGCCGAACTCTGCCTCCGCGCCCAAGCCGCCGCCCGCCGCCTCACCTGATAGGCCGCGCCTTAGGCGCTGTCTTCAAAATGGAGGCTCAAAGTTTAAGCCAGACCAAGATGCAG
>DAIPIP010000269.1:0-1374 GCA_036770725.1 Opitutaceae bacterium
CAACGAATACACCGACTGGTCCGGCAACATCGGCCTCCGCTGGAGCCTGTAACCCGCCTGCCGAACCCATACACCTAAGGTGCTAACCGGCCCGTCGGCGTCGCTTCCCCCTAGCGCCGTCGGCGGGCTTTTTCTTTCCTCCCCCCTCTCACCTTTCCGCATGCCTCTCCCCGCCGCCGAAACCATCCCCGCCTCCATCCTCGCCCTGACCGAAAGCGACGCCGAACTGCGCGCCCTTCTCGCCTCCTGGAGCGCCATCAACTCCGGCAGCGACCACCCCGCCGGCCTCGACCGCATGCGCGCCGCCCTTCGCGCCGCCTTCACCGCCGCCTTCCCCCACGCCGTCGTCGAGGAACCCGCCCTCCCCGGGTCCCCCGCCCGCGCCCTCCGCCTCGTCATCCGCCCCGACGCTCCCCGCCGCGTCCTCCTTAACGGCCACTACGACACCGTTTACGAGGCCGCTCACGCCTTCCAGCAACCCCGCCTCCTCGATCCCGACACCCTCAACGGCCCCGGCACCGCCGACATGAAGGGCGGCCTCGTCGTCCTCCTCGCCGCCCTCCGCGCCTTCGAGCAAACCCCCGCCGCCGCCGAACTCGGTATCGAGATTCTCATTACACCCGACGAGGAGATCGGCTCCCGCGCCAGCCTCGACGAGATCAACCGCTCCGCCCGCCGCTGCCACTTCGGCCTCGTCTTCGAACCCGCCCGCGCCGGCGGCGAGATCGTGCGCTCCCGCAAGGGCACCGGCGTCTTCACCGTCACCTCACGCGGCCGCGCCGCCCACGGCGCACAGCCCGAGGCCGGCCGCAACGCCATCGCCGCCCTCGCCGAATTCCTCGTCGCCGCCCACCGCCTCCCCGAGGAACTCCCCGGCGTCCTCCTCAACATCGGCGTCATCCGCGGCGGCGGCGTCATCAACATCGTGCCCGACCTCGCCGTCGCCGAACTCCACGCCCGCATCACCCGTATCGAACAAAAGGATACGCTCGCCGCCCGCCTCGCCGCCATCGCCGCGCCCATCAACGCCCGCGACGGCCACCAACTCATCGTCGAGGGCGCCTTCGACCGCCCCCCCAAGGAGTGCGGCCCCGCCGAACAGGCCGCCTTCGCCGCCCTCAACCGCTGCGCCGCCGACCTCGGCCTCCCCGCCCTCGACTGGATCGACACCGGCGGCGGCTCCGACGGCAACCTCCTCTCCGCCGCCGGCCTCCCCAACCTCGACGGCCTCGGCCCCGTGGGCGACCACCTCCACAGCGAAAAGGAATACGTCCACCTCCCCAGCCTCGTCCCCCGCGCCCAGCTCGCCGCCCTCCTCCTTCACCGCCTCGCCACCGGCCAACTCGTCCTCCCCCGCTGACCCTTTTAGGATTT
>DAIPIP010000269.1:1474-2781 GCA_036770725.1 Opitutaceae bacterium
CCCATCCGCGAAACCGACCTCGCCGCCCTCGTCTCCCTCGCGCGCGGCATCGAGGGCGGCATGACCACCCTGCCCGCCGACGAGGATTTTCTCCGCGAGCGCATCGACGACTCCCTCCGCGCCTTCTCCCCCAAAATCAAAAAACCCGGCGCCGAGCATTACCTCTTCGTCCTCGAACACCTCCCCTCCGCCCGCGTCGTCGGCGTCTCCGGCATCGCCGCCCGCGTCGGCGGCTACGAACCCTTCTACAGCTACGAACTCCGCCGCGAACGCCACGTCCACCCGCCCCTCGGCATCGACCGCGAGATCGACGTCCTCCACCTCAAAACCGTCCACCGCGGCCCCACCGAGATAGGCTCCCTCTACCTTCACCCCGAGCATCGCCGCGGCGGCCTCGGCCGCCTCCTCTCCCTCGCCCGCTTCCTCTTCATCGGCGCCTTCCCCCAACGCTTCGACTCCACCGTCATCGCCGAGCTTCGCGGCTACCTCGACCAACGCGGCCTCTCCCCCTTCTGGGAAGCCGTCGGCCGCCACTTCTTCCACCACGACTTCTACACCGCCGACCAGATCTGCGGCCGAGGTGACAAAACCTTCATTGCCGACCTCGTTCCCCGCCATCCCCTCTACCTCTCCCTGCTCGCCCCCGAGGTTCAGGCCGCCATCGGCCAAGTTCACCACGACACCCGCCCCGCCCTCGCCCTCCTCCAGACCGAGGGCTTCGCCCCCACCGACGAAATCGATATCTTCGACGCCGGTCCCCAGGTCAGATCCACCGTCGCCTCCATCCGCACCGTGCGCGAACGCCGCTCCACCGCCTACGCCCTCCGCCATCCCGGCACCGAACTCCCCCTGTATTTGCTTTCCCACGACAAACTCGATTTCCGCGCCGTCCTCGCCCCCTTCGACCCCGCCGACCCCGCTCTCGCCCCCGAGACCGCCGCCACTCTCGGCCACCCCGCCAAGGTCACCTACGCCCCGCTAAAATGAGCCAAACTTCCGCACCTCCATTGGTCATTGGACATTGGTCATTGGTCATTTCAGCCACCGCCTGACCATGATCTTCCACTCCACCAATCCCGCAACCGGCGCGCCCGTCTGGACCGGCCCCGCCGCCACGCCCGCCGAGGTGGACGCGGCCGTCGCCCGCGCCCGCGCCGCCTTCCCCGCCTGGTCGCGACTCCCCCTCGACGAACGCACCGCCCTCCTCCGCGCCTACGCCGCCCGCCTCGCCGAGCGCAAAGCCGACCTCGCCGACCTCATATCCCGCGAAATCGGCAAACCCCTCTGGGAAGCCCTCACCGAGGTCC
>DAIPIP010000270.1:0-2755 GCA_036770725.1 Opitutaceae bacterium
CCCGCCTCGCGCGCGGCGGGCGAGGGGCGCGGATCGTAGGCGAGCACGCGGCAGCCGAAGCCTTGGAGAATGCGCCCGGTGATGAGGCCGATTTTGCCCGCGCCGACGAGGCCGACGGTTTTGCCGTGGAGGTCGAAGCCGAGTAGGCCTTCGACGCAGAAATTGCCTTCGCGCACCCGGCTGTAGGCGTGCGGGATGCGGCGCACGACGGAGAGCAGGAGCGCGATGGTGTGCTCGGCGACGGCGTGCGGCGAATAGTCGGGCGCGTGCGTGACGGTGAGGCCTAGGCGGCGCGCGGCGTCGAGGTCGACGTGGTTGTAGCCGGCGGACCGCAGGGTGACGAGCCGGGTGCCGCCTTCGGCGAGGATGGTGAGCACCGAGGCGTCGGCGCGATCGGTCACGAAGAGACTGACGGCGGCGTGTCCGCGCGCGAGGACCGCGGTGTGGCGGTCGAGGCGCGATTCGAGGTAGAGCAGGCGATGGCCGGCGCGAGTGTTGGCGGCGTCGAGAAAACGCCGGTCATGGGCTTTTGCGCTGAAAACGGCGAGACGCATGACGGCATGGGCGACAGGGTGGGGCGGGGCGGGGCGGCGGACTACGGGCTGGCAGGTCGCGGAGAGGACGTTAGCAACCGGAAACTAGTGATTTTTTAGCCGCTGTTTTTAGTGGAGGCGAGATTTCGCGGCTGCGCTTGGCGGGTATTTACAGAATCTTATGTAAAATATCGGCCCCGCGCATGCGGCTTCGGGCTCGCCTCGGCTTTCTTGAACTCAACGCTCGGTCAATGCCCCTGATCACGCGCGCCTTTCCGCGCGCCCTCCTGCGCCTCGTCGTCATCGCGTGCCTCACTTATCTGGGCACGTGCGGCTTCATGGCGTGGAAGAAAAACGAGCTGATCTTTCCGTGGCGCGGCCAGGAGCGCGCGGCGGGCAAAACCGCCCCCGCAAGTTTCGAAACCTGGTGGCACACCATGCGCGACGGCACGCGCGTCGAGGCGTGGTGGCGACCGGCGCGCGACGCCTCTCCCGCCACGCCCGCCCCGGTGGTGCTGGTGTTTCACGGCAACGGCGAGTTGATCGACGACTCGGTGGATTTTGCCAACGTGTGGGGCGCGCTCGGCGCGAGCGTGCTGCTGGTCGAGTATCGCGGTTACGGGCGCTCGGAGGGCACGCCTTCGATCAACGCCTGCCGTGACGACGCCGTGGAGTGGTTTGACCGCGTGATCGCTCATCCCGCCGTGCGCCCCGACCTCGTGCTCGCGCACGGGTTTTCGCTCGGCGGTGTTTTCGCCACCGAGCTGGCGGCCTTGCGGCCGGTCGCGGGCCTCGCGCTCGAAGGCACGGTCGCCAGCCTGCGGCAGGCGGCGCGGGATCGCTCGATCTGGCTTTTGCTCACGCGCGAGCGCTTCGACGCGGAGACGATTTTGCGCGAACTCGATCCGACCATACCGGTCCTGCTCACGCACGGTCGGCCGGATGGCATCGTGCCCTTTCATCACTTCGAACGCCTCGCTGCCGCGCGTCACGGCGCGGTGGCGGTGGCGGGCGAACACAACCACATCCCGCTCGCCACCTGGGAGCGGCCCGATCTGCTTCGCAACTTGCTGGCCGCCGCCCGCGCCCGCGCGGACAACGCGCTTGCCTCGCCGCCCGCCGTCTCGGCACCCTGACCCTTACGTAACAGACATGAAACAACGCACGCTCGCCCGCGAGGTCACTATTTCCGGCCAGGCTCTCCACACCGGAGAGACGGTCACCCTCACCTTGAAACCCGGTGCCCCCGGCTCCGGGTATGTGTTTCGTCGCATCGACCTCCACGGCGCTCCCGAGATCAAGCCCCGCGCCGAGCTTCTCGGCGATCTCGTGCGCCAGACCACGATCCAGGAAGGCCACGCCAAGCTCCACACCATCGAGCACGTGCTCAGCGCCCTGCACGGCTGCGGCATCGACAACTGCGTGATCGAGATGAACGCCTCCGAGCCGCCCATCCTCGACGGTTCGGCCAAGCCCTACGTTGACCTCATTATGGAGGGCGACCCGATCGAACAAAACACCGAGCGCGAGTATTTCACGCTAGAGGAGCCGGTCTCCATTCAGAAGGGCAACTCTTCCATCATCGCGCTGCCGCACGACGGTTTTAAAATCTCCTGCACTTCGGCCGACGACCGCGGTATTCACGCGCAGTTTCTTTCGCTCAACATCGATCCCGATGTCTACATGACGCAGATCGCCGCCGCGCGCACCTTCACGGTTTACGAGGACATCGAGGCGCTCATCAAACTCGGCAAGATCAAGGGCGGCTCGCTCGACTGCGCGGTTGTGATCAAGGGCGACAAAATTCTCTCCAAGGAAGGCCTGCGTTTTAAGGACGAGTTCGTGCGCCATAAGATGCTCGATATCATCGGCGACATCACGCTTCTCGGTCTGCCCATCAAGGCCCACATCATCGCCACGCGCCCTGGCCACGCCATCAACGCCGACCTCACCAAGGCCCTCGCCGAAAAACTGCTCGAAAAGAAAAAAGGCCCGAAGAAAAAGCCGCGTCCCGCGATGGTGCTGCCCACCGAGACCGAGCTCGATATCCGCCGCATCCTCGACACCCTGCCGCACCGTTACCCGTTTCTCATGGTGGATCGCGTCATGGAGTTCGTCGGCGACGACGCGCTCGTCGCGATCAAGAACGTCTCCATCAACGAGCCGTTTTTCCAGGGCCACTTTCCCGGCAACCCCGTGATGCCTGGCGTGCTCCAGCTCGA
>DAIPIP010000271.1:0-2746 GCA_036770725.1 Opitutaceae bacterium
TCTGGGCTCCGGCTCGGCTCTGTGGCTATGCCGAAAAAATCCGAGATTTGGGATACTAGGCTCATCTGCAGGTGGGGACGGGCCGCCGGGCCGTCCGCGTTGCCCCTCCGCAACCAGCCGCCCGCCCGCCCCAACGCTCAAAGCGCCCCCGGATAACTCCCGAGCCACTTCACCAGCGGACAAAACGCCCTCAGTTCATCCATCGCCTCCTTCATCGCCGCGTCGTCGTGATGACCGCTCACGTCGATAAAGAACAAATAATCCCACGGCCGCCGTTTGCTCGGCCGCGACTCCACCTTCGAGAGATTCAGCCCGCGCGAACTAAACGGTGTAAGCATCTTCATCAACGCACCGGAGTTCGCCGCCGCCGCCTCGCCCAGCGAAATGACCAAACTCGTCATATCGCGCCCGCCGCCGACCGGCCCCGACGCCTTTTTGCCGATAACAAAAAACCGCGTCGTGTTGTCGTTCCGGTCCTGGATGTTTTTTGCCAGCACCGGCACGCCCTGCACCTGCGCCGCGAGCTCCGCCGCTATCGCCGCCGCTCCCGGTTCGCTGCGCGCCACCTCGACCGCCTTGGCCGTGCTCGCCGTGTCGATCAACTGCGCATGCGGCAGATGCCGCTGCAACCAAGCCCGGCACTGCGCCAGCGCCTGATCCTTCGAGTAAACTTTTTCGATCTGCGTCATCGGCGTCGCCGAAATCAGCGCGTGGTTTATCTCCAGATAAATCTGCGCCACCGCCTTCAGCTCGCTCTCCACAAACCCGTCCAGCGCCTCGCGCACGCTGCCCTCGGTCGAGTTCTCGATGGGGATTATGCCGTAGTCCGCCTCGCCCTTCTCCACCGCCGTAAAAATATCCCCGATCGTAGCGATGGGCTGGTAGTCCACGCTAGCGCCAAACTTCTTGATCGCCGCCGCGTGCGTGTAGGTCGCCTCCGGTCCGAGATACGCGATCTGCAAGGGCTTCTCCAACGCGATCGCCGCCGACATGATCTCGCGATAGATCGCCTGCAGCGCCTCGTTCTTGATCGGCCCCCGGTTTAGCGCCGCGACTTTGCGCAACACCGCGTCCTCGCGCTCCGGCACATAAATTTGCCCGCCCGAACTCCGCTTCAAACGCCCGATCTCGCACGCCAGCGTGAGGCGCTCGTTAAGCAGGCGCACGATCTCACGGTCATGCACGTCGATCTGTTCGCGAATGGGCTGGAGGGGGTCGGAAGACATACGGATAACAAAAAAGTCGGTCGATTAATCAGGCGGCGGGCTCGGATTTTTTCTCCGCCTCATCGTCGGACTCCGCCTCCGGCGCGTCGCCCTCGATGCTTTTCTCGTCAGCCAAACCCTCGTCGTGCGATACCTCGACGTGCTCGATCTCCACCGGCTCCAGCGACGGCGAGTCGCCCTCCCCTTCCTCCAAGGGCAGCCCCATCTCGGCGTCGGCCGGCGGAGACACCGTCGCGGAACGATTCAACCACTCGTCGATCTGGCGCGGCGACAACACGTCCGATGCCGGCAACTCCACCAACGATTTCACCCCGACAAATTCCAAAAACTTGTCCGTCGTCCCGTATTGCAGCGGACGCCCCGGCAAATCCGCGCGCCCCACGATATACACCAGCTCGCGCTCCATCAATTTGCTCAACCCCGCCTCCGCCGACACCCCGCGAATCGCCTCGATTTCCGAACGCGTCACCGGCTGGCGATACGCCACCACCGCCATCGTTTCCAACGCGGACTGCGTCAACCTCACCGGAGGCGGCTCGTCCCGCTGAATCCGTATCCATTTCGCAAAACGCGGATGCGTCACCAAACGGTAGCCCTGCGCGCCGTCGATCAGCAGATAAATATCGTTCTGCGCCTTCAACTCCGCCGCCAGCTCGTCCATCGCCTCGCGAATCTGCGCGGCCGTCACCAACGAGGGCACGTCCACATACAGCTCGGCGTCCACCGGCGCGAGCCCGAGCGGATTGATCTCGTCGCTCGTTCCCGCGAGTTCGTTCGCGTCGCCTCCGGTCGTCGGCGTCGCCTCGTCCGCGGCCTCCTCCGCCGGCGGCTCCGCGCCCTCGACGCTTTCGCCATCCTCCGCCGCGTCCGCGGGCGTCTGCGCCTGGTCATGATAGCGCGCGAACACCGTTTGGATGTCCTTGATCGTAAGCGGCTGACTCGACGAAAAAAGCAGGGCCTTGAGAACGAGTTTAAGATTGAACGCCATTCGAGGTAAAAGCGTTCAGTAAGCCGCCCGCCCCGCCTCGCGCGCAACCCCGAAAAACACCCGCCTCGACCCTCACCGCTGCGGCGCGTGAATCAGCAACCCTACCGCGAGCGGATCGGGCTCGATGGCGTTAGTCGTGTTATCGAGCGTGCCCAGGATCCCTTCCGTCGCGTCGCATAGCTCGTCGCCATCCGTATCCGCCGCCGCTTCGGCCGCCGTGTAGGAATAAGTCGCCACCTGCGCCTGCCCCATGACGGAACGCACTCGCAAGGAACTCACCGCGTAGGGCGTCGTCGGCTGCCGATAATAAAATTCCGCCAAACGCGAGGCGTTGGTGGTCAGGGTCAAGGTGAACGCACCCGCCCCTGTCGCGGTCGCAGCCACACCCCCGCCCCCGCGCATCACCGAAACTTGCACCGGTGCTCCGGCAAGAGGCGCTCCCGCCTCGGTCTGCACCCGGATCACTGTCGCCTGCGCGTTAGAGCATTTCAAATGAAGTTATAGCCACAAGCGGCAAACCAACCGAGGGCGT
>DAIPIP010000088.1:0-12111 GCA_036770725.1 Opitutaceae bacterium
GCCCGCCGCCACCAAGGCCCCCGGCGCGCGCCCCGCCGACTCCGCCGCCACCAAGGGCGGCAAGCCGCCCGCCCCCGCCCGCCGCAGCGCCGCCATCACACCCGGCAGCGCCTTCTCCGCCCCCACGTGCACGATCCGCATGCCCCCGCCCGAAAACAGCGGGTCCATATCCGCGTCCGGCTCGCCTGCCTCCGGCTTTGCATAACGATAGGCCGCCGTCGCCGGCACATAACCCGTGCCCAAACCCGCGCTCAAAAACCGCAGCCGCGCCGCCGCATCCACCGCCCCGCCCGCCGCCCGCCCCGGCCCCGGTCGCTCCACCCGCACTTCCGCGTAACGCAACCCCAGCCCGCTCAAAAACACCGCGCCCGCATCCCCACCCGGCGCCTCGACCTCCGCCCCCACCGCCAGCTCCGGCCGCGGATAAAGCCGATGCCCCGCCGCCAGCTCCACCGCCGCAGCCACCGAAAACACATCCCCCCGATAGTGCAGCGCCGCCCTCGTCTTTTTCTCCACCCCCACGCCACCCACCCGCGCCGTCGCTTCCGCCCGCACCACCACGCCACCGCTCGTTTCACCCCGGGCCCTGCGCAACCAAACCCGCCTCCGCAGCCGCGCCGCCAAATCCGCCGACACCGCCCCGCACACCCGCAAACGCACCCCCTCCGGCCAGGTCTCCAACCATGGCAACGCCGCCAACACCAACGCGTCCGCCACGTCCGCCTCCACCCACGCCTCCGCCCACCCCGGAGCCGAAATCACGATGCGCCGCGCCTCCCCGGCCCACTCCAGCGTCGCCCCGCGCTCCACCCGTTCCCCCGCCCGCCGCATCGCTTCCGGGCGCAACACCGCCACCGAACCGCCCGTGCAAAAACCTCCCGCCCAAAGCCGCAAACGACTCACTTGACCCCCTTCAGCTTCCGCACCGCCGACCGCACGGACGATCGCACCGGCGGATCAAACGAAAAATGCGTGTGCCGCGCCACCCACGGCGTATCCACCGAATCCCTACGCAACAAAATCGTCGCCCGCCCCCGCCGGTCAAAAACCACCTTTTTCGGCGCGGCTTGGTTGCACGCCTTCCACGTCACCATCGCCACCGCCGTCAGCCCGCCCTCGCCCAGCTCCACCCGCGCCCCTTTTCTCTCAAACCGAAACCCCGAGGTGCGCGGCCACACCCAGCCCCACTGGTCTTTCTCCAACCCCGCCCGCGTCGCCGCCACCCTCACCACCGTGCCAAACCCATGCGCATCCTTGGCGAACAACACCCGCCCTCCCGCAAAATCCCGCGCCCGCACACAACCCGCAAACGCTTCCAGCCAATCCGTTACCGATTGCACCCCGGAGCTTTCTTTTTTGCCCAAATTCACGCACTTCATCCGGCTCAACGCACAAATCGTGCGTTACCTTGTCAGCCCAAAAAAATGCCGCCCCCTCGCACCTCCCTCTCTCAACCTCCGCTTTTTACCGAAACATCACCACCTTTCTCCTGTAGGTAACTAATCCCGGTTCTTCCGCACCCTCCCTATCCTCTCTCGTCCCCGGCCGCCCGCCGCGTTCCCTGATGCCACATCCTGCCACCACCCGTTCACTTCCAAATTTCTCGCCCGCCTCGCCTCCCGCCGTCCCCCGTTCATGAGGCATCACCTCTTTATCTCGTCCTTCCCGCCCGGCCTCGTCTCCGGCGAGGTCGCCCTCTCCGGATGGTTTGAGGACGACTCCGGCCGCCCCGCCGCAGCCGTAAACATACGCCTCGGCCGCCGCCTCATCACCTGCACCCCCTGCGCACGGACCGACGCCCCAGCCCTCGCTCCCCCCACCGGCTTCAGCGCCGAATTTCGCGTCGGCGTCGGCCTCAAATTCCTCCAAATCGAAGCCCTCACCGCCGACGGCCGCACCCATCTCCTCGCCCGCCGCCTCCTCCTCTCCTGGCGGCGCTCGCCCACCTTCTCCCAAAGCGACTACGGCCTCTGGCGCGAAGCAGACGCCCGCCTCAATCCCCCCGCCCCCCCGCCCGCCAGCGGTCCCCTCGTCTCCGTGCTCATGCCCGTGCACAACCCCCCCGCACGCTGGCTCCACCGCGCCATCGAAAGCGTGCGCGCCCAGACCTACCCGAGCTGGCAACTCTGCATCGCCGACGACGCCTCCACCTCGCCCCACGTTCAAACCATCCTCCGCGACTTCGCCGCCTCCGATCCTCGCATCCTCATCACCCGCCTCACCCGCGGCGGCCACATTTCCCGCGCCACCAACGCCGCCCTCGCTCTCGCCCAAGGCGACTTCATCGCCTTCCTCGACCACGACGACGAACTCGCCCCGCACGCGCTCTCCGAGATCGCCCACGCCCTCGCCGCCCGCCCCGACGCCTCCCTCCTCTACACCGACGAGGACAAACTCGACAAACGGGGCCGCCACACCGACCCCTACTTCAAACCCGCCTGGAACCCCGACCTCCTCCGCAGCCAAAACTACCTCTGCCACCTCGTCGTGCTCCGCGCCGATCTCCTCCGCCGCCTCGGCGGCCTCCGCCCCGAGTGCGACGGCGCGCAAGATTGGGACCTCGCTCTCCGCGCCACCGAGAGCCTCCCCCCTCCGCCATCGTCCACATCCCCCGCGTGCTCTACCACTGGCGCGCCGCCGCCGGCTCCACCGCCATCTCCGCCGGCTCCAAATCCTACGCCCGCGCCGCCGCCGAACGCGCCCTGAGCGACCACCTCCTCCGCACCGGCGTGCGCGGCGCGCCCGCCTCCGCACCGGGCGGCCACTGGCACATCGTGCGCGAACTCCCCTCCCGCCCCCCGCGCGTCTCCCTCCTCGTCCCCACCCGCGACCGCGCCGACCTCCTTCGCCGCTGCGTCTCCACCCTGCTCGACCGCACCGACTACCCCGACTTCGAACTCGTCCTCATCGACAACCACACCACCGACCCCGCCGCCCTCGCCGAGATCGAACGCCTCCGCGCCCGCGGCGCGCGCGTCCTCCGCGACGACGGCCCCTTCAACTACTCCGCCCTCAACAACCGCGCCGCCGCCCACGCCACCGGCGAGATTCTCGGCCTCGTCAACAACGACATCCAAGTCCTCGGCTCCGGCTGGCTGCGCGAACTCGTCGCCCACGCCCTCCGCCCCGAAGTCGGCGCCGTCGGCCCCCGCCTCCTCTACCCGGACGGCCGCCTCCAGCACGCCGGCGTCGTGCTCGGCCTCGCCGGCCCGCGCCTCGTCGAAGGCGTCGCCGGCCACGCCTTCCGCTTCTTCCCCCGCCAGCGCCCCGGCCACCGCAACCGCGCGCGCGTCACCCAAAACTACTCCGCCGTCACCGGCGCCTGCCTCCTCGTCCGCCGCTCCGTCTTCCACCAGGTCGGCGGCCTCGACGCCGACCACTTCGCCGTCGATTTCAACGACGTGGACTTCTGCCTCCGCCTCCAGGCCGCCGGCTACCAAAACGTCTTCACCCCCCACGCCGAACTCGTGCACCACGAATCCGCCAGCCGCGGCCGGCCCGACACCCCGGAGAAAATCGCCCGCCACGAACAGGAACGCCGCCGCATGCGCGAACGCTGGGGCCCCCTCCTCGACCACGATCCCGCCTACAACCCCAACCTCACCCTCGTATCCGAAGATTTCACCCTCGCCTGGCCCCCCCGCCCCGCCCACGCCGCCCGCTGACGCCTCCGCTCCCGACCATGCCCCCGCTCCCGCGTCCCGTTCTCCGCTGCCTGCTCGCCCTCCCCGTGCTCTGCGTTCTGGCCCTCGCCTGGCGGCAACACCGCTTCGTCGATCTCCACGCCGTCAACGTGTTCTTCTGGGACCAGTGGGATTTTTATCTGCCCCTGTTCAACAACGAGAACGCCTGGGCCGTCTTCACCCGCCAGCACGGCCCCCACCGCCAAGGCCTCGGCGGCCTCGTCACCGCCCAGCTCGCCCACCTCGGCGGCTGGAACGCCCGCTGGGATGCCTTCGCCGTCAGCTTCACCCTCTTCGCCGCCACCCTCCTCGCCATCCGCCTCGGCGTCCGCTGCGGCTGGCGCGCCGCCCTCGTCGCCATCCCCGCCGCCCTCCTCTTTCTAAACCTCCGCCAATACGAGATCTTCGTCGGCGCGGCCAACCTCTCCCACGGCGCCCTCCCCGTCCTCCTCCTCCTCGGCGTCTGCCTCGCCTGGTTCATCCCCCGCCCCTGGCCCCGCGCCCTCCTCCTCGGCTCGCTCGTCTTTCTCCTCGTTTTCACCGGCTTCGGTCTCTTCGCCGGCCTCGTCGTCCCCGCCCTCCTCGCCCTCGAAGCCGCCCAAAGCCTCCGCTCCGCCGAGCGCCCCCGCCTCTACGCCGCCCTTGCCGGCCTCGCCCTCGTCGCCCTCGGCTGGACGCTCTTCGCCCAAAACTACGTCTTCGCCCCCGCCGTCGATGACTTCCGCTTCCCCCACCCCCGCCCCTGGGAATACGCCGGCTTCTCCGGCCTCATGCTCGCCTTCACCACCGGCATCCCCGGGCGCGGCGCACCCGCCATCGCCCTCGGCGTCCTCCTCCTCGTCGTCTCCCTCGCCGTCGCCCTCTGGCACGGCCTCCGCCTCCTGCGCGACGGCGTCGCCCCCCAACCCGCCCGCGCCGCCCTCTTCACCCTCATCGCCTTCGGCCTCCTCTTCGCCTTCAACACCGCCGTCGGCCGCATCAGCCTCGGCTACGCCGGCGCGACCGCCTCCCGCTACGTCACCCTTTTGATCCCCCTCTGCTTCGCCCTCCTGCTCTCCCTCCGTTACCTGCCCCGCCCCGCCTTCGCCCCCGCCGCCACCCTCGCCACCCTCGCCCTCGCCGCCGGCATGCTCATCCCCCACCGCAAGGACGAGGACAACATCCGCTGGTTCCACGAGGGCCGCTCCGCCTGGCGCGACGCCTACCTCGAAACCCGCGACGAACCCACCGCCAACGCCCGCGCCGACTTCAAAGTTTACCCCGCCCCCGGCGCCATCGCCGAACGCCTCGCCTACCTCGAAACCCGCCAACTCAACCTCTTCCTCCCCGAAACCCCACCCCCGACCCCGCCTCCCGCCCGATAAACTTTTGCCTTTCTCCGGCCTATTCCCCCACTTCACGGCCTTCCTACATGGCCCTTCCCTTCTTCACCAAGAGCAAGAACCCCATCGACGACCGCTGCCGCGACGACGCCTCCACCAAGCTCCGCCTCCGCTACGCCCCCTACTACCACGCCCCCGAGTGGCAAAAAGGCACCTCCATCCGCCTCGCCGGCCGCGACCTGGTCATGCTCGCGAGCAACGACTACCTCGGCCTCTCCTTCCACCCCAAGATCATCGAGGCCGCCCGCGCCGCCGTCCTCGAATGGGGCACCAGCACCACCGGCGCACGCGTCTCCAACGGCTCCCGCGCCTACCACCTCGCCCTCGAGGCCAAGCTCGCCACCTTCCTCGGCAAGGAGGCCTGCCAGGTCCACTCCGCCGGCTACCTCTCCTGCCTCTCCGGCCTCGCCGCCTTCGCCCAAAAGGGCGACATCATCCTCGCCGACAAAAATATCCACTCCTGCATGTGGGACGGCGCGCGCCTCTCCACCGCCACCCTCGAGCGCTTCGCCCACAACAACCCCGACGACCTCCGCGACGTCGCCGCCCAGCTCCCCCCCGCCGCCCCCAAACTCCTCGCCATCGAAGGCATCTACTCGATGGAGGGCCACGTCGCCCCGCTCCCCGCCCTGCTCGAAACCGCCGCCGCGCACAAAATGTTCACCGTCCTCGATGATGCCCACGGCTTCGGCGTCCTCGGCCGCCAAGGGCGCGGCACCGCCGACCACTTCGGCGTCACCGACCAGGTGGACATCATCTGCGGCAGCATGTCCAAGTCCCTCGGCTCCATCGGCGGCTTCGTCGCCGGCGACAAAGCCCTGATCGAATACCTCCGCACCCACGGCAAACACACCATCTTCAGCGCCGCCCTGCCCCCCGCCCAGGCCGCCGCCGCCTCCGCCGCGCTCGACCTCATTCAAGACGAACCCGAGCACCTCGCCCGCCTCTGGGAAAACACCCGCCGCTACCGCCAGATTCTCACCGACCTCGGCCTCGACACCTGGGGCAGCAAGACCCCCGCCATCCCCGTCGTCATCGGCGACAAACAAAAAGCCTACGCCTTCTGGCAGGCTCTCATGGAAAAAGGCGTCTTCACCGTCCTCTCCATCGCCCCCGCCGTCCCTCCCGGCAAAGACCTCATCCGCACCGCCATCTCCGCCGGCCACACCGAAAACCAGCTCGACCAAATCGCCGAAGCCTTCGCCCATGCCAAGCGAAAGGCCCTCTGAAAACCCATGTAGGGCGGGGTCGCCGCACCCCGCCGTTCCGGCTCTACCAGCTCTACTAGCTTACTAGCTCTACCAGCTCTACCCGCCCATGCAGCTCAGCATCCTCATGGCGGTCTTCAACCGCCTCGACCTGACGCGACTCTGCCTGCCCACCCTGGAGCGTTCCCTCGCCGCCCTCGGCCTCGACCACGAGATCATCATCGTGGACGACGGCAGCACTGACGGCACCCGCGACTACCTCCGCACCCTGCCCGCCCCCTACCGCGTCATCCTCAACGAGCAAAAGGGCAACTTCGCCCTCAACAACAACGCCGCCGCCGCCCTCGCCCGCGCCGACACCCTCTGCCTCCTCAACAACGACACCGAGCTCCCCCCCGGCTGGCTCCCGCCCATGCTCGACGCCCTCGCCCGCTTCCCCGACGCCGGCTGCATCGGCAACGTGCAAACCATCCCCGCCACCGGCCGCATCGACCACCTCGGCGTCTGTTTCCCCTCCTGGTTAACCCCTCTGCACTACGGTCAACACCTCCCCCGCCGTCCCCCCGAGCTCGCCCGCGGCTTCAGCCGCTGGGGCGCGGTCACCGCCGCCTGCGTCGTCATGAAAAAATCCGTCTTCGACTCCGTCGGCGGCTTCGACCCCGCCTACGTCAACGGCGGCGAAGACATCGACCTCTGCCTCCGTCTCCACGCCCGCGGCCACTGGCACTACGTCGCCCACGAAAGCGAAATCCTGCACCACAAAGGCGCGTCCCCCGGCCGCAAGAGTCACAACACCGCCAACCTCGTCCGCCTAAAAGCCACCCACGGCGAGCACCTCCGCCGCACCCTCGTCCCGCGCGATGCCCGCCTCGCCGCCGCCAGTTATCTCCGCACCGCCCGCGCCGCCCCCACCCGCGTCAACGCCCGCAAACTCCTCGGCGCCCTCGCCACCTGCCTCCGCCCCGCGTCCCCCGCCGCCCTCCGCTCCCCCGAAATCCCGCCGCCCCACTCCCTCAAGTTTTAGCACTCCGCCCCACCCCTGGAGGGCGGGGCTCCGTCCCCGCCGCGAACAACCCGCATCCCACAAAACCCCATCCCAAAATTTTCACGCCCATAAAAATCCGCGAACACCCGACCAAAGCCCATCGGCCGGGTCCCGTCCTTCGCGTATCTTCGCGCTTTCTTCGCGGTTAAAAAACTCCGTCTCTTGGTCCGGACCCTCGCGCGTTCGCCCCTTCGTCCGACCCTCCCGCGCTCTCGTCCACGATCACCGTCGTCACCAGATCCGCGCCCACGTTCACCGTCGTGCGCGCCATGTCCAGCAACCGGTCCACGCCCAGCACCAGGCCTATGCCCTCCGGCGGTATGCCAAACGTCGCGCACAACCCCGCGATCAAAGGCAGCGACCCGCCCGGGATACCCGCCACCGCCACCGCGCTCAACACCGCCAGCAACAACAGCGTCAACTGCTCTACCAAGCTCAACTCCACCCCGAAGACCTGCGCCACGAACAACACCACGCAGCCCTCGAACAACGCCGTGCCGCTCATGTTCATCGTCGCCCCCAGCGGCAACACGAACCCCGCCGTGCTCGGCGACACCTTCAACGTATCCCGCGCCACCGTCATCGACGCCGCCAGCGTCGCCGCGCTCGAACTCGTCGAAAACGCCGTGATCAACACCGCCCGCGTCGCCTTGAAAAACGCCGGCGGCTTCCATCGCCTCGAAAACACCTTCAACAACACGCTCATCGTCCCGAACAAATGCAGCGCCAGCACCCCCAGCGTCCCGAGCACGAACACCGCCAGCGCCACCACGAACTCCAGCCCGATCCGCACCACCACGCTGTAGATCATCGCCGGCACCGCGTAGGGCGCCAGCCGTAGTGCGAAACCCACTACACCGGTCATCAGCTGCGTGATCGTCTCAAACCCCGCCCGCGCCCGCGCCCTCGATTCCGGCCCCAGCCGCGTCGCCGCCGCCCCCACCAAAAGCGCGAACAAAATCAGCGGCAAAACCTCCCCTATGCCCCCCCGCGTGAACCCCGCCACCGAACCGACCAAATTTCGCGGCATGAACATCTCAACCACCGTCATCAACGTGAACCCCTTGTTCGCCTCCGACGTCGCCACATGCCGCGCCGCGTCCCCGCCATAGGCCGCCATCATCTTGTCCCGCGAAGCCTCGTCGATGTAATCCCCCGGTTGCAGCGCGTTCATCATCATCAACCCCAGCGCCACGCCCACCGTCATGTTGATCGCGAACAACCCGAAGGTTCGCCCCGCCATCGGCCCCAGCCGCGACAAATCCCCCAGCTGCGCCATCCCGCCCGCCAACGAGGCGAACACCAGCGGCACCACCACGAAAAACAACAGCCGCAAAAACACCTGCCCCAGCGGATCGAAAACCGCCGTGGAGACCTGCTGCATGGTCTCCAAAACCACCGGCACAGGATGCCCGACCGCCAGAGTGATCAGCCCTGCGACCAACCCGGCCGCCAAGCCGACAAGGATACGGTTCGCCAACTTCGCGGATGTATCAGCCATTCCCCTACCACAAGCCCCAAGCCGCGAGCCGCAACCCTTCATTCATCCATATTCGCATTCGTTCACTCCGCCGGCACCAGCCGCACCACGCGCCCCGGATTTTCCAAGCCCACATAGACAAATCCATCCGGCCCCGCATGCACCGTGCGCACCCGCCCCAGCCCGCGGAAAAGCACCTCCTGCTCCACCACCCGCTCACCGTCCAGCTTCACCCGCCGCACCTCCTCCTGCCGCAACGCGCCGACCAACAGATCCCCCTCCCACCCCGGAAATTTGTCCCCCCGGTAAAGATCCAGCCCGCACACCGCGATCGACGGCGTCCAGTGCATCACCGGCGATTCCAAGCCCTCCCGCTCCGTGTCCGGCGTGATCGGCGTGCCGTTGTAATTGATCCCATACGTCACCACCGGCCACCCGTAGTTCAGCCCGCGCTTCACCAGATTCAACTCGTCGCCGCCGCGCGGCCCGTGCTCCGTTGACCACATCTCGAAACCGTCCCCGCTCGTCCCCGGCCGCGCCACCAAACCCTGCGGATTGCGGTGCCCGTAACTCCAGATCGTCGGCAACGCCCCCGGCGTGTTCACGAACGGATTGTCCGCCGGAACCCGTCCGTCGTCATGGATGCGATGCACCTTGCCGCTCGGCCGCCCCAAATCCTGCGCCTGATTCTGCGCCCCCCGATCCCCGACCGCGAAAAACAAATACCCCTCCGCAAACACCAGCCGCGTTCCGAAGTGGTGGCCCGCCCTGTGATAATGCTCGCGCGGCGCGCGGTAGATCTGCTCCTCGTCCACCCAGCGCCCATCGCGTATCCGCCCGCGCACTACAGCCGTCATCGTCTCGTTGGCTCCCGCCTTCAGCGGATCGCTGAACGCCAGATAAATCCAGCCGTTCGACGCATGGTCCGGATGCGCCTGCACCACCATGAGCCCGCCCTGCCCGGCCGCCCGCACCTCCGGCGTGCCCGCGATCGGCTCCGCTTCGAGTTGCCCCGCCACCACCCGGCGCAAAGTGCCCCGCCGCTCCGCCACCAACATATCCCCGCTCCCCGGCAAAAACTCCACCGCCCACGGAATCTCCAAACCCTCGGCCACCATCTCCACCCGGAAGTTGGCCGCCTTCGAAACCACCGTGCCCAGCCCTCCGACCTCCGGCCGCGCCGGCCGCTCGCCCGATTCCCGCGCCCTCACCGCGCGCTCCTGGATAAACACCGCCAACGCCCGCACCCGCGGCGCGTCCAACACCTCGCCGAAACCCGGCATGCCTTTGTCCAACTGACCTTCGGCAATCACCTTCACCAGCTCATCCCCATGCTTGCCGCCCCCCTCGCGCCAGGCCCCGTTCAACAAACTCCCGCCCGTGCCGCCTTCCAGGTTCGCCCCATGACAATTCGCGCACAACTCCACATAAAGTTTGCCCGCATCCCGCGAGAATTCCTGCCCCCCCAACCAAGCGGGCGCCGACATAAAAAAACCCAAGGCAAACAGGCACGAAAATGGTCGCATGAACTTCAGCCATACATGCCCGCGCTTGCTCCGCAACCCGCCGCGCGCCCTCATTTTGCCAAACATGCCTTCCCAACCCATCCCCGGCTCCACCGGCGAGGTCCTCACCTGCCTCCCCTCCCCCTACCTGCCCCACCCGGCCACCGGGCTGCTTTACCTACCGCGCTTCCTCGCCAAGTGCCGCTACACCAAAACCCACGGCGCCCTCCCCAAAAGCTACGCCAAAAACTACAAACGCGGCCTGGATCGTTTCCTCTGCATGCACCTTGGCATCGACCCCGCCGCCGTGGAAAAAATCGTGCACGACGCCCCCGACGGCGACGAAGCCGTCGTCGAAGCCGGCCTCCGCGCCCTCCTCCCCGCCGATGTCCGCGCCGCCAAATGGAACCGCGAACTCGTGCAAAAAGGCATGAGCGAAGAGGGCCGGAAATTTCTCGCCGAGGCCCTCACCGCCATGGGCTGCGCCGACCGCATCGGACAAATAATCAGCGTCCCCGACCTTATCGACTTCGACGAAGGCCGTATCGAATAGTCCGAATTCATCGACCACAGATAACACAGATTTTCACAGATAAATCCCAATCCCTCCTGCAAGTCCCCATCCTCCGTCATCTGTGCCCATCTGTGTTATCTGTGGTTAAACATCCGCTCCCCGTCTCGATGCCTGCCGTCGCAAAGCCCGCCCGCCCCCACCTCCTCGGCCTCACCCGCGCCGAGCTGACCACCCTAGCCCTCGAGTGGGGCTTCGCCCGCGTCCACGCCGCCACCCTCTGGAACGAACTCTATCAAAAAGGCCGCCGCGCCCCCGCCGAATTCACCCCGCGCGACCATCTCCCCGCCCGCTTCCTCGACCGCCTCTTCGCCGAGTGCGATTTCGACTTCCCCGCCACCGCCAAGGAAACCCGCTCCTCCGACGGCTTCACCCGCAAATACCTCCTCGCCCTGCGCGACGCCCACCGCATCGAGACCGTGCTCATGCGCTACAGCGGCCGCACCACCGCCTGCGTCAGCTCCCAGGTCGGCTGCGCCATGGGCTGCGTCTTCTGCGCCACCGGCCAGATGGGCTATACCCGCCACCTCACCGCCGCCGAGATCGTCGCCCAGGCGCTCCACGTGGACCGCGTCCTCCGCGAAACCTCCGACTCGGATCCGCAGGTCGGCGGCGCGCCTCCCGCCCTCGCCGATCCCGCCCACCCTTCGCCGCACCACCGCCACGAACGTCTCCGCAACATCGTCTTCATGGGCATGGGCGAACCCCTCCACAACTACGACGAGGTCATGCGCGCCATCGACATCCTCCGCGACGGCGCCGGCCTTGCCCTCGGCGCCAAAAAAATCTCCGTCTCCACCGTCGGCGTCGTCCCCGGCATCCGCCGCCTCACCGCCGAACGCCGCCCTGTCCACCTCGCCGTCTCCCTCCACGGCGCCACCCAGGAAGAGCGCGCCGCCCTCGTGCCGGCCGCGCGCAAATGGAAACTCGACGAACTCATGGACGCCTGCCGCGAATACACCGCCACCCTCGGCCGCCGCATCTTCTTCGAGTGGACCCTCATCGGCGGCAAAAACGATTCCCCCGAAAACGCCCGCGCCGTCGGCGAACTCCTCAAGGGCATCCCCGCCCAGGTGAACCTCATTCCCTTGAATCCAACTTTTGGATACGGCGGACAACCCACCCAACCCCTCGGCGCGCGCGCCTTCCAGGACGTGCTCGCCACCTACGGCATCCCCTGCACCGTCCGCCAGCGCCGCGGCATTGACATCGCCGCCGGCTGCGGCCAGCTCGCCAT
>DAIPIP010000272.1:0-2725 GCA_036770725.1 Opitutaceae bacterium
AGCCGCGCCACCTCCCGCGCCAACCGATCGGTCTCCGCATCCTTCAGACTGAGCGCCATGGACCACCTTTCTAGACAACCGAACGGCTTTATGGAACGGCCACAGCCACCTGTCGACCACCGCGGCCGCGGGCGTTACCCGAGCAATGGGCCGCAGGCCGAGCTGAGCAGAGCCGAGAATTGGTGCAAGAAGGGAGATGTCCCGCTTTGGCAAGAAACCTTGCTGTGCTACGCTGTAGCCCACAAATCCGTCGGAACCCGATCGCCAGGAGCTGCAGCCATGGCCGCCAATACCGTCGTGCGGGCACGCATCGATCCCAAGATCAAGGACGAGGCCGCCGACATCCTCGCCGCCACCGGCCTCACCGTGTCCGACGCCTTCCGCATGATGCTGGTCCGCACCGTGGCCGAGAAGCGTCTCCCCTTCGACCCCCTCGTCCCCAACCCCGACACCATCGAGGCGATGCAGGCCGCCCGCAAGGGCGATACCAGGAAGGTCGGCACCCCCGACGATCTCCTCGCCGACCTCCATGCGGACGATTGAGCGAACCACACGCTCGAGCGCGACTACAAGCGCGAAGCCAAAGGCCGCCACAAGAAGACCCTCGACCACGACCTCCTGACAGCCGTCACCCTCCTCGCCCAGGACGCCACCCCGCCCACCAGCTACCGCGACCACGCCCTCACCGGCGATTGGCATGACCACCGCGACTGCCACATCAAGCCCGACCTCATTCTGATCTACCGAAAACCCGACCCCCAAACCCTCCAACTCGTTCGCCTCGGCTCCCACAGCGAGCTCAGCCTTTAGGAGGCGAGGCAACTCTCGTAGCCACTGCAATGGTTAAAGAGGGACGTGTCCCTCGAAGCGAGCGATTCAGGCCGAAATGGCCAAGTGATCGGCGAGGCGCATCGCCAGTTGGACAATGGTGAAGGTCGGGTTGGCATAGCCCCCAGTCGAGAAAACGCTGCTGCCGCCGATATAGAGGTTGTGCATGCCATGTACGCGGCAGTCGCGGTCGACCACCCCGCTGCGCGGGCTGTCGCTCATCCGGGTGGTGCACATGTGATGCCGCCCGCCGACCTGGGCAACATCGGTGCCGGGCAGCGTGCCGTCACCGTCGACCAGCCAGTCCGCCATTTTCAGGCGCCCGACATTGCGCTCGGCAAGGAGCTCACCGAAGGTCATCGTGGCGGTCTGGATGGTCTGGAAATCGAGATCGTTCAGGCGCCAGTCGAGCTCGATGCGTCGCAGACCGAAGCGATCGGTGTCGTCGCCCAGGCGCACCCGGCTCTCCGGATCGAGCGCCTGCTCGGAAGCGATAGACAGGCTGCCGGTGAGCAAGAGGTCCGGATCGCGCCACTGCGCCCAAAAGTTCTCGAGCCCACCGTAATAGCAGGTGGGCGGAAGATAATTAATCGCTTCGGCAAGGCGTTTAAGGAAGGTGGCATTACAAACAGTGCTACGGAGCAGCTCTTTGGTGAAAGTGAGCTGACGAACAGGCAAGAAGTAGAGCGAGAAGCCCAAGATCTCTTGCTGCTCTTTCCATTGCCGTTTCGGCGCGTAGAACTCGCACGCCTGCATCGGCTCGCGTAGCAACATGTAACCGACAGTTTGGTGCGGATGCTCGCTGAAGTAGCGACCCACCAAGTCGTGCTGATTGCCGATGCCGGTATCGACCTGCCGATTGGCGTTGAGCAGAAAGCGCGGATTCTCCAGCCCGCCGAGGCAAAGGGCGAAGGCCTTGGCTTCCACCCGGAACGGCTCCGGGCGGGCGTAGGTGCGAAAGATACCCTGGCGAACCGTCTGTAAATTGTCATCGAGTTCGAGATCGACGAGGTTGGCATTCAAGAACAGCTCGATCCTCTTGGACGCATCGAGCTCTGGCTCGAAGCGGGGCGCTAGCAGGAGGTCCTGGCTGAACTTGAAATCGATTTGACGGAACGCGCCACTGTCGGCGCCGAATGACGAAGCCGGCATCGGATCGTCGACATCGACGTCGAGGAAGGCAACGGTTTCGGCAAAATAGGGGTCGAGGTCGGTCTTGGTGATCGGCCAGCCGCTCGCGGCGTGGTGCTTTACCGGCTGGAAGTCCTCAGCGTCGAAGGCGCGGCACCAGCCGCCCCAGCAGTTTGAAGAACCACCGAGGAAACGGTATCGCGTCGCGTTCAAAGGAAAGTAGTCGACGCCGACGTTCTCGCCATCGTAGATCCGCTGTGATTCATCGGTGAAGGTGCGATCGCCGCCTTCCATCAGGGCGACCCTCAAGCCGTGCCCGGCGAGGCGCCGGGCGAGGCTCAGTCCGGCCGGGCCGGTACCGATGACGCACATGTCGAAGCGTCGGCCCGCGAACCAGTCGGCTTCGAGCTTTTCGGCATCGAAGATCACCGGATCAGATCCAAATCACTCCGGCGCAACACCCAGCCGTTGACGACGATGAAGCCACGCCGGTCGGCGGGCGCCGCTTCTGGCCGCTTGCCGAACAACACGGCCAAGCCGAACGAGGAACAAAGGACGCAGAGGAAGCGTCGGCGTGGGAGAGCGGCCAAGGTGAACATCTTCCTCACTAGGGGTCGCAACCGGGGTCGAACAACCGACGCTTTGCCCGCGCAGCGAGCAACTGCAGGTAGTGGAATGCCAGGCGATGAGCGGCGTGCCTTCGAGTGAGCTAAGGGGGACATGTGTGGACGCCCCGTCGGATGCAAGCGAGAATTTTTCCTTCGTC
>DAIPIP010000273.1:0-2724 GCA_036770725.1 Opitutaceae bacterium
AGTTCGAGCTCGGTAACGGCGCCTCCGTAAACCTTTTCCTGGATTTCGTTACGTCCGCTTTTCCACGTGTGCATGATGGCGAGCAGCGCGACGGCGAGCGCGATGGGCAGCCAGCCGCCGTCGGTGAACTTATGGACGTTGGCGGCGAAGAAGCCGAGATCGACGAGCATGAAACCCGCGCACATCGCGCCGGCGGCCCACGGGCTCCAGCCCCAGCTGCGACGCGCGACGAAGAACAGCACGAACGACGTCACCGCCATGGTGGCCGTGACGGCGATGCCGTAGGCGGCGGCGAGGGCGGACGATGATTGAAAGAGCAGGACGGTCACGATGCTGCCCGCCGCGAGGAAAAAGTTGACCAGAGGCAGGTAGATCTGGCCGCGCTGATCGGGGTTGGTGTGGAGCACTCTCAGACGCGGGAAGTAGCCGAGTTGGATCGCCTGGCGGACGAGCGAAAACGTGCCGGAGATTAGCGCCTGGCTGGCGATGATGGCGGCGAGCAGGGAGAGCACGAGCAGGCCGGCGCGGAGTGGTCCGTCGGGCGCGAGGGAGAGGAACGGGTTGTCCAAATCGGCCGGGTGACTGATCGCGTAGGCGCCTTGGCCGAAGTAGTTGAGTGTGAGTCCGGGCAGCACGAGGCCATACCAGGCGCGGAGGATGGCGGGGCGGCCGAAGTGGCCCATGTCGGCGTAGAGCGCCTCGACGCCCGTGACCGCGAGCACGACCGAGCCGACGATGCCGACCACGGCGCGCGGATGCTCCTGTAACACGTGCAGGCCGTGCAGCGGATTCAGCGCGCGCAGCACTTCGGGGGTTTGCACGACGTGCCAGAGCCCGAGCGCGCCGAGCACGGTAAACCAGACCAGCATGACCGGACCAAAGAGTTGGCCGAGCAGTTTGGTGCCGCGACTTTGAAACCAGAACAACGCGACCAGAATGGTGAGGCACAACGGTATGACGAAACGCTCGGTGCCGGGGATGAGGGTGCGCAGGCCCTCGGAGGCGCTGAGCACGGAGATGGCGGGTGTGATGACGCCCTCGCCGCAAATCATGGCCGCGCCGACGAGCGCAATGATGACGCCGATGCCGATGCGCGCCCGCCCTTGCGGGTTGTGGTGATCGAGGCCGGCCAGAGAAAGCAGGGCGAAGATGCCGCCCTCGCCCTGGTTGTCGGCGCGCATGACGACGGTGACGTATTTCACGCTCACGATCAGGGTGAGCGACCAGAAGATCAGCGAAAGGATGCCGAGCACGCCGGCGGCGCGTTGATCCACGGGCAGGTGGTGCAGCGATTCGCGCAAAGCGTAGAGCGGGCTGGTGCCGATGTCGCCGAAGACCACGCCGAGGGCGCCGAGGCTGAGTCCGAGCTTGGTCTCGGTGGAGAGCGTCGATGACGCGGAAGCCGTGCTCATGCGTGTGGTGGAATCAGCGTCACACGGTGTTTCTCGCCGAGTCAACGGGGGGCGTTGACGAGGCGCGGTGCCGCGCCAACGTGTGCCGCACCATGAGTCTCCCTGTTTGGAAGAGCGTCAAAACCTACTCCGATATCCGCTACGAAAAGGCCGACGGCATCGCCAAGGTGACAATCAATCGTCCGCATCGGCGCAACGCCTTCACGCCCGACACGGTGCATCAGATGTATGAGGCCTTTCTCGATGCGCGCGAGGATCCGACCATCGGCGTGGTGCTGCTCACCGGCGCGGGGCCGCATACCGACGGCAAATATGCCTTCTGCTCGGGTGGCGACCAAGGCGTGCGCGGTCATGCCGGCTACGTCGGCACGGATGGCGTGCCGCGGCTCAATGTTCTCGATTTACAAAAGCTTATTCGCTCGATGCCCAAGGTCGTGATCGCGCTGGTAGCCGGCTATTCGATCGGCGGCGGGCACGTGTTGCACGTGGTGTGCGACCTCACCATCGCGGCGGACAACGGCATCTTTGGTCAGGTAGGCCCGCGCATGGGCTCGTTCGACGCGGGCTTCGGCAGCAGTTATCTGGCGCGGCTGGTTGGTCAAAAAAAGGCGCGGGAGATCTGGTATTTGTGCCGCCAATACAACGCGCAACAGGCGCTCGACATGGGATTGGTCAACTCGGTCGTGCCCGTGGCCGAACTGGAGGCCGAGGGAGTGAAGTGGGCGAAGGAGATTCTCGGGCATTCGCCGCTGGCGATCCGCGCGCTGAAGAGCGCGTTCAACGCCGAACTCGACGGTCAGGCGGGGATCCAGGAACTCGCGGGCAACGCAACGCTGCTTTACTACATGAGCCCGGAGGCGAAGGAGTTTCACGGTGCGCAGCTGGAGAAGCGCAAACCCGACGCGCGTAAATTTCCCTGGCTGCCTTGATCGCGGCGCGAGGCGGGCTTTATTTTGGGTATTTCACATTATGGTCGCTCTGAATCCCGCTTACATCGCCTCGTTGGTCGGCCCGGGCCGGGTGGGTTTTATCGCGACCAATGGTCTGCACGACACGGTGGTCATCGATGGTTTGCAGGAGAACGAATATGCCGCGCGCATTCGCGACGGGTGGGTGGTGAAAGAAGTCCGGCCCATCTGCCGCAGCCTGAACCCGAAGCTGATTCACTCGCGGGAGGAGTTGTCCGGGGCGCGGGTATATTCCTACGTGTTGGTGATTCTTGAGCACCCGTCCAAGAAGGCCGACGCCCCGTGGCGGGGCTAAAAGTGGTGCCAGAGGCCGGGATTGAACCGGCGACCAAAGGCTTATGAGT
>DAIPIP010000089.1:0-12016 GCA_036770725.1 Opitutaceae bacterium
GTCTGCGTGGCCGCGCACCTCGCGCCCTACCTGCCCTCGCACCCCGTCGTCTCGCCCCTCCCCGCCGGCGCGCCCGGCATCGGCGCCATCTCCGCCGCGCCCTGGGGCAGCGCCAGCATCCTCGTCATCCCTTGGATGTATATCCGCATGATGGGCGAGCCCGGCCTCACCGAGGCGACCAAGCTCGCCATCCTCGCCGCCAACTACGTCGCCCACCGCCTCGAGAAATTCTTCCCCGTGCTCTACCGCGGCGCGTCCGGCCTCGTGGCCCACGAATGCATCATCGACCTGCGTGGCTGGAAAAAACACGGCCTCGAAGTCGAGGATGCCGCCAAGCGCCTCATGGATTACGGCTACCACGCGCCGACCATGAGCTGGCCCGTCGCCGGCACCCTCATGATCGAGCCCACCGAGAGCGAGAGCCTCGCCGAACTCGACCGTTTCTGCGACGCCATGATCGGCATCCACGGCGAGATGCAGGCCGTCGCCAACGGCGAAGCCGACAAACTCGACAACCCCCTCAAAAACGCCCCGCACACCTCGCTCGTGGTCTGCGGCGACGAGTGGAAACGCGGCTACAGCCGCGAGACCGCCGCCTTCCCCGCGAGCTGGACGCGCCAGTCCAAGTTCTGGCCGGCGGTCGGCCGCGTGGACAACGTTTACGGCGACCGAAACCTCGTCTGCAGCTGCGTCGGCATGGAGGCTTATGCGGAGTCGAAGTGACGGCGAATGAACAGCCATGTAGGGCGGGGTCGCCGAACCCCGCCGTTCCGTCGCCCGATTGTAGGGCGGGGTCGCCGCACCCCGCCGCCGTAGCCCGTAAGTCCGATCTCGAACCTTCGTCGGGGTGCGGCGACCCCGCCCTACAGCAAAACACGCTTCCGACTCGGAAGCACCTACGCCGTCTCGGTGAGGTCTGGTCAGACACGCCGCTTTATTTTCTTACCGTCTGCGTCGCCCAGCGTCGTCCCCTGTTGGCCACGCCTGTGGTCGCCGCCCTGCTCATCGCCACATG
This sequence comes from Opitutaceae bacterium, assembly GCA_036770725.1. Classification (GTDB taxonomy): domain Bacteria; phylum Verrucomicrobiota; class Verrucomicrobiia; order Opitutales; family Opitutaceae; genus IMCC26134_A. Next base: position 1,016 of record DAIPIP010000089.1, read on the forward strand.
GCGTGAAGCCGATGAACGGCACGGCTGGACAGTCGGTCGTTACGTGGTGATGCCCGATCATGTGCATTTCTTTGCGCGCCCCAAATTCCAGGCCAAAAACGCTGCCCGATTTCATGCGCGATTGGAAAAAATGGACGACGCGACAAATCACCGCCGCGCTTGACCCCTCCACCGGAAAACCGGAAGCCGTATGGCAACCCGAGTATTTCGATCACCTCCTGCGCTCGGCCGAAAGCTACTCGGCGAAGTGGGACTATGTTTTTCAGAATCCGGTCCGTGCCGGCTTAGCCGCGACATCCGAGGCCTGGACCCACAGCGGAGAAATCACCCCGCTTCGTTTCTAACCGTGTAGGGCGGGGTCGCCGCGTGTAATGACCCGGGATGTGGGTAACAAGTGTCCCGGAATGAGGGTGACGGTTTCCAAGTCATGGCAAGAGGGCCATGGCCCTCTTGCCATGACTTGGAACACGAAAGGAAAAGTGGAGAGGCGGTTGGAGTTTGTGGAACTGGCCGCGAACGGAGTGCTCGGTATCGGAGAGCTGTGCCGGCACTTTGGGATCAGCCGGAAAACCGGGCACAAGTGGCGGAAGCGTTTCGCCACGTCCGGGCTGTCTGGTTTGGTCGATGACAAACCCAAGCGAGCACGCTGGAGCAACCAGACCACGGAGGTGATCGAGCAACGCTTGCTCGCTTTGCGTCGTGAGCACCCCACCTGGGGGCCGCGCAAACTTCGACGCAGGCTGCAAGACTTGAGCGAGTCGCCACCGGCGGTGAGCACGGTGGGACGTTTGTTGCGTCGGGCCGGCTGCATCAGTCCGCTCAGCCGCGAGCAACACGAGCCATGGCAACGCTTCGTGCCGGCCGAGCCCAACGAACTCTGGCAAATGGACTTCAAGGGGCACTTTGGCTTGTCGCGCGGACGTTGCCATCCGCTCACCGTGCTCGACGACCACTCTCGCTACCTGGTGGGTCTGCGCGCCTGCGCCAACGAGCAAACCGCCACGGTGCAGGCGCATCTGCGCGAGCTGTTCGCCATCCATGGCCTGCCCGAGACTATCCTCTGCGACAACGGCTCGCCCTGGGCGGGCAGCGGTCCCGAGCACTCGGTGCTGACCGTCTGGCTGCTCCGGCTGGGGGTCCGCACCATCCACGGCCGGCCCTTCCATCCCCAGACCCAGGGCAAGGACGAACGCTTCCATCGCACCCTCAAGGCCGACCTGCTCGACCGCCACGACTGGTCTGACCTCTCCATGGCTCAGGAGCGCTTCGACGCCTACCGTCGGCTCTACAACCATGATCGGCCCCACGACGCGCTCGACCTGGCCGTGCCGGCTTCGCGCTACCGTCCTTCCGCCCGGCCCATGCCTTCCCGACTGCCCCTTGCGCAATACGACTGCGGCGAGCTGGTGCGAGTCGTTAAAAGCAAGGGCGAGATCACTTTTAGAAACCGCTTCTTCTACGTCGGTCGCGCCTTCATCGGCCTTCCCCTCGCTCTTCGGCCCACCTCCACCGACGGACAATACCGACTCTGCTACGCCGCCATCACCCTCGGCATCGTCGATTGCCTTTCTTCCTCTCAGCGTCCCCGCGGACACTATCACCCCATCACTCCTTACCTCCCCAAAGTGTAACCCCCATCCCGGGACACTTGTAACCCTTGACCCCGGTCCATACACGCCGCACCCCGCCGCGTTGCCTCACCGGGTTTGAAAACCACGGCGGGGTGCGGCGACCCCGCCCTACAACTCGACATCCAGCATCATCCGCCAATCGTAGCAAAACCATGCCCACCGTCACCCGCCTCCTCCACACCCGTTACCGCGTCAACGACCTCGCCGCCTCGGTGAAATTCTACACCGAGGCCCTCGGCCTCACCGTCTCGCGCCAACACACCTCGCCACGCGGCGCGCAGCTCGTCTTCCTCGCCACGCCCAACTCCGCCGAGGAGATCGAACTCTGCCAAATGCCCGCCGGAGCCGAGCCCGTGAAAGTGCAGTCCGACCTCACCCACCTCGCCTTCGAGGTCGAGAATCTGGAAAAATTCGCCGCCGAAGCCGCCGCCAAAGGCTACCCGCTCAGCGACGGCCCCACCACGACCGGTAGCGGCTCCGTCATCGCCTTCCTCGACGCCCCCGAAGGCTACGAGATCGAGCTGATCCAGCGCAAATAACGTTCGCGCCATGTAGGGCGGGGTCGCCGCACCCCGCCGCTCCGTTTCCGAAACCCGACTCGTCGCCACACCGGATTCGCAAACGACGGCGGGGTGCGGCGACCCCGCCCTAAACATCTCACCGCCGCGCCAGCACAAACCGATCCCGCCCGCTCAAATCCTTGCGCGACTCGCCCTCGCGTAAGCCCGCCGCCGCCACCGCCGCGAGCAACTCCGCGTGCTGTGCGATGCCCGTCTCCAGCGCGAGCAATCCCCCCGGCGCGAGCCGCGTCGCCGCGCCCGCGATGATGCGGCGTAGATCCGCCAGCCCCGCGTCCGCCGCCACCAAGGCCGCGCGCGGATCGTGCAACCGCACCTCGGGCTCCGCCTCGGCCACTTCCGCATCCGTCAAATAAGGCGGATTGCTCACGATCACCTCGAATTGCGCGCCGTCCGGTAGCGCCGCGAACCAGTCCGACTTCAAAAATTCCACGCGCTCGCCGAGCCCGTTGGTCGCCGCGTTTTCGCGCGCCAACGCCAGCGCGTCGTCGCTCGCGTCGATCGCCGTGACGCGCGCCTCGGGCCACGCCTTCGCGATCCCCAACGCCAGCGCCCCCGTGCCCGTGCCCAGGTCCAGCACGCGCAACGCCGCCGCATTCGCCGCATCCTCCCCAGCTTGCACGCCCGCCGCCGGCTTCCGCTCCAACACCAGCTCCAACAAACTCTCCGTCTCGGGCCGCGGCACCAGCGCGCGCTTGTCGGATTTCAACGTCAACCCGCCCCACTCCACCGTCCCCAAAATATGCTGCAAGGGCTCGCGCATCGCACGGCGCTTCACCAGCGGACGAATCTTTTCCAGCTCCGCCTCCGCCAGCAACCGCTCGAATTGCAGGTAGAGCTGCATGCGCTTCAGCCCGAGCGCGTGGCCGATGACCTGCTCGGCGTTGTAGCGCGCCGACTCCACGCCCTTCGAGGCAAAGAAGTCCGTCGTCTTGGTGATGATCTCGAGCAGGGAAAGCATGCGGTTTTGAGAAAAACACTGAGCGCAGGAGCCGGCCGCCGCGCGACATCAATCCTCGTCGTCATCGCCCGCCGCCGCGCGCTTCATGTCGAAGGGCTGCCCGGTCAACTCCGCGAGCTTTCGCTCCATATCCGCCTTTTGCAGCGCCTCGATCACCGGGTCGATCTGCCCTTCGACGATTTGCGCCAGACTGTGCAGCGTCAGCCCGATGCGATGATCGGTCAGGCGGCTTTGCGGAAAATTATAGGTGCGGATGCGCTCGCTGCGGTCGCCTGTGCCGATCTGCGTCTTGCGCTGCGCCGCGTATTTCGCCGCCTCGTCCTCCTGCTTTTTTTGCAACAAACGCGCGCGCAAAACCGACATCGCCGACGCCTTGTTTTTGATCTGCGAACGCCCGTCCGCGCAAAACACCATCAGACCCGTCGGCTTGTGGATGATGCGCACCGCCGAGTCCGTGGTGTTCACGCCCTGCCCGCCCGGACCGCTCGCGCGCTGCACCGTGATTTCGAGATCCTGCGGGTCGATCTGCACATCCACCTCCTCCGCCTCGGGCAACACCGCCACCGTGACGGTCGAGGTGTGGATGCGCCCGTTCGCCTCGGTGCTCGGGATACGCTGCACGCGATGCACGCCGCTCTCGAACTTCAGCTGCTTGTAAACATCCTGCCCGCGCACGAGAAAACTGATCTCGCGAAACCCGCCGCGCTCCGATGGCGAACTGCCCATCGGCTCGATGGTCCAGCGCCGCGTCTCGCAATAACGTTGATACATGCGCGTCAACGACGCCGTGAACAGCGCCGCCTCCTCGCCGCCCGTGCCCGCGCGAATCTCCACCACCGTGTTGCGCGAATCCGTCGGCTCGGGCGGGATCATTTGCCGCAGCACGTCGGCGTGTAGTTGCTCGATCTTGCGCTCCAACTCCGGCACCTCCGCCTCGGCCAGCTCGCGCATCTCCGCGTCGCCCGACGAGTCGCGCATCAAGGCGCGCATCTCCGCGAGATCGGTCTGCGCCTTCTCCAGGGCCGCATGATCGGCCAGCAGGAGGCCTACCCGTTGATGCTCGCGCGTCACCTCGGCGGCCGCGCGGGCGTTGGCGTAAAACGCGGGGTCGCGCATCTGCGCGTCGAGTTCGTCGAGCCGACGACGAAAGGGGAAAATTTCAGGCAAGTTGACCATGGAGAAAGAAAGGTGGGGCGGGACCGCTGGGCCCGCCGTGTTCGAATAAGGAAACGAGAAAATAAAAACGAGAGACCGAGAGAAAACCACCACCGGCACACCGGGCCGGATCACGTGACAAAACCACCCTGGGCGGTTTGCGCATTGCGCGCGGGGCGCGGCGAGGCTTGTTTGCCCGTCAAACGCGTCGCGGCGCGGTCGAAATTGTATCGATCCGCGCTAACGATGCTGATCCGCCATGGCCACGACTCTCTTCACTCAGAACATCATCGCCTGCATCTGGGACTTCGACAAGACGCTTATCCCGGAATACATGCAGTCGCCCCTCTTTCGGCGCTACGGCATCGACGAGCCCGCCTTCTGGAACGAGACCAACAACCTCGTCACCCACTATAAACAACGCGGCTACCACCTCTCGCCCGAGATCGCCTACCTCAACCACCTGCTCACCCACGTGCTCGCCGGCAAGATGCCCAAGCTGAGCAACAAGATCCTGCGCGAATGCGGCGCCGAGATCGGCTTCTACCCCGGCCTGCCCGATTTCTTCAAAAACGCCCAGGGCTACGTCACCGAGAAGGAGGCCTACCGCAAACACGACATCCGCCTCGAGCACTACGTCGTCAGCACCGGCCTCGCCGAGATGGTGCGCGGCAGCAAAATCGCCCCCTTCGTCGAGGGCATATGGGGCTGCGAGTTCATCGAGAATCCGCTCCAACCCGGCTTCCTCAAACAACGCGACCTCGGCATCGAGGCCGAGGCCGAGATCGCCCAGATCGGCCTGGTGATCGACAACACCACCAAGACCCGCGCCCTCTTCGAGATCAACAAGGGCACCAACAAAAACCCCGCCATCGACGTCAACGCCAGCATCGCGCCCGAGGATCGCCGCATCCCTTTCCAAAACATGATCTACATCGCCGACGGCCCGAGCGATGTGCCCAGCTTCTCCGTCACCAAAAAAGGCGGAGGCAAAGCCTACGGCGTTTACAACCCCAACCGCCCCGACGAATTCGCCCAAAACGACCGCCTCCGCGCCTCCGGCCGCATCGACCACTACGGCCCCGCCGACTACCGCGCCGACAGCAGCACCGCCCTCTGGCTGCGCCTGCAAATCCACTCCCTCTGCGACCGCATCGTGGCCGACCGCGAGGCCGCCGTCAGCGCCCGCGCCGCCCGCCCCCCGCGCCACCTCAACGCCACCCCGGAGGAAGAGGCCGCCCGCAAAGCCGCCGCCGCCGCGGCCGCCGCGCCCAGGCAGCAAACCTTCGACGTGTAACGCAACGCCTGCGCTTGCCACGGCGGCGCCGACATTCAATCGGCGCCAGCGCCGCCGATTTACCTTGTCCCGCCTTGCTTTTGCAACGAGGCGCAGAACTCGGCCAGACGCGCGACACCCTTGGCGATGATCTCGTCGCTCGTGGCGTAGCTGAGGCGCAGGTAGCCCTCCGCGCCAAAAGCCGAACCATGCACGGCCGCGACTTTCTTTTCATCGAGCAAGCGCGTGCAAAACTCCTCCGAGCTCAGCCCGAAGGACGAGATGTTCGGGAAAAGATAGAACGCCCCTTCGGCGAGCAGACACTTCACTCCGGGAATCTTGTTGAGTTCGGCATGCAAAAACTTCCGGCGGCGATCAAACGCGACAAGCATGGCGTCGAGCGCGGCGCGGGTTTTCTCACCCTCCTTGAGCGCGGCAAGCGCGCCCCACTGCGCGAAGGTCGTGGCGTTGCTGGTCTGCTGGCTCTGCAACTCGGCGATCGCCTTCGCGATCGGCGCCGGCGCGACCGTGGTGCCCAAACGCCAGCCGGTCATCGCGTAGGTTTTGGCGAAACCCGAGACGATGATCGTGCGCGCGGCCGCTTCCGGCGAGAAGGTCGCGGGCGACACATGTTTTGCCCCGTCGTAAGTGAGGTGCTCGTAGATCTCGTCGGAGAGAATGTAGAGGTTGTGCTTCAGCGCGACGGCCACGATGGCCTCCAACTCGGCGCGGGTGTAGATCGCGCCGGTCGGATTGGAAGGCGAGTTGAGGATGAGCAGGCGCGTCCTGGGCGTGATCGCGGACTCGAGCTGCGCCGGCGTGAGCTTGAAACCCGTCGAGTCGTCGGCGAGCACCGCCTTCGGCACCGCTCCCGCGAGCTTAACCATCTCGGGATAGCTGACCCAAAACGGCGCGGGGATTATCACTTCATCGCCGGGCGAACAGGTCGCCAGGATCGCGAGGTAGCAGGAGAACTTGCCGCCGGGGGAAACGATCACCTGCGAGGGCGCCACCTTCAGACCGTGGTCGGACAGATATTTTTCCGCGAGGGCCTGGCGCAGCGGTTCGATGCCGGGCGTGGGCGCATACTTGGTCTTGCCCGCCCGCAACGCCGCGACGCAGGCGTCCTTGATGTGCTCGGGCGTGTCGAAGTCGGGCTCGCCGGCGGCGAATCCGCAGACGTCTTCGCCGGCGGCGGCGAGCGCCTTCGCTTTGGCGTCAACCGCCAGCGTGGGTGACGGCGAGATATTGCGGGCCCAGACGGAGAGGGGAGCGGGGGCGGAACTCATGGGAGGTTTTTTGGAAGGGGGAGAGGAGTGGGTGACGTTGCAACTGAAGCGGGACAAAAAAATCCGCGGAGAGGAAATGGAAGCATCCTCAAACCGCGGAAGGGCCCGACGAGTGATGTCGCGGGCGAGACTTACTTTTTGCCTTTTTTCTCGGGCAGGGACTCGACGGCGGCGCGCAGGATTTCGCCCAAGCTGACCTTTTGCTTCTTCGCCGCCTTCACCAGGGCGGACTTGTCGCCGACGGGCAGGCGCACGGAAATCTGCTTACGCTCCTCGGTTTCGGATTCGAACTTGGAAAGATTAAACTCGGCCAAGGCGTGGCGAACCACCTCGGAGGTGGAGGAGAGTCCGAGACGCTTGCGCTGAACCTCGATTTTGCTGAGCAGTGAAACAGGCAGATCAAAGGTCAGGGGAGACGGGGCGGGAGCGGATTTTTTGGCCATGTTGTTGATAGGTTAAGAGGTGAAGACTGGAAAAAGAAAGCGTCGACGTATCCACGCCGCAACGACGCGAGCAACGCTAATCTTGACGACATCACAAAGTGTCGGCGCGGCCTCGCGCGCGTCGGCTTCCGGTTGGCGTTGACTCCCCTTCCGCGCGACCAATTTTCATCACTCCTTTAAACCGCGCGACGGTGCCCGTGACCCGCCGCGCGACATGCTCCATCACGGACTATCCCGCAATCCCCCGCAGTCCCCGAAACACCATGGCAAACGTTGTCATCTCCAACCTCGAAAAGGTTTACACCGAAAAAAACGGTCCCGGCGTAAAAGTCGTCCACGGCATCAACCTCGAAATCAAGGACCAGGAATTCATGGTCCTCGTCGGCCCCTCCGGCTGCGGCAAATCCACCACCCTTCGCATGATCGCCGGTCTCGAAGAAATCTCGGGCGGCACCATCTCCATCGATGGGAAAATCGTGAACAACGTCCTCCCCAAGGACCGCGACATCGCGATGGTTTTCCAAAACTACGCGCTCTACCCGCACATGACCGTGTATGACAACATGGCCTTCGGTTTGAAGCTGCGCAAATTCCCCAAGGCCGAGATCGACCGCCGTGTGCGCGAAGCCTCCGCCATGCTCGGTCTCGACGACTACCTCGCCCGCAAACCCAAGGCCCTCTCCGGCGGCCAACGGCAGCGCGTCGCCGTCGGCCGAGCCATCGTGCGCAAGCCCAAGGTGTTCCTCTTCGACGAGCCCCTCTCCAATCTCGACGCCAAGATGCGCGTATCCACCCGCACCGAGATTTCCAAGCTCCACGACAAGCTCGACGCCACCATGGTTTACGTCACCCACGACCAGGTCGAGGCCATGACCATGGGAGACCGCATCTGCGTGATGAAAGACGGCCGCATCATGCAGGTCGCCACCCCGCTCGAACTTTACAACAAACCCGAAAACGTCTTCGTCGCCGGCTTCATCGGCAGCCCGCCGATGAACTTCTTCAAAGGCCGCCTTCAAAAAGGCTCCGGTGACTTGCTGGAATTCGTCGAACACAACGAAAAGGCCACGCCCATCCGCGTCACGCTGGATGCGCGCCTCTCCGCCAAAGGCGCCCCCTACGTCGGCAAGAACATCATCTTCGGCATCCGTCCCGAGGACGTGCAGGACACGCTCACCGTCGATACCCCCGCCGCCGCGCACACCATAGAAGTCAAGGTCGAGGTCTCCGAACCCATGGGCGCGGAAACCTATCTCTACCTTTCCACCGGCGCGACCAACTTCATTGCCCGCGTTCGCCCGACGGACCGCTTCGAGCCCGACCAAATCGTCAAGGTCACGATCAAGATGGAAGCCGCCCATCTCTTCGACGCGGATACCGAGCAAGTCGTGAAGTAATACCAAACACCCAAAGCTTTTGAACGAATGGTGGGGCCGGACCTCTGGTCCCGCCGTGATCGAGGAAGGTCGATCGTGCGAGAATCGGCGCCACCCTTGATCAGAAAGTCTAAGCGCAAAGGAGACTTGGTTTAACCCGCCACCCATCTCGGCCCAACCGACAAAAACGAACCCCGCCTCCACTCTGGAAGCGGGGTTTTTTGCGGCATCTGCCGCCGCTCGTCGCCGACGTCGGCCACCTACTGCGAAAGCCGCGTCAGCTCTGCGGGAGGCGTCAGCTCGGATGCCAGATTCCCGGGCGCGAAAAGCTGTTTGCTAAAATCGAGACCCAGCGCGGCGGCGGTCGCGGTGAAACGCGTCTTGTTGCGCGTGATCTCGTCGCGCAGCTCAACCGATTTCACCAGGTAACGTTCGCCGATTCGCGTCAGGCTCACCACACGAAACGATTTGAGCACCTTGCCGTCCTCGCCGATCTGCTCGGCCTGCACGAGCGCATGGTAGTTGGGATCCAAATACACGCGAATGCCGGCCAGATCCGGACGGTGTTTCGCCAGCGACTCGGGAGGATAGAGCAAAAACGTGTCCACCGGTCGCTCATAGAGCCGTGATTTTCCCTCATAAACAAAGTCCGGCCAATACAAGAACGGCATCTGCAAATCGAAAGCCGAGAGGTCCGACCCGGCCAAAGGGGCGAAAAGCGAAGCTTCATCCACCGCGATGATCTCCTCGCCGTCGGGCGCGGGCCACTGCCAAGCGGAGGGGCGCGGCCCGCCCTGCACCAAGATATGCCGTGCCGACTCGCCGTTCGGCGGCAGCAAAACGAGCCGGGAAACCGGCCCGTCTGCATTTCGAGATCCCCAAAGCCGGCCCGGGATGCGCGGCCCGTCACCGCGGCGCGGCAGCACCCTCAATTCAAACTCCAGGTAATAATCGGCATCCGGGCCGGCCGCACGCATCGAACGCAGGATCTCCGCGCCCTCGGCCTGGTCCGGTGTGCCGATTTGCAGATAACGCGGCGGAGGCCGGTTAAGGCGAGCCTGCGCGGAAAGCGGCGTCATTATCGACGCGATCAAAGTCGCGAGACCAACGAAAAGGCAGACGGCGCGAACCGTCTGCCTGCGAGAAATGGAGCGGTGGGAAACCACGCTCAAAGAGACCGACGCTTATCGGGCGGGTTCCGCCGCGTTCACGCCATCAAGGACGGGCGCGTCGGGCACGACTTCCTCAACGGGCACGACCGGAGCCACGGCCTCCTCGTCGATAGCGGAGGAGGCGGGAATCTCAGCGGCGGCGGGAACTTCCACCGGAGCTTCGATGGTGGGCAGGGCCTCGCCGGCGGCCTTGTCACTGTGACGGGCGATCTGGGCGAGATAGAGGGCGAAACAGATTACAAAGAAAGCGATCGTTCCATTGCGGGTCACGGTCGCGAGCACGTTGCTCGTATCGGGTCCGAAAGCCGCTTCCGAGGCACCGCCGCCCAGCGCTGCGCCGAGACTGCCGTCGGATTTCGACTTCTGCATGAGCACGACCAGCACGAGGAAGATCGAGAGCGGAACAAGCAGGATATACAGGAGAGCGATGACAAAAGACATGGTTGGAGAGTCGTAAAAGGTTCAAAGGCACCGAAACCCCGCCTCTTTGTCAACGGCGCGCGCGGGACATTTCTGCGGCTATTGCCCCGCGAAGAACATGCCGTGCGGCTCGCGGATATAATCAGCTCGATGCCTATGTGTTCCGCCTTCCGCCTGAAACATTGACCCGCCCGCTCGCGACACGCTTTGCTCCACCCTTTTCCTTCCCGCATCCCACCCGCCATGGCCACGAACTGCACCGACTACGACTTCCTCCAAATCGAGCCCCACTGGCAAAAATTCTGGTCGGATACCGCCGCTTTCCGCACCCCCGCCATCGATCCGTCGAAGCCCAAATACTACGTGCTCGACATGTTCCCGTATCCGTCGGGCGCCGGCCTCCACCTCGGCCACTGCGAAAACTACGCCATCACCGACATCCTCGCCCGCTACCAGCGCGCCGAGGGCAAAAACGTGCTCTACCCCATCGGCTGGGACGCCTTCGGCCTGCCCACCGAAAACTACGCGGTCAAAACCGGCCGCCACCCGCGCGAGGTCACGATCGAAAATGTCGCCACCTTCCGCCGCCAGCTGAAGGCCATCGGCGTCTCCTACGACTTCGAGCGCGAGGTGGACACCACCGACCCGCGCTACTTCCGCTGGACCCAGTGGATCTGGCTCAAACTCTTCGAGCGCGGCC
>DAIPIP010000274.1:0-2702 GCA_036770725.1 Opitutaceae bacterium
CCCCGCCGCGCTGGCGTTCCAGCCCCTCCCGCCGCTCGCCCGTCCGGCTGGCGTAGGTGACTTGCACCGTCCAACCTGCCGGTTCGGTTTGATAGCGCGCCACCACGTCGCGCACCACGCCCGCTTCGGCCAACACCTGCAATTTGGGAATCCGCATGAATCGGTGGGTTCGTCCCGAAGATTGAAAGCGCTTAAAAATTAACATAGATTGCGATAAATCGCAATAGAAAATCTATTTTTAATTAATCGTATTACGGTTTATCTAATTTATAAAACATTTATTGAAATTTTGAATTGACTATAAAAAACTATCATTTTAGTTTTTTTGATGCGTGATTCCCGCGCCGATGAGGGATTCGTTGATTTTTCCAGCAGCGCGGTTCTGGAGTGCAAGCGCTTGTGATCGATGATTTTTGAGCGGTAGAGCACATCAGTTGTCCACAGGAAGTGGGGATAACGATGCCCGGTGAACTCCCCAGGCGCCGCGTCAGCCCGTTGGCGTCGATGTGCGCCGCTGGGTTGGGGCCGTTAGTGGGCCTCGGCGAATCGCTCGATCCATTCGGCGCGTTGTTCGTCTCGCATCCGATACGTTTTTACCGTGTAGCGCAGGATCAAGGTGTGGGATGGCCCGTGGATGATCTTGGCGATCTCGTGCTGGTCGGGCCAACCCTGACAGGGCTTCGCTTGCCACTCGTACAAAAGACGGGTGGCGTCTTGATGAATCACCTTCCAGACGGTCGCTCCCGGACAGACGGTTTCGCGCAACGCCTGCAAGCGCTGAAAGACCTCGCGCACGGAAGGACCGCCCTCTTGCGGCGGGAACTGCTGGAGGGTGAGCAGTTCCCGCCAACGCTCGATGGCGTCGCCCGCGCGGACGAACTCGAGGATCGCGGCCTGCCCGGGGCGTTCGTCATAGTGGCCCACCGTCCAGCCGGGTTCGAGTTCGAGGCGCAACGGATAGCCTCCGGCGAGCGCCTGACGGATCCATTGGAAAGCGGCTCGGGGGTCTCGCGGGACGCCGGCCGCGCCTTCGGCATACCGCAGGCCCAGCCCATACTGGGCACGGGCGTCCCCGTGCTCGGCGGCTTTTTGCTCCCATCGCAAGGCCTCGGCTGGATTCCGCGGGACGCCTTCCCCCCGCGCGTAGAGCAACGCCAAATTGTATTGGGCGGAAGCATGGCCTTGGTTCGCCGCTTGGCGATACCACGCCGCGGCCTGCCGGCTGTCCCGCTCCACCCCTTCGCCCTTTTCGTACATCACGCCCAAGGTGAATTGGGCGTTCGAAACGCCTTGCTCGGCCGCCGCGCGCAACCATTTGGCCCCGGCGACGGGATCCTCGGGCACGCCCTGTCCATCCGCATACAGGAGTCCCAGATAATATTGCGCCAGTCCGTATCCTTGCCGGGCCGCTTGTTGGTGTAATTTGAACGCCCGCTCCAGATCCTGGGGGACGCCCAAACCACGACCGTAGAGGATCCCGAGCCCGTTCTGCGCGCGGGGATTCCCACGCTCGGCCAACGGGGTCAAGATCGCGCGCGCCTTGGCGTAATCGCGGGCGCTAAAGGCGGCCTCCGCCTCCCGCAAGGCGGTTTCTTCATCCCCCTCGACGGCCGTCTCCGTCGGTGGCTCCGCCGTTTCCCGACCCCCGGACGGCGGTGGTTTGCTGGCTTCTTCATCTACCTCGACGGCCGTCCCCGCCGGCGGTCGGTTGCTGAGATGCGTGATGCCCTGTTCGTCGACCCGCCAGTAAATTTGGGCGCCCACCCCCGCGGCGAGCACCAGCAAGAGCAACATGAGGGAACGTCTGAGAATTTTTTTGTTCACGATCGAGCCCCTACCTGCGACGTGGATGCTGCCAAGGCTTCATCCCTTGCCCTATTTCTCTCCTTACGCCCTGCTTTTTTATACCTGCTCGTGAACCCGGCAGGCATCGCCTCCGGGTGATCTGCAAAACCCAATAAAAAAAGCCGCACCACCTCGCGCGACCTTGACGGTGTCGCTCTCGGCAGTCCGGCTTTCCTGGTACGAATCCACTCAGGATCCGCGACTTTCTGCCCCTGTCTCGCGGCAGGTTTGGCATTTGATGCAGTGCAATATACCAGATAAAGATTAAAGATTGCAACTCATAAAATTCAAAAAAAGTCAATTTTTTTGATTCACGGGAGGGGGTGTCATTTTTCAAAGTCGACTTCAGCCGCCTTCAAAGCCGACTTCAGCACGTTGCCCATCGTCGAAGCCGACGGCGATGGAGTGCGGTGCGCGCCATGACCGACCGGTCCCCGATGGCCGGGCACGGCGGAAACGATGGGCGGTGGCGCGCGGTGGTCCGACGGCCGTCGGCCGAACTTGACGCCCTGCCGACCCCACTTTGGCGATTCGCTGAAGTCGACTTTGAAAAATGACAACCGCCATTCGGCCGCGTCCCCCCTTCTCACAAACGGTCGAGTCTTGCGTTACCTGGCGGCTGTGGATGATCGGCTGGCTGCGGTGGAGCGCGGTTCCGACCCTCTTCTCACCAGGAGATGACCGTGCGGGCACTGAAAACCCTTCTTGCTTTACCCATTGCATTCGTGCTGGCCGCTTGCCAGACGGTGCCGAGAACTCCGGCCTTGCTCATAATACTGGCCAAAGCCGAGTCTAGAGATATGTGATGGGTGTTCAGGGATTTGGCAGGACCCTCGAAATTTCCTACTCTTGGAAGT
>DAIPIP010000275.1:0-2686 GCA_036770725.1 Opitutaceae bacterium
AATGACCGCGAAGTTACGCGAAGAAACGCGAAGATCAGACCAGTTTCTACAGGCATGGCTCGGTCCTTCGCGAATCTTCGTGTTTTCTTCGCGGTTAAACCCAGAAACGGCAGTCGGATTTAACCGCAGATTTCGCAGATAAAATGATTTCGAGTATGAATGTCGTCCGTGGTTCGACTCTCCCTCGAGGTGATCGTGACAAGATCGGCAATGTCTTAATATCTGCGTTCATCTGTGTAATCTGCGGTTTCTAATGCCGGATTTAGGTTAAAAAGTTCCGGCGACAGCACCGCGCCTTGGTGCCCCCCCCGATACCTTCGTTATCTGCGCTCATCCGCGTAATCTGCGGTAAAATCAGAATCCTTTTCAGCTATCGGAGTTATCTGCGGTGAGCCGCTCTTAACGTGCCCTTTTGCGCTCGCCCGCGCGGCGGAGCGTCCGCCCAATCCCGGGCCATTTGGTATGACTTGGGAAATCGCCCTCATCTTCACCCTGCTCGCCGGCACACTTGGACTTTTCCTTTGGGAAAAGTTCTCGCCCGACCTCGTCGCGCTCGCGCTCTTCTGCGTGCTCGCCGCCACGACCCTGCTGCCGTCGCAGGACGCGTTTTCCGTCTTCGCGAACACCGCCCCGTTCACCGTCGGCGCCATGTTCGTGCTCAGCGCCGCCCTCGTGAAATGCGGCGCCATCGACGGCGTCTCCCGCCTGGTCGAACGCTACGGCGGCCTGCCCTACCCCGTCGTGATGCTGGGCCTCGTGCTGCTGGTCGCCGCCATGTCGGCCTTCATCAACAACACCCCGGTGGTCGTCGTTTTCCTGCCCGTGGTCCTGAACCTCGCGCGCAAAATGAAGCTGGCTCCCTCCAAGCTGCTCATCCCGCTCTCTTACGCGGCCGTGCTCGGCGGCACCTGCACCCTCATCGGCACCAGCACCAACCTCGTGGTCAACGGCGCAATCACCGCCAAGGGCATCCAGGGTTTCTCGATGTTTGAACTGGCATGGCTGGGCGTGCCCGCCTCGATCATTGGCGCGGTCTATCTCGCCTTCTTCGGCAAGCGCCTGCTGCCCGATCGCGCCATGCTCAGCTCCATCCTGAGCGAGGACGAACGCCGGGAATACATCACCGAGGCCTTCGTGCAACCGGCGGCAGCCGCCGTGGGCAAGACGCTCGCCGAGGCCGGTCTCGGCTCCAAAAAAGGCATCCGCGTGCTCGAAATCGTGCGCGACGGCGTGGCCCTGCCCTTTGATCCGAAGGTCACCCAGCTCAACGCCGGCGACCGTCTCGTGCTCGCCTGCCGCCCCCAAGGCATCGCGGCCGCGCGCGGCGTCGCGGGCATCGACCTCGTTTCCGAACTCGCGCTCGGCCTCGAACAAATCGCCGCCCACGAGGGCTCGCTGGTCGAGGCCGTGGTGAATCCCAACTCCGACCTCGTCGGCCGGAGCGTGAAGGACCTCAACTTCCGCCAACGCTACCGCATGGTCGTGCTCGCGCTGCATCGACAGGGGAAAAACGTGCGCGAAAAGGTGGACTCCCTGCCCCTCGCCGCCGGGGACGTGTTGCTCATGATGGGCACCGACCAGGCCATTGACGCCCTGCAAAATTCGTCCGACCTCGTGGTCTTCGACCGCGCGCGCACCCCGGCCCGCCCCAAGACCCGCTACATTCCGCTCGTGCTCGGCGTCATCGCCGCCGTCGTGCTCGGCGAGTTCCTCGGTCTCGTGCCCATCCACCTCGGCGCGCTCATGGGCTGCGTCGTGGTCTGCGCCGCAGGCTGCCTCACCACCAAGGAGGCCTACGACTCGATCGAGTGGCCCGTGCTTTTCCTCATCTACGCCATGCTCGCCGCCGGCCTCGCGCTGGATCGCACCGGGGCGGCAGCCTGGCTGGCAAGCGGCCTCGTCGAGTTGGTCAAACCGCTCGCCTCGGAGGAGATGCGCCCGCTCGTCGTGCTCGGCGCGATCTATCTGGTGACCACCTTTCTGACCGAGATCCTTTCCAACAACGCCGTCGCCGCGCTCATGGTGCCCATCGTGCTCGGCGTCGCGGCCGAGTTGGGCGTGGACCCACGCCCCTTCATTATTGCGGCCACTTTCGCCGCCTCCGCCGCCTTCGCCACCCCCATCGGCTACCAGACCAACACCTACGTGTATGGCGTGGGTGGATACAAATTTGGCGACTTCGTAAAGATCGGCGTGCCGCTCAATTTCGTGTGCATGACGGTCGCGTTGGTCGTCATCCCGATCATCTGGCCGTTCACGAAACTGGCAGGAGAATAAAGCCCGTCGCCGCGTCGCCGATCACCTCGCTGCGCGCGCCCGCGTGGCGGACGTGGTGCAGGGCGATCAAGGCGCAAAACAATGCGTCGGTGCGGTCCTCGACCGGCTTGGACCACGGCTCGGCGAGCAGCGCGGGAGTGTCGGCGTCGAGCGTTAGGTAGCGGAACTCGCGCGCGATCAATTCGGCGATCAAGACTTGCAGGCGGGCGAACTCCGCGCGTTTCGCCGCGATCGGGCCTTTTTTGTATTTGATGATTCGGTCCAAGCTGAAAAGCCGCACCATGGCCGGGTGCGGGTAAACCTCGGCGGCAACGCGCGTGCCGCCGGATAGATGCGCGTCCCAACCCGCCGAAAATCCCATGTCCTTCGCGAGACGCGCCAGCACGCGCGGCGGACGCGGGCACTTGGT
>DAIPIP010000090.1:0-11907 GCA_036770725.1 Opitutaceae bacterium
CGTGGTCTCTAAGACGGGGGAAAAATCGAGTCGTAGTGCGCATCAATCCTCTCAACCTCCGCCAGCGGCAGCCGCAACGCCCGGAGAGGCGCTTAAAACACCCTGCACCGCGTAGAGCGCCACATCATGCGCGCCGAGCAGCTCGGCCCCGCCGGATTTGGGCAGCACGCCGACAACGTCTCGCGCTCGCAATGCATCCTCGGCGTCCACCCCGGCTTCCCGCAGCAAGCGCAAGGGTTCGATAAAATCTGTGCCGAGGTTAAACACCGCATAATACGACACACCGGCGTCGCAAATGTTCGTGCGCCACACCTCCCCCCCCTCGCTATGCCGGACACAGGTCGCGCCATCGCCGTTTTTTCGGATGTGCGCGAGGAGCGGATCGCGCAGAAGATCGAGGGTGGGCCGGTCCATCACGGTCAAGTCGCCGCCCACAAAGAGCGGGGCTTTAAAAAACGACCAGAGCGTCAACAGGGTGCGCTGCTCCGCCGCAGTGAAATACGATTCGCGCTCCGGCCCGGCCGGCCCGCGGCGCGAGAGTCGCCCCACCGGCAACATGTCCAGATCCGGCCACGCTCCCGTGCGCCGGTAAGGAGCCCAGGCCCGGCAAAGATCGAAGGCTCGGCGCAAATCATCCCAGCGATCCCAAAAATCGGGCGAGACCCGCCACAGCTCGGCGTGGCACCCCACGTGGTTCGCCTGCTCGACCGGGCAGGCGCCCGGAGAAAGGCTGAGCGTCATCGGGCGTCCGCAACGCCGCCGCGCCTGATCCACCATTTCTATCTCGGACGCATGATAGGGGAAGGTCATGTCGTCCACCTTTACGTAGTCCACCCCCCACTCCGCATAGAGCCGAAACAAGGAGTCGTAGTAGGCCTGGCCAACCGACGTCGCACGCACGCCGCACATATGATTGAGCCAAGAGCACACGTCATCCGGATCGGCTATCTTGCCGGGGTGCAACCCACCGATGCGCGAGGGAAAAGCCGGATACAGCGCCTGCCTGGGAAAGCCGCGCATGATATGAATGCCAAATTTCAACCCCATCGCGTGAATGCGCGCGGCCAGGGGTGCGAAGCCCCGACCGCCCCGCGAGGAGGGGAAGCGTTCGGGCGCGGGCAGCAGCCTGTGCTCGGTGTCGATCGCCAGCAAAGGCTGAAAGCCCTCGGCTTGGTTTGGGTTGGAACAGGCCCCCGGCGAAGGATGGCTCCAACAATAATCCACCACCACCGTGTCGTAGCCGCCGGGAAGAAGCTCGCGCGCCAACACCTCTGCGTTGGCCAACACCTCCGCCTCCGTCACGCTGGAGCCAAAGCAATCAAAGCTGTTCCAGCCCGCAGGGGGTTCGGGCGCGTAGTCGGGTGCATCAGTAGCCATGCCCCTGCTTAGTCGCACCGACCCACCCCACCCAGCGCCGGGGTTTGAAAATCCTTTCAGCAACCGATGCGACGTCCGCCAAACCGCTTCCCAACGCCGAGCCTCGCCCCACCACGCGAGACCTGGCACCTCACCGCGCTCAACGCACGGCGAGCGTCGTTCCCTCGACCCACACGCCCTCGATCAACACCCCGCGCGGAACCGTCGGCAGGCCTATCTCGTCGCGGTTAAGCTGCTCCACCACCAGGCTGGTGGCGGCGTGGCCCACTTCCTCGTGCCGTTGATCGACCCCGCTGACCAGCCCGCCGGGCGTCGCGTCGAGCGAGACAAAGCCGAGATCCTTGGGGACCTGGAAACCCGCCTCGCGCATCCAGTCCAACGCGTCGTCCGCGCAAGCGACCAGGACATCGACGCGCTCCGCCTTCACCCAGTTGACCAGCGCGGCGCGATCACCTTCGCGATACACCAGCGAGCGGAAGCCCTCGGCGACCGCCGATCGGCACCAAACCGAGTGAAGCCCGGCGTGAAACCGGTTTTCCGTGATCGCGTCGAGGTAGTTGCTGAGCGCAAGCCCCGGCCGCACGTAGCCGCGCGCCAACAAGGTTTCTCCGACCAGACGGCCCGCGGCGTATTGATCGTTGGTCGCGAAGTGGGGCGACGGCGCGGTGAAGCGCCCGCCGAGCGCCACCGTGGTCAAAGACGAAAAATCCAGAGGCAACCCCTCGGTCGCGGTGTGTGGCTCCAGCGCTTCGCGCGTCACCGGGTCCTGCCGCACGTGAACAAAAACCACCGCGCCTCGCATCCCGCGGGCCTCCAGCATTCGCATCAAGGTCGACCGCCCCAAGCCGTCCGCGATCGGAAAAAACTCCTCCAGCGTGTAGCCCAACTCTTCGGCCGCGCGTTTCGCCCCGGAGAAAAACCGGCGCTGCACCGCCTGCTCGCGGAAGTCCTCCCGCCGCGCGCACCAGTCCAGATAGGCGAGATTCGCGCGCACCGTGGATTTCCGGCGCGAACGAATCTGCTGCATCAGCGCGCTGACGAGCGGATGCGGGCGGTAGTTTAGCCGCCGGGCCGAAAGCAGGACGCGTTCACGCACTTCCGGGCGCACGTTAGGCCCATGATTCAAAACCCGCGAAACCGTGCTGATGGATACGCCGGCGTCGCGCGCGATGTCGGAGATTTTGGGAGGGGTTTCCACGACGCCGAACGCTGCGCACAACCGGGCCCGCATCAAGCGCCTTGAGCGTGATCGCGGTTTCCTGCCCCCAGATGGAACGGCGTTTCCCGTCGGCGCTCGTGCGCGTCTTCAACTTGGTAGGACGCCGTGGCCGCGCCCCGAATGAAACCTGCAGGGATACTCATGATTGAAAAGCGATCATGTGAACCCGCAGCCCGATTTCGCGCAGGCTTTTGGGATTTCAAAAACCGGCGCCAAAACCACCGATCAACAAATCAGCTTCGGCGGGAGGCAGCCTGAAGCAGCCTGCCGCCCAACGCCTCGGGCATGGAAAAGAATCAACGAGCCTCGGCCTCGCTCACCACCTGGCGCGCGAGCAAATCCAATTCGGCCGCCGTCGGGACCGCTTCGTCACGCAGAAGAATGATCACGTCGATACCGCCGTCCGGCGCGAGCTTGTCCGATCGGATAAACAAGAAGCTTTCGCCCAGGTTTTCGCGAGTATGCGTGCCGTAAGAGATCCACGTCCAGGTGGCGGGGATTTCCCATTGCCACTGGATTTCGGTCGCGCCGCCCTTGCCTTTGAGTTGAAAGGGGCCGCCGCGTTGGCGCACCCAGACCTGGGCTTGCGACCATGATCCGGGCATACCGGCCGTGACCACGGGGTTGTAGGGACGATCATTCGTCGCGAAAAACTTGCCTATCGTCCCCGGGTCGCTGCGAAGTCCGTCGCCTGCGCCGGGCGATTTCTCCGCCAAGACGACATGGGCGGTATCGTGACCGAGGACGGCGACACTCTGCGCGTTGAGAAAAGCCGGGAGTCCAAGCGCGACGGAAAAGGCGAGGAGGGAAGAAACGATGTGAAACGTGTTCATATAGATTTGGGCAAAAAGGAAAAGGTTTGAGCGATCAGTCGATGCGCACATGGCGGCGTTTCAACTCGCCCACGGCGAGACTCTGCACATGGCCGTCGGCAAAAACCGCGTTCATCCTGCCGCCGCCGTGGCGGAAAGAAAAAGCGGCCGTGCCCTCGGTGGGCGCGGGCAAGGGCTCCTCGGGATCCCCACCGCTGGAGATGTTCGGATGTTGGTATGCGTTATAGTCTTGTGAATATCCATCTGCCTTGACCATCGAATCGCCGACCAACAAGATCCGGCTCGGTTGCCTGATGGCTCCAAATGGAATCCTGGCCCGATTTGGGTCATTCATTCCATCGGGCATTACATTGGGATTCGAGGCGTAGTTGGTGCCCCACTGGTCCGGCAACACCGCCTCCGCCGGACAAAACTGATAATTACCTCCTTCGGCCGACCATCCGTCCTTGGTTTGGCTAAAGTAGGGCGAGATCGTCTTAAACCAAGGAAGGTTTCCTTTTCGTCCATCATATGCTAAAGGCAAAAACCCGCGTTCAGCTCCGCTATAAAGCGTTATGGCCATGCCGATCTGCCGAAGGTTGCTGGTGCATTGCGCGCTCTTGGCGGTTTTGCGCACCTTGCCGACCACTGGGATGATGATGGCCGCGAGGATGCCGATGATCGCGATCACGGTGAGCAGCTCGATCAAGGTGAAGCCGCGGCGGGAGCGAAAGGTTAGGGGATTCATGGGGAGGGAGGGGCAATGAAAAGATGTTCGGGGCGGACGTATCGACACGGCGGGAACCGTTCTAAAGAAGGGGGACAAAAAGGGCTTGTGAACTGAATGCAACCATAGCGTGAAAGTCTGTTTCCCTCAAGGCGTGAAAGGCACTCAGAGCGGCGCTAAAAACACCGGCTAAGGAAGCTCGATCAAAAACAAAAGCCCGCGGCAAGCGTCGGGGGCGACGACGTGCGCGGGCCGGGAAGCGACCTCCGCCGAAGCGGAGGTCGCGCGCGGGGCGAAGAGATGGGCGCGGCTCGGGGCGCTCAGGGCGCCGTCAGGGTCCACTCCTGATCGGTGGAGGTGTTGCTCGGCCAGATGATCGTCTTGGCGCCATTGCTGGTCGAGCCGCCACTCACGCCGAGCACCTTGTTGCTCTTCTCGTTGACGATCTTGAAGTAGGAACCCGTCGTTGCCTGAAGCTTCCACCTCTGATCCGTGCCGCCGGAGAAAGGCCATTGGATGACCGCCGCCCCGTCGGCGGTGGAACCGTTGGCGACCGCGAGCGAGTCGCCGCTATGGACCGCCGTGATCTTGTAGTTGCCATTGCTCTGGACGGTGAGGCTGAAGCGCTGGTTGTTGCCGCCGCCGTAGGTGTATTGCTGAAACTGGATGCCGTCGGTGGTGACGGAGCCGGGCAAGTCGAGCGCCTTGCCGCTCTTGCGGTTGATGATCTTGTAGGTGCCGTCGGGAATGGGAGCGGCGGGGGGCGGCGTCGTGCCGACGTTGGAGTAAACCCGCAGGTCGTCGATGCCCCACCAGTTGCTCTTGGTCCCGGTCTGCACCAGGCGAAGGTATCGCTTGGTCGTGGAGGGGAACTTCAGGATGACGGTATTCAGTTCCTGGATGTTGGCGTTATCCACCTTGGTGGCGACGGCGCTGCCCCAGGAACCGGGGGTATCGCTGACGAAAAGCTGCACGCCGGCGGGCGCATCGCCGATGTTCTCGTAGGATTTGACCACGACGGTGTCGAAGGTCTTGGCCGAGCCGAGGTCGACCTGGAACCATTGCCCGTTAAACTGCGAGCCTCCGGAGCCCCACTTGGTCTGAGCGCTGGCATCGATCGCGTTGGACGGAGGATTCCACGGTCCGGAGGAGGAAGCGCTGGCCACCCAGCCGCTGCGCGAAAGCTCGGTGCCGAGCGGGCGGGTCCAAACCTTCACGTAGTCCACTTTCTGATTAAACTTATCGGCCGGACCACCGGTGAAGTCGGGATTGCCGCGTTGGGCGCCGCCCAGACCGTTGCTCAACACGATATACATGGGAAGCGAGGTGACTTCCTTGGTCGAGGTATGGGTAAGCACGCCGTTGATGTAGAAATCGATCCGGCCCTCCTGCCAATGCGCGCCATAGACGTAATAGTCGCCGCCGTAGCCCGCGCCCCAATAGTCGGGGTGGCTGGTCGGCAACCACACGCCCTTGGCGTCGCCCTCCTCCGCGCCGGAGCTGTTTCGGTAGTGCCAGTTTTGCGCGGACATGGCCGCGTTGGTGCCGCCCCAGTTCTCGTAGATGTCCAGCTCGGGCGGCCAACCGTAACGGGAGATCATCCAGAAGGAAGGCCAGGACGAGGGGCTCCACGAGGTCTTTGTGCGCGCCTCGATGTAGCCATAGACGGGCTCGAACTTGTTGATCGTCTCGATCTCGCTGATGTGGAAGGTCGGCGTCGAGTCCCGCTGGGTGACCCTTTGGGTGAGGATGCCATTGGCGACGACGGCGTTGTTCGGAGTTTGATAATTCCACGGCGCGCCGTCCTGGCGGGTGGGCGCGGTCCATTTGGTCGTGTCGAGGGCGGTGCCGTTAAAGTTGTCCTCGAAGGAAAGGGTCCAGCCGGCGGTGCCGCCGGGAGGGTCGGCCTTCACCGGGCTGAAGGACAGGGCGACGGCACAGGCCAGCGCCCCGAAGGATCGGAGTGTATTCATGGGGTTGTTATTTGGGGGGGGTTGCTTCGGCCGGGGACCGCTCGGGAACCCGCCGAAGTCCCGCCACTCTAGCCAAAACGCCCGGGAACCGTGAGGCCGGATTTCACACCCAAAAAGGCGTGATTCCCACCAAGCCCGATTCCATGCACACGCCCACCCGGCTCAAGCCCCGGCGGCGAAATGAGTTGTCCCGAAACCCGGCGCGCCCGCGACATCGCGCCGGACGAGACGCCCCAGCAACACGACGGACGCCGAACTCCACCCGTGCAAAGGCGGGGTCTCATAGCGTTCGACACCGAAGCGCAACGAGCCTTCGACCACATTGTATTTTTCCCAGAGTTTCCCCGTCTCGGCGTGCAGGCGCATCTGCAACGCGAGAAAATCCCGGGCAAACGCCCGGGCCGCGCCAAGCTCGCCATATCGCGCCAGCGCCTCGGCCACCATGATCTGCGCCGGCGGCCAGCCGGCCGGATACCCCCACTGCAACCAGGTGAACTCGGGGTGCGGACTGGCATATTCCCGGTCGGTGAAAACCAATCCGTGCGGCTGGCGAAACCGGGGCAGCTGCGCCGCCATCTTCCGCGCTTGCGCGTCCGTCGCCACGCCCGCCCAAAGCGGCCAGTAGGCGTTGAGACTCCAGACCGGCAGACGTTTTCCCGCCACAAAATCATACTCGAAAAACCCGCCCGACTCCTCGTCCCACATCAGGTCGCGGATCCGCTCGGCCCGCGCCGCGGCATCGTCCTCCCAACGCAGGGCTTCCGTCTCGCGACCCAGCCGCCGTGCGAAATGCGCCAGGTTCGCCGCGAAATTCACCAGCACACAATTCGTGATCAACGGCGCGCAACGACGCACGTCGCCGCCGAATCCCGCGTAGAAATCCAGCCCGGTCTCCGATTCCGCGTGCAGCCGCGGCGCATCCGTGACGCCGATGTCGCGGTTGGTCGCCAAGCCCACCGGCGTCGCGTGATGCGCCGCGCACCAATAGCCCTCATACTCGCGCTTGAGCAGCGGATAAGCCTGCATCAACAAGTCCTCGTCACCGGTGGCCTCGACGTGGCGGCGAATACCTTCCGCCCAGAGTGGCGGCTGGGAGCGGGTGCGATACCAGCTGCGGTTGCCATTAAGCGTCATCCCGTGGCGCTCGATCTGGAAAAGTTGGTTGCGAATGTTGCCCTCGGCCAGGTCGGCGCGTCCGTGCGCCAGCAGCGCGCAATTCACGTAGTAGGTGTCCCAGCCGTAGATCTCGGGGAAGGCGCGCTCGCTGCCGCCGGGCGTGATGTAGGGGTGCGGCAAATACAAGAGCGTGCCGTCGGGGTCGCGCCGCACATCCTCTTCCCTCGCGGTGTGCACGTCTCCGTCCCACCAGGCGCGCACCGTGGCATCCAGCGCTTCCCATACCCGCGAATCGATGTCGGCGAGGGCCGGAACTGAGGAAGGAGGAGCTATGGAATCGACGATCATGGGAACACCAAGATACATGCCCGCCCCCCCAAACCATAGGCGTGTAAACCACCTATAAAGGCTTGTTCGCGGCAGGTCTGATTAACCATCATTCCCCCATGCCCCCCAAACCGAAGCCCGCCGCCTCGGCTCCTCCCTCGGCCTTGCCCGCCGAACACGTTTCTCCCGGACTGCCCGCGCTAAGACGCCGCGTCATCGGACGCGGCACCCGCGAAACCATCCTTCGCCAAACAGACTGTCCCGGCCTCACCGAGCACGGCATGATCGAGATCGGCCAGGTGACGGCCGGCGCGTTCTACGTGCTCGCGCGACCGCCCTGCCCTTGCCCTTTCGTGCTGCTCTGCACCGGCGGCGAGGGCCGGGTGGCGGTCGGCGGACGCTCCTTCGAGGTCGGGGCGGGCCAGGCCCTGCTCGTCCCGCCCGGCCCCGCCCACGAACTTCGCGCGGAAAACTCCGGTTGGGTGTTTTGCCTGTTTTTCTACGATCCACTTCGATTCTCGTCGAATGAGGTGGCCCTCGTTCGCCTGCACTGCCGACCCATCGCCGCTTTGGTCGAGGCCCTTGTGCTCGAAAACCACTCCGACGCCGACCCCATCGTGCAAAAACGTCTCGTCGAGTTGATCGACCTGAAGCTTCGCCACCTCGCCAATCCCATCGCCCGCGCCGATCAATTGGCGCCGGTCTGGGCCGAGGTCGCCCGCCGCCCCGAAGCCCCCTGGGATCTCCCCTCCCTCGCCGGCCTCGCCTCCGTGAGCACCGAACACCTCCGCCGCCTCTCCCGACGCGAAACCGGCCGCACCCCGATGGAGCAGGTCACCTGGATTCGTATTCAACACGCCGCCACGCTGCTCATCACCACCAACGACATCATCGAAGAAATCGCCGCCCGCGTGGGTTACGCGAGCGTGCGAGCCTTCCGCGTCTGCTTCATTCGAATCTTCGGACGCACCCCCAAGGCCCACCGCGTCCAGGGCCACCGCTCCTTCGCCGCCCGGGCCGACCGGGGAGCCACCCTCGTTCCTCAACCCAACGCCCCGCGGCTCGCCGGTCACGAGGGCCGCTACCCCGACACCACCGGGAAGGTGGTCTGGCGCCAGCTCCCCCTGACGCGCATGGTCAACACCCCCTTCGCCGAGGGCGAGCGCCCATGGTTCGGTCAACCCCTGCTTCATGTTCGCGCCGGCCTCAAACACATCCATGGCGTGCCCTTTCGCATCGAGAAAAAAGGCTGCGTCTTTTTCCTGTCGGAACGTTTCCGCGCCGACGCGCTCGCGCACCCCCTCCCCGCCAGCCTTCGCCTCCCGGTCTCCAAACGGGCTCGCCGCGTGTTCTTCCTCCACGCCTGCGGCTGGGGCTCGCGCTCCGGCCCCTTCGCCGCCTACCGGTTTTTCAACGCCGACGGCCTGCTCGCCGAGGTCCCCCTCCACAGCCTGGGCAACGCCCACCCCGAGGAACCCGAAGGCCGCGATTCCAACATCCAGGATTGGTATTTCGCCTACGACCACGTCACCCGCCACCACGCCCGGCCCTACGACCTCAAACCCCGCGCCGACCCCACCGCCACCTCCCAGTTTCTCTACACCTTGGAGTGGATCAACCCCCGCCCCGAACGCCCGCTGGTCGCCATCGAAATCGTCGCCCTTCCCGGCCACGAAGCCACCCTCGCCCTGCTCGCCATCACGCTGGAGGCCCGCGCGGATCGTGGGATTTAACGCCTTAAACAGTGTGTATAACGCCCTCCCGTAATTTGCCCTTAACCGCTAAGGTTGGGGGGTGACGCGACCATGGCGTCGCTCTCGCCCCCATGCAACTCCCCACCCTGCTCTCCTTGGCCGCGCTGTTCACCGCGAGCCTCCTGTCTTCCTCCTCCGCGCTAAGCGCCGCCGAAATCACTCGCCGTGATCAACTGCCCGCGCCCGATGCGCGCACTGCGGTGAAGCTCGCCGCCGAGCACCCCGCCGCCGGGGATTTGGTCATCGCCCCGGATGCCGCCGCCCTCGCTGGTCGCTATCTGCGCGTGCCCCAGGGCTACCGCCCCATGATCTTCGGTTCGCTTCCCCCGGAAGGCGATCCCCTGCTCATCTGGGTTCGCTACCGCGCCGCCGCGCTTCAGATGAAAATCCTCGAAGGCGACGCCCAGCGCGAGACACCGTGGAACTGGGACACCAAAGACGCCTTCGGCTGGCGCTCCCTCGGCCCCTTTTCCCGCGAGTTTTTAAGTGACGGCATCCTCTTCATCGGAGCACCGACCGACAACCCCGCCGCCGGTATCGACGCCCTCGTCATCACCGCCGACCCGGCTATCCGCCCCGATGGCGGCGCCGCCCTGCCCGGCATGCCCAACGTCGAGGACGCCACGGTGAAGCTCCAAAGCCCCCCGCCCCCGGAATCCTCCGAACCCGGCGCCGCCACCATCACGATCGACTGGGACCACCCCGGCCGCGTCATCCCGACCAATCTTTTTTCGATCAACAGCTTCGTCGGCTTCGAACCCCACAAGCTCGCCGTCCCCGACTACGCGAAAAACTTCGCCCACATCAATCCCGGGCTCGTGCGCTTCCACCACGCCGGCATGCTCGCCCGCGCCACCGATACCGGCGCCGGCTGGTTCGACCCCGACACCCAAACCTGGGCCTGGGAAAAAATCCGCCGCGCCGTCGCCCTTTGGCCCGCCACCGGACAACGCCTGGTCAACATCTGCGGCTGGCCCGACGCCTGGGACAAAAATCGCGACCACCGCCTCGACCTCGACCGCCACGCCGACTTCGCCCGCCTCTGCGCCGACCTCGTCCGATTTTTGAACCACGAACTCGGCGCCCGCGTCACCCACTGGGAAATCACCAACGAAAAAGACGGCGGCTACTGGGTGGACCCCTCGCGCAGCGGAAAAGATCACGTCGATGAACTCGCGTCCCTCTACCGCCTCGCCGCCGCCGCCGTGCGCCAGGTGGACCCCACCGCCAAGATCGGCGGCCCCGCCGCCATGCGCCCCGACTTCTACTCCCACCTCGAACGCTTCGCCCGCGCCACCCTCCCCGAACTCGATTTCCTCTCCATCCACGCCTACGCCTCCGGCGTGCTCTCCGAGAGCGACCAATCCATCTACGACAAGACCGCCGTCATGGCCGCGCATGCCGAAAAGCTCGCCCACATGCTCCGCTCCGTCTCCCCCGAACGCCCCATCGAGCTCCACCTCAACGAATGGAACATCTCCTGGACTTGGGAAACCCAGGAACCCCGCATGGTGAACCACAAGGGCGCCGTCTTCGACGCCCTCGCCCTCGCCGCCTTCGCCCACGTGGACGGCCTCCACGTCACCAACGCCTGGAACGACATGGATGGCACCTACGGCAAGATGAACCACGACGCCTCCCTGCGTCCCTCCGCCCACGTTTTCCACCACCTCAACGCCCGCTTCCGCGGCGCCCTCGTCTCCACCGCCAGCGACGCCCCCTCCCGCGTGGTCGCCTTCGCCGTCGTCCCCGACGCCAAGGGCCGCAGCCTCGCCCTCATCAACCGCACCAACGGCATCCAAACCGTCACCCTCGAGGGCGACTTCGCCGGCGACTGGCAGCACGCCACCATCGACGCCTCCGGCCATCGCGTCGGAGATAAGCGCGCCGCCTTCACGAGCCCCCTCGAACTGCCCCCCCACTCGGTCAGCTTCTTCTGGCGGGAGTAGCCCACCCCCGAAGACCCCACCGTGGACGTGCTTATCACGCCTGTCCATGTGGGCCAAAAGCCTACCCAGATCCGGCCCCTTGCCCTAATCTCGCAACGTCCCAAAACCACCCATGAAACCATCCCTGCCCACCCTGCTCCTCGCGCTGCCGCTCTTCGGCTGCGGCGCTCTTTTCGGCCAATCCATCACCACCGATTTCAGCGACGCCTTCGTGGATGGCACGAACGTCGTCGAGGTCCCGGACGACTGGCATGTCCGCGTCGGCACCACCGACGGCGTCAACTCGTCCTCGATCTTCGCCTTCCAACTCCCGACCCTCGCCCCCGGCGAGGTCTTCACCTCGGCCAGCTTCAACGTCCGCGCCTTCTACATCACCCAAGCGGATCAGTTCCAGACCGTCTCGACCGCCTTTAACCTCGATCTTGTCGGCCTCGACCGCATCTCCGGCACCGCCAACGTCCTTGGCTCCGACTTCGGCGCCTCGTCCACCTTCCTCCAGGCCGATTTTATGCCGGCCAGCTCGGCGCTCTTTTCCGACATCAACAACAACCCCGCCGGCTCCGTCGCCCTCACCTCCTTCCTCAACGCCCAATACGCGAACGGAGCCAATGCCGGCAGCTTCGTTTTCCTCCGCCTCCAAGCCGACGCCGCGC
>DAIPIP010000276.1:0-2643 GCA_036770725.1 Opitutaceae bacterium
CACCACCGCCGACAACCCCGCCCCCTCCGCCCGCCCTCGCCGCCGAGGCCCCGCCCACCATCTCTAATCTCCGCCGCGCCCTCGCCAACCTCGACGTGCGCGAGCCCGATCTCACCCACCACCTGCTCCTCGCCCTCGAACTCGATCCCGCCGAGACCGCCCACTTCGAAACCCACTGGCACGCCTTCCGCGAAAGCTGGCAGCACCTCGAGACCGCCGCCGTGGTAAACTCGCGCCTGGAAGACGGCACTTACCGCCTCGAACTCGTTCCCTTTCCCCGCGAAGCCGCCGGCCTCGTCGCCGAGTTCGAGACCGCCCTCGCCGCCGGACTCGACCCCGCCTCCCGCGCCGCCTGGCGCGAAACCAACCTCGCCGCCCGACTCGTCACCGCCGCCGACTACGAAACTCAGCTCTGGGAAATACACCCCCGAGGAAACGACCTCTGGGAAATCGTCGTCGAATACCGCCGCGACGAGGGCACCGAAGTCCGCCGCCGCTACCTCGATAACCCCGCCCTCCAGCGCGAGGCAGCCCATCTCCAACCCGCCCTTAACCATTACCCCTAAACCACCCGCCTCCGCCCCCAAGCCTATCCTCGCTTGAGAAAGCTTCATTTTGAATATTTATGCATTTCTGCATATAATCTTGCCCCTCCTTCTCACCCCCGGTAGCCAACGATCACTTTTCACATGCGCCTTACCCTCATTCTACCCCTGTTCACCGCCGCCGTGCTACCGCTCTCCGCCTTTACCGTGGACTTCGAAGTCGGCTATCAAACCAACCGCACTGTCGCCGACCAACCGGTGGGCGGAGCGTCCATTTGGCACGGGGCTGGCGACTTCCTCCAAGTCAATGCCACCGCCGGTCGAGCCGGCGGGACGGGACTCGAATCACCCGGCACCCTGCCCGGTCCCTATCGTTCCCAACGCTTCGTGCCCGCCGCCTCCGATCATGGCGGCTCCCTCGCCGCCACCGGCAAATGGCGCGTCGGCCTCGACCTACGCCTCGATCAGCCCGTGGCCAACGCTGCCACCGGCACGGCGATCATCCTCCGCTTCGCCTCCTCCCACGAGAATGGCGTCGGCCGCACCGCAGCCCGCTTCAACATCAAGGATTCCGGCCAGCTCGCCACCTTTGAAGGGGATCGCGAGGTCAACACCGCCGTCTGGTTCGCCACCGGCGAGTGGAAGCGCCTCGTCGCCGAGATAGACTTCGACCGCCGCAGCTTCTCATACGCCGTGGACAACGTGCTCGTCGCTCGCGACCTGCTCCTTCACCAAACCGGCTCCGCCAACTTCGGTGTCCTCGAACTCCTGGCCGGAGCAGACGCCCAAGTTTATCGCGCGTTCTCAGTGGACAACATCGTGATCGAACGCACCGCCGTCGCTACCCCCGCCAGCGGCGTCAAATCCGCCCCTGCCAAACCCTCCGCCACTCCGGCAACCACCACACCCCAAGCCGCCGCTCCCTCCGCCAGTAGCCTACTCGAGCGCGGCTACATCGCCGATACTTCCGTCGCAGGCCAGCCCCGCGGCGGAGCCGCCGAATGGCGCGGCCCCGGCGACTTCCTCGTCGTCCGCGCCGGCACCGGCCCCACCGGCGGCAACGCCCTTCAAGCCCCCGCCGCATTCCCCGGCCCCTTCCGCACCCAACACTACACCCCCTCCGCCGTCGAGGTAGGCGGCGACCGCTCCGCCCGCGGCACCCTCGCCGTCGGCCTCGCCCTCCGCCTCGAACAAATCCCCGCCCCCTCCATCTCCAACAACGCCTTCATCATCCGCCTCGGCCACGACACCGATGGCGAGGCCAAGGGCTGCGCCGTGCGCTTCAACGTCAAGGACACCGGCGCCGTCCACTTCTTCGACGGCGAACGCGAAACCTATTCCGGCCTCACCCTCGTCCCCGACGTCTGGACCCCCCTCCGAGCCCTCATCAACTACGACGCCGGCACCGTCACCTACGCCTTCGCCGACCGCCCCGCCCAGACCGCCCGCTTCCACCAAAGCGGCGGCGACGAACTCGGGCGCATCGACATCAGCACCGCCGGCGCCGCCGACGCCTACCGCCGCTTCTCCGTCGCCGCCCTGACCCTCGCACGCGACGAAAAATCCCTCGCCTCCGCCCCCGACCCCCTCGCCCCCCTCCGCGACCGCAACCTCGCCCCCCCCCTCCTGGCCGCCAACTGGAACCTCGCGCCGGCCGCCCAAGGTTTTTTTTTGCCCTGAATGATCCCGCCCCCGGCCTGCGTATCCGCTCCGCCGATACCGCCGGCGCCCGCCTGGCGGCCGCCCTGCCCGCCGACCAGGTCGCCTCGCTCGCCGGCCAGCGCGTCCGCCTGAGCGCCCGCGTCTCCGGCCGCGTCGATGCCGTCTCCCCGACCGGCCTCGGCCCCGTGCTCGAGATGACCCTCGGCGATGGCGCCAACTCCGAATCCGCACGCGTAGGCCTGCGCCAGATCAACGTCCCCTTCGCCGGCCGCGCCCCGGTCTTCGCCCCCGCCACCGGCGAGATAAAGTCCACCCTCATCGACCGCGTCTTCCAACTCCCCGGCGGCCTGCGCGACCTGCAAATCGCCCTCCGCCTCGACGGAGCCTCCGGCTCCCTCGACTGGAGCGACGTTGAGCTTAGCCTCGCCGACCCCGA
>DAIPIP010000277.1:0-2629 GCA_036770725.1 Opitutaceae bacterium
CGCGCGCCCGCACACTCCCATCCAACCCCGACGCCAAAGGCTCAGAGCTCCTGATCCCAGCCCGGGAGAAGGAGAGGGAGGGGAAGTGAGATGAGCTTGGACGAGGGCTGGCGTGGTCGGGGCGCGGGATGGAAGCTCGGCGCATATGCCTCAAGTCCAGTTACCGCTCTTTCCGGTCGGCGTCACCCGCATCAATGACGGGTTGGCCTTCAGCTGCCGCGATGGCCAGGTCGTGTATCTCAACGGTCATTTGCCGGTCTTCACCCACGGCGAGACGGAGCTGGCGGCGTTCCGGCTCTTTACCACCCAGTTGATCGTCAATGGCTCGGCCACTCAGGGGGAGATCGTGCGCGCGTTTGGCGTGTCCGTGACCACGGTGAAGCGTTGCGTGAAGCGCTATCGCGCGGCGGGCGCGGCGGCGTTTTTCACCCCGCCCAAACCTCGAAGCGGCCGCAAACTCACCCCGGAGTTGCTGCCGCAGGCTCAAGCCTTGCTCGACGCGGGACGCAGCGTCCCGGACGTCAGCGCCCAAACCGGTGTATTGGCCAACACCCTACATAAGGCGCTCCGGGCGGGGCGCCTGGTGCGTCGCACCGAGGTGCAAAAAAAAACGGCCCCGCCGGCCCTGGCCTGACGCCCGCACCCGCCTCGACTCCCGCACCCGCCTCCACCCAGAGTGCGCGGCGGGTGGAGGATGCCGCAGCGGCCCTGGGCTGCGGAGCGACGCGGCTGGAGGAGCGCCTGCTCGCCAGTGTCGGGGGATTGCAGGAGGCACCGCTGGTGTTTGCGGCCGCCAGCGACGTGCCGGGCGCCGGGGTGTTGTGCGCGTTGCCCGCCTTGCTGCTGGAGGGCTTGCTGCGCCATAGTCGCACCCATTTCACGCTGCCGCCGGGCTTTTATCCGTTGCAGACGATTTTCCTCGTGCTGGCGTTCATGGCGCTGGCTCGCTTGCGCTCGGTGGAGGCGCTGCGCTACGAGCCGCCGGGCGAGTGGGGCAAGCTTGTAGGGCTGGACCGGATACCGGAGGTGCGAACCCTGCGGGCCAAACTCACCGCGCTGTGCGCCGCGCCCGAACCCACTGCGGCGTGGAGTGCCGCGCTCGCGCAGGACTGGATGCGCGCGGCCGAGCCGGACAGCGCGGGCGTGTTTTGCATCGACGGCCATGTGCGCGTCTACCACGGAGCCCTCACCAAACTGCCGCGTCGCTACGTGACGCGGGAGCGACTCTGCCTGCGTGGCACCACCGATTACTGGGCCAACGCCCTGGATGGTCGGCCCTTCTTCGTGGTGACGCGCGCGGTCGATCCCGGCCTGCTCACGGTCTTGCGCGAAGACATCGTCCCTCGCCTGCTCACCGACGCGCCCGCTCGCGCGCTCCCCGACGCGGCACCCGACGCGCCCGCTTCTCCCACGCACCTCGCGCCGCCCCGTTTCACGCTGATCTTTGACCGCGAGGGCTACTCGCCGCCGTTCTTCGCGGAGATGAAGGCGCTCGGGCTGGCCATCCTGTGTTACCACAAGTTTCCCGGCGCCGAGTGGCCGACCGAGGAGTTTAGCCCGCACGCCCTTACCCTGGTGCATGGCGAGACGGTCACGATGGATCTGGCCGAACGCGGCACCTGCCTGCCCAACGGCCTGTGGCTGCGCGAAGTCCGCCGCCGCAACACCGACGGCACCCAGATCAGCATCCTCTCCACCGACTATCACGCCGCCGACATCGGCTCGGTTGCGGTGCGGATGTGCGCACGGTGGTGTCAGGAAAACTTTTTCAAATATATGCGCGAGCACTTCGCCCTGGACCGGCTGGTGGAACACGGCGTCGCTCCGCTTCCTGACACGACCCAGGTCGTCCACCCCGCCTGGCGACGGCTCGACCAGGCGGTGCGGCGCGAGACCGCGCTCTTGCACCGCCAACAAGCCCGGTTTGGCGCCCGCACGCTCGGGCCCGCGCCCGAGCCGGAGGAGTTGGCGAGCTGGCAGCGCGAGCAAGGCGAGTTGACCGCGGCCATAAGTGCGCGCCAAAGCGCACTGGCCGACCTCAAAGCGCAGCGTAAAGCCACGCCCCGGCGCATCGAAGTGCGCGCGCTGCCGAGCGAGGAGCAGTTCGCGCGGCTACGCCCCACGCGTAAGCATTTTGTGGATACAGTGAAGCTGGTCGCCTACCGCGCGGAAGTGGCGATGGCGCACCTCGTGCGCGAAGTGCTGGCCCGGGCGGACGACGCGCACGCGTTTTTGCGCCAAATCTACACGACCAGCGCCGACCTCCTGCCCGATGCGGCGCACAAGACGCTTACCGTTCGGGTGCATCCGCTAGCCACCCGCGCGCACGACACGGTCTTGCGTCATCTCTGCGCCGAACTCACCGCCACCGAAACCGTGTTCCCCGGCACCGAACTCCGCCTCGTCTATGAAATCGCCGGCCCAGCCTGATTCCTCGGGATCAGGAGGTCTGAGGCTCACCGCGAGCGCGGCCGCGTTTAGCCGGGCGGCGAGGCGGAGCGAGGGGCGGCGCGTGGACGTGCTTAGCGCGAGCAGGCCGAGTAGGTGGGCGAGCGGCACCAGCGCGATCAGCGAGGCGTGCGCGAGCGTGGGCACGGGATCGATCCAGCCGCGCGCCATGCCGGTGACG
>DAIPIP010000278.1:0-2618 GCA_036770725.1 Opitutaceae bacterium
ATTAAATTAGAATTAATCATGAAAATCATGAATCGAAATGGGGCACAAAAAAGCCTCCGGCCAAATGGCCGGAGGCTTGGGTGACGGGCCTGGGAACAAAAACGCTTAGAAGGCGAAGTCGGCCTGGAGACTGAACTTGTCGGTATCGACCGACAGGGTGTCGGCGTTGTAGAAGGCGGCCTTGGCGAGGAAGCTGAGGTGCTTGTTGAACTTGTAGGTCAGCTGAAGGTCGATCTCGTCGCCGTAGGTGGCGCCGCCCACATCGGACTCGAAGCGGTGGTAGGCGGCGGTGAACCCGAGGTCGTAAGGCAGGGTGGCGTTGGCCTTGAAGTAGAGGTCGGTGAGGCCGGCGCCGCGGGTGACGAGGAAGGTGTCGGCCCAGCCGTTGAAGGCGTGGAGCGTGGCCAGCGGGGTGCGGAAGCCCTGGCCGTTGTCGGAGCCGAGGACCTCGTAGCCGACAGTGAAGCTGTATTTTTTCAGCCCGAGGCCGAGTTCGGCGAGGTAGTAGTCGGCGCGGTAGTCAGGGGCGTTGGAACCGTAGTCGGACTGGGTGGCGTATTCGGCGCGGTAGAGGAGCTTGAGGTCGTCGGTGAGCGGAGTGCTGCCGGCGAAGCTGAGGCCGTAGGTGGCGGTGGAGTTGGCGGCGGCGTTGTCGAAATCGAGCAGGTAGGCGTAGCCGGTGAGTTTGCCGAAGGAGAGGCCGGAGTAGCTCGCGTTGAAGATGTGGGAATCGGAATGGTAATCGGGCTGGGCGGGGGAGACGTCGCCGAAAATGCGGTTGATGCCCCAGAGGTAACCGTAGGTGAGGGAGAGCTTGTCGATGGTGGAGTCCTTCAGGGTGACGGCGTCGAAGGTCTGATAGTTTTGGCGCCAGGCGACGTTGCCGACGAAGCGGGCGTTATCGAGGACGATGTTTTGGCGGCCGACGGTGCCGGTGGTCTTGCCGCGGGTGTAGGAGATCCAGGCCTGGCTGAGGTCGGTGACGTCGGGATCGGCGATCACGGAGGTGGCGGCGGGGGACTGCGAGCCGGTGCCGCCGGGGAAGGCGTAGTCGTCCACGATGGCGGTGGTGTTCTGAAGTTCGACGTAGGCGGCGAGGCCGTTGTAGGTGGCGGTGCGGTAGCCGAGGCGGGTGCGGATGGTCAGGGCGTCGGCGTCGGAGAGGGCGTTGTCCTGCGAGGCGTGTTCGTAGCGAAGGCGGACGTTGAGGGAGACCTTGCCGCCGGTGATGGCCTCCTGGAGGGAGGCGGGGGCGGCGGGCGTGGAGACGACAGCGGGAGGCGGAGCGG
Source organism: Opitutaceae bacterium (assembly GCA_036770725.1). Classification (GTDB taxonomy): domain Bacteria; phylum Verrucomicrobiota; class Verrucomicrobiia; order Opitutales; family Opitutaceae; genus IMCC26134_A. Next base: position 1,290 of record DAIPIP010000278.1, read on the forward strand.
ACTGGGCGAAGGCGGCGGCGGAAGTCGCGGCGGCGAGGAGGGCGAGGCGGGTGGTTTTCATGCTGGGTGTGGTGGTTTGTGTTGGCTGGATCAGGCGGCATAAAAACCGCCCTGCGCATAACCGTAAGCACACCGACTGCCGCGGGATCACGAACGGGCCACATGCGCTTTGAATTGATTTTCTGGATACGATGCATGGAAACGATGGATGCATCCGCGTGCGCGTATCGGCTATTCGAATACAAAAAAGCCGCGCCCTTGGAGGGCGCGGCGCGGGCGACAAAAAAGATAAAACGAAGCGAAACCTAGGCGGCCACCGGGGCGGCGGGGCGGTGGTGGCTGCGCTCGTTCAGGAAGTGGATGAGGTATTCCCGGGCCTCATAGTAGGCGGGGCTCTCGAGCAGGGCCTTGCGATTGCGGGGGCGGGGGAATTTGACCTCCAGGATGTCGCCCACGGTGGCCTCGGGGCCGTCGGTCATCATGACCACGCGGTCGGCTAGGTAAAGGGCCTCGTCCACGTCGTGCGTGACCATAAGGGCGGTTTTTTGGTCGCGTTGCCAGAGGTCGAGCAGGACGTCCTGGAGCTCCATCTTGGTGAGGTTGTCGAGCATGCCGAAGGGCTCGTCGAGGAGGAGCATCTTGGGGTTGAGGGCGAAGGCGCGGGCGATGCCGCCGCGCTGGCGCATGCCCTGGGAGAGTTCGGACGCGCGCTTGTGCATGGCCTCGCCGAGGCCGACGAGCGTGAGGTAATACTCGGCGATCTGGCGGCGCTCGGCCTTGCTGGCGGTGTAGTAAACCTGGTCCACGCCGAGCATGACGTTTTCGAAGGCGGTCAACCAGGGGAGGAGGCAGGGCGACTGGAAAACAACGCCCCGGTCGGGGCCGGCGCCGGTGACCTCCTTGCCCGTGAGCACGATGCCGCCGGCGGTGATGTCGGTGAGGCCGGCGATCATGGAGAGCACGGTGCTTTTCCCGCAGCCGGAGTGGCCGATGAGGGCGATGAACTCGCCTTTGCGGAAGGTGAGGTTGAAATCCTTCACCACGGTGAGCGGGCCCTTGGGCGTGGGGAAGGTCTTGTGAAGCTGGGAGATGTCGAGGAAGCGGTTCATGGCGGCGTGGCGGCGGTCGGTGTAGTTTTTAAACGGATACAAGCTCGCGTTTTTCCTCGGAGAGGCGGCGCGGGGGGCGGTTGACGCGCGGTTGGTCGAGGTCCTCGGGCAGGATGTCGGGCAGCACGAGCTTGCGGGTGAGGGTGGTCTTTTGCCCGGCGCCGAAGCCGAGAAGCGTGCCGGTGATCTCGGCGCGAAGCTCCTTGAAGCGTTTGTCGTG
>DAIPIP010000002.1:0-46148 GCA_036770725.1 Opitutaceae bacterium
CTAGGGTTGGGAGTGGGCGCAATAACAAGGGTGCCCGCCGCGCTCCAGATCTGCTCGCTGGTCAGCGCGCATCCCGTGCGAGCCTTGCCTTGCGCGTGTCGCGACGCTTCGCTCCCGCCTTATGTTCCAGGTCACCTTCTCGGCGCAGGCTCTAGGCGAACTCAAAAAACTCGACCCTTTGGCGCAACTTTCCGCGGTCGAGCCCGTGGGCGCGCTCAAACCCGAGCAACTCGCTCATCCCCGCGAACCGCTCGGAAAATTCGTGCGCGCCGGCAAAACCCTTTTCCGCCTTCGCGGCGACGACCTGCGTTATTACTTCGAGCTTCATAGTGAAGAAACCCTCCACGTGCTCTACATCCTTCATCATCATTCACTGGAGGACTTCCTGCTTCGCAATCGCCTTCCCGTCTCGGAAAACCAACTAGTCGAGCAACACTCCAAATTCTGGAAATACCTCGAAACGCTCACCAAGTAAGCCGCCCCGACCGTCGCTCTCCGCCGCTCCTCCGCTCTACCAGCTTACCAGCTCCACTAGCTTTACTAGCTCATCAGCTCCACCAGCTTCCCACATGGCCTCTCCGTCCCGCCCGCCGCTGATCGACGAATCTTACGAACCGCCGCTCGATGCCTCGGTCGCCAGCCGCATTTATTTTCTGCCCAACTTGATGACGGCCGGAAACCTCTTTTGCGGTTTCTCCGCCTGCCTGCGTTGTATCGAAGCCAATTTTGCCATGCGCGGCGCGGGTGCCGATTCCCTTCCCGCATCCGCCATCACCGACTTTAAGTGGGCCGTCACCTACATCTTTCTCGCGATGGGTTTTGACGCCCTCGACGGCCGTCTCGCCCGCATGGGTGGCCGCGAATCTCTCTTCGGCGCCGAGTTCGATTCCCTCGCCGACATCGTCTCGTTCGGCCTGGCCCCGGCCTTGATGGTTTATTTTCTCATTCTCTCCCCCTCTCAAGGCACACCCGAGTTGCTGGGTCTCGGCGGTTTGCTCGGCTTCATCTACCTGCTCGCCGCTGCCGTGCGCCTCGCGCGTTTCAACGTCATCACTCACCCGCTGCTCCAAAAGCCGGGCAAAAAGGCCAACAAGGATTTTATTGGTCTGCCCGTTCCCGCCGCCGCCGGCACCATGGCCGCTCTCGTGCTTTTTCTTCTCAATCTCGCGGAGCACGACAAATCCCTTCACCGCTGGGCACTCGCCCTGCCGCCCCTTTTGCTCCTGATCGCCGTGCTCATGGTCAGCACCGTGCGCTACCCCAGCGGCAAACAAATCGACCTGCGCACGCGCACCAAGCTCACCACCTGGATCATCCTCGTGGCCGTCGCCGCCGCCGTCGTGCGTTTTAAGGAATACGGCATGCTCGCCTGTTGTCTGAGCTACATTTTCTACGGTCTTTTCATGCACGTCCGCCGAAAACCCGCGCCGGTTTCCACCACTTCCGAAAGCAACCAACCCGTTCAGCCCCGCGATTACTCTTCAGATTCCAACCCGCCCCTGTGATTTTTTTGCCTGTGAGCGATTGCGTGAACAACCTCGCGCTACAGGTCCAATAACTCGGCCCTTGCGGGTAACCGGTTCCTTGTCGGCTTCGTATCGAACCTTGTTCCGACTTTTAGGCGGCTATGATTTCGGAGGGAAACCGACTCGGTTGCTGGAGTTGTTCACAGCCCATAAGGATATGACTGACTTATATAATTAGAGAGAGATTTACTCAGAGTTTGCGCAAAACTCTCCCGCATCCATCGCCACGCTCGCCGGTTTTCCCTTCCCTCGCCGCTCGCTCCTTGCTCTTTCTTTGCCACTCTTTTCGCTCTGGCCTTTTCACCGGCCAACCAACGCCCCTTCCACGTATTCGCTTCCTCCATGAAATTCAAGATCAACCGCGACCACTTTAGCAACGGCCTGGCTCAGGTGCTCAACGTCGTCGGCTCCAAAGCCACGATGCCCATTCTCAGCAATGTGCTCATCGAAGCGGAGAAGGACGGGATCACCCTCACCACCACCAACCTCGACCTCGGCATTCGCGCCAAAATCAAGGCCGAGGTCAAAGAGACCGGCGCCGTCACGCTCCCCGTCAAACGTCTCGCCGGCATCGTGCGCGAATTGCCCCAGATCGACGTTTCTTTCGACGCCGCACCCAACCACCAGGTCAAACTTTCCTCAGGTGGCTCCATCTTCCGCATCATGGGTATCGGCAAGGACGAATTTCCTCCGCTACCCGACTTCGGCGACGACAAGACGTTCACCCTCGAACAGGCCGAGCTCATCGGCATGCTCAAGAGCGTCGCCTACGCTCAATCCACCGACGAAACGCGCTACATTTTGAACGGCGTGTATTTCAATTTCCGCGACGCCAAACTCTCCCTTGTCGCGACCGACGGCCGCCGTCTCGCCCTCATCAGTAAGGAGCTCGAAGTGCCCGCCGAAAAAGCCGGTGCGATCATTCTCCCCGCCAAAACCGTCGGCGAACTCCTCCGCATGTTGGACAAGGGCGAAAAACTCAAAGTCTCGTTCAACGATCGCCGCGCCGCTTTCCAAATCCACGCCGACAATCCCGATAGCGGCCTCATCGACTCGATTTACCTCTACAGCAAAGTCGTCGAAGGCAATTACCCGAACTACCAGCAGGTCATCCCCAAAGAGACCCACCAGCGCATCAAGCTCGAGCGCGAACTCCTCGTGGAGTGCGTTCACCGCGCCGCCCTCGTCTGCTCCGACAAGAGCAATTCGGTGAAGCTCAAGCTCACCAGCAATCACCTCGAGATCAGCGCCAGCAGCCCCGATTTCGGCGAGGCACACGAGACCATGGCCATCGCCTACAGCGGCCCCGATCTTCAAGTCGCGTTCAACCCCCAGTTCATCATCGATCCGCTCCGCGCCCTCACCAAGGACGAGGTGTATTTCGAGCTAAAGGACGAAGTCAGCCCCGGCGTGCTAAAGACCGACGCGAATTTCATCTGCGTCGTCATGCCCGTCCGCGTCGCCTGATTAAAAGGTAGGGCGGGACCGCTGGGCCCGCCGCCGCTGCAGTTCCAAGGAGCGTTAGAACACCATGCACCCCGCCTACGTTATCATCCCGATCATGGTGCTGTCGCTGGCGCTGTTGAAACTAAACCAACAGCGAGCGTCGCCGCTACTGGGCATCGTTAATCGCTGGCTGCGTTGGGGTGTGATGGCGGGGGGATTTGCCCTCATCACCCAACATTTCGGATGGAGTGATCGATCCTTTGGAACCCTCTTGGTGGTTTTTTTGCTGCTCTGGTTTCTGATGGACGCAATTTTTCGCTGGATGGCTATTCATGCCATGAGCGTGAGTCCGCTGCCTCTTTTCCCCCGCTTCATCGTCAACAAGGCCGGCGACGAATGGCCGGTGCAAAATCGCTTTCTTAAACTCCGTGATCGCGTGCGCGCGGCGGGCTTTAAACAGATCCAGGCCGTGCGTGCCGAAGTGGCGACCTCGCTCTACGTGCGCGCGACCGTTTATGAAAACGAAGCCGATCACACCCGATTGCAGGTCGCCTTTTTGCCTCAACCCACCGGCGGCGTCATCGCGTGCCTGCACTTTTCCACCCAGCTCGCGGACGGACGCCGCATCGTAACCGACAACCACCATCTGCCTTTTGCGGGGTTTTATCCCGAGAGCTGGCACATCGAGCGCCGCCCCAACACCCGATCTTTCGAACGCCTTTTTTCCCGTCATCGTGAGCGTTTGGTGACGGCGGGTTCTACCTCTGTTAAGTGGGACAGCGAGCCGTTGGACGATATAAACGCCCAGCAAATCGAGTTGGAACGCCTCAACACGGAACTCGGATTTCTGCTCCCGAGCAACCTACACGAAGAACACGGCCGCATCAGCCACGAAGGCCGTTATCGCGTGTGGAAAGAGATGCTCACACTCGACTACTTCGGCCGCGCCGCGCGCTACGAGTGAAGGGTTTTGCCGGGAGGGCGGACCTCCGTGTCCGCCGCTCGTGGTCACGGTCACAGCCCCGCCGCTTCCTCCGCCGTCAGCTCGCGATACTTCCCCGGCGCCAACTCTCCGAGCGCCAGCGCGCCGAAGCTGGCGCGATGCAGAGCCATCACCGTCGCATCACCCGCCGCCGCGAACATGCGCCGCACTTGGTGATATTTTCCCTCGATCAACGTCAGCTCCGCTTCGCGTGGTCCGAGCAGCCATAATTCCGCCGGGGCGCAGGCATCCTTCTCGCCGTCGAGCACCAGCGTGCCCGCCGCGAAAAGCCCGACCAAGGCCGGGTCGATATCACGGTCTGTCTTTACGCGATAAACTTTGGGCACCTTGTGTTTCGGCGAGGTCAAGCAATGCACCAACTCGGTGTGATCCGTGAGCAGGAGCAGACCCGAAGTTTCCTTGTCGAGCCGCCCGATCGAGGTGACCTGCGGATTGCGTTCCCGCCAGCGCGGCGGGAGCAGATCGTAGATCAACGGCGCCTCGCGCGGATCATGCGAGCAAGTGAGCCCAAGCGGCTTGTTTACCAACAGCAGCAACCCTTCCGGATGATCCAGCGGCTCGCCATCCACGCGCACCGCGGCGGGCGAGGGTTTCACGCCCGGATCGTCGGCGGTTTTTCCCGCCACCGCCACGCGCCCCGCCTTCAGCCAGGCACGCACTTCGCGACGCGAACAATAACCGAGGCTGGCGAGAAGTTGATCAAGACGACGGGCGGACATGCCCCGCAGCGCAAACGTCGCCCGCCTCACCCGCAAGCCCGCGCGTGTTTCCAGAGGTAGGGCAGGACCGCCGGGACCGCCGCGCTGTAGGCCAGACCGCTAGTCTGGCTCGGTGCTAGGTCACGCCCTACCGCTCACACGCCCTCCGCCATCAGCCGCGCATAAATCCGCGCGCTCGCGAGCAGCTCCTTCAACGATGCGCGCTCGTCCACCGCGTGACAATTTTCCCCGCCCGGCCCGTGTCCCAGCGTCGGTATGCCGAACTGATCCACGAAAAAATGCGAATCATTGAAACCCGACGAGCACCCGAAGACCGCCTTGCACCGGCGTTCGCGACTGACGAGACCGGCCAGCTTTTTCGCGAACGCGTGGTCGGGCGGCGAAAAACTCGGGTGGTTTTCCGAGACCTTTTCCACCGTCACGCGCGCGCCCTTCAGCCCCCGCGCCGCGTCCGCGATAAAGGAGCGCAGTTCGCTCTCCGCCGCCGCGACCGTCTCGTTCGGCGGCACGCGACGATCGATGCTGAATTTCACCAGCGCCGGCACGGTATTGATCTTGCCGCCCTCGTTGCCGCCGAAGACGCCGCCGACGTTGAGCGTGGGCATGCGCAATTCACCGTCGGGCGCGACGAAAGTGCGCGTGCCTATCGTCTTTGCGTGGTCCTGCAGCGCGAGCACCAGGCGCGAGGCGTGTTCGAGCGCGTTTACGCCTTCGTGCGGCATGCTGCCGTGCGCGGGGCGACCATGCACCGACACCTCCAGCCAGACCACGCCGTTGTGCCCGCAGCCAATGCGTCGCCCTTCGCCACCTTCTAGCACGAGAGCGTAGTCGGGCTTGATACCGCCGTGCTCCACCAGCCAGCCCGCGCCAAGCACGGAGTCGGTTTCTTCGTCGGCGGTGAACGACACCTCGACGCTAAGAGCGGGCGCGACGCCGGCGGCGCGGAGCGCGCGCAACGCGAGCAGCAGGCTGGCGATGGAGCCCTTCATGTCGGCCGTGCCGCGACCGTAGATCCAACCCGCGTCCACCTTGCCGGAAAAAGGCGAGCCGTGTCTCCATTTTCCGGATACAGGCACGACATCGTAGTGCGCGTTGAAGTGCAGCGTCTTCGCCGCCTTGCCTGCGGGCGAGGGCAGGCGGGCGAGCACGTTCCAGCGCGGGCGATCCCATTGCTCGCGCGGCAAAGTGCGACGCAGCAGGGCCGAGGGAATGGGCAGTCGTCTGGCGGCCAGTCCGGCGTCCTTCAGTTCCGCGACCAGCAGGCCGGTGATGTCGTCATATAAATCGCCTGGCGGATTCACCGTCGGGATGTTCACGAGCCGCCGGAGACGCCGAACGAGATCCTCCGAGCGGGCGTCGATGTAGGCGGAGGGCGTCATGTGCCTCCACTCTCGCCGCGCCCCGCCAACCGGGTCAACCCCACCCCGTGTCCTTCTGCTCCACGCCCCGCCTGCCGGCATAGTGTAACCAAATTGGTTACACTATGATCGGTTTAAAATATGATTACCGTCCTGTAAAAGAGGCCGGAGCTACAGAAAAGTGTAACCAATTTGGTTACACTTTTCCGGCAGTGTTCGGGCAGTGGTGGGAGTTTGGCGGCTGCCGGGCTTGCGTCTTTGACAACCCAACCCGGGCGCGACTTGGTTGGCGGTATGTCGTCCATCGCCGACCTTCGCAAAGATTACAGCCTCGCCGGGCTCCTCGAAAAGGACCTCGCGAAGGACCCGTTCCGGCAGTTCGACAAGTGGTTCCAAGAGGCCCAGGCCGCCAAATTGGTCGAACCCAACGCGATGACCCTCTCCACCGTTGGCGCCGACGGACGACCCTCCAGTCGCACGGTTCTGCTCAAAGGCATCGATGGGCGCGGCTTTGTATTTTATTCCAACTACGACAGTCGCAAGGGTCGCGAGCTTGGCAACATCCCGCGTGCCTCGCTGGTGTTTCCATGGATCCCGCTGGAGCGGCAAGTCATCGTCGAGGGCGCGGTCGCGCGTCTCACGCGCGAGGAGAGCGAGGCCTATTTTCATTCGCGCCCGCGCGCCAGCCAGCTCGGCGCCTGGGTCTCGCAGCAGAGCAGCGTGATCACCGGCCGCGATGTGCTGGAAGAGGCGATGAAAACGCTGGAAAAGAAATACGCCGGAGTGGAAATCCCGCTGCCTCCGAATTGGGGCGGTTATCGAGTCGCGCCCGAGAGCGTCGAGTTCTGGCAGGGACGTCGCAGCCGCTTGCATGATCGCCTGCGTTACCGTCGCGATGGCAAAGCGGGCGACTGGGTGGTTGAGCGCCTCGCGCCCTGAAGACTTCGCGACGATGTTGCTGCACCTGGTTCGCCACGCCCACGCCGTCACCGTCGAGGAGGATGCGACACGCCCCTTGAGTGTGCGCGGGCGCGGCGAGATCGCACGGCTGGCGCGTTTTTTTCTCGGCAACGGTGCCTTTCAGCCCGCGCAAATCTGGCACAGCCCGCTTCGTCGTTCGCGCGAGACGGCCGACGACTTGGTGGCGCGATTGAGCCTCGATGTCGTTTTGGTCGAGATTTCTGGCCTGCAACCGGAGGACGACGCGCAGCAACTCGCCGAGCGCCTGCAACTCCATCCGCGTGATCGCGGCAACCTCGCGATCGTGGGCCACGAGCCTCATCTGAGCGCGCTGGCCGCGCTGCTGATCACCGGACGCAAACGCTCCGCCGCCTTTCGTTTGAAAAAGAGCGATGTGCTCACCCTGCAGCTTGCGGAGGGTGTGCATAAAAAATCCGGCCTCAATCGCTGGCGCGTGCGCTGGCACATCACCCCGGAGCTTCTTCTGCCGCCCGCGGCCAAGCTTCCGGTATTGATGCCGTCCGCGCAGCCAGCCGTTCTGCCTCAAACCCCTTCAAACACCCCATGAACATTCTCCTCACCGGCGCGACCGGACTCGTCGGCTCGGCCTTCGCCGAGGCGGCCAAGCGACGCGGCCACCACGTGGTCGGCGTCGTCGGCCGTTCGCTTTTCAGCGTGCCCGGCCTCGCGGAAAAACGCGCGCTCGACCTCACCTCCCCCGACGGCGTGACCTCGCTCGCGCTGGAGATGTTTCCCGACGCCATCGTGAACTGCGCCGCCGTGGCCGAGCCCGCCGCGTGCGACGCCGATCCGGCGCGCGCGCAGGCGCTGAACGTCGAGCTGCCCGCCACGCTGGCCGCGCTCGCGCATCATCTCAGCGCGCGCCTCATCCATGTCTCGACCGAGCAGGTTTTCGGCGGTGATCGCGCGCCCTACGCGGTGGGCTCCCCGCCCGCGCCGGTGAATCTCTACGGTCGTCAAAAACTGGAGGCCGAGCGGCGCGTTCACGCGAAGGCGCCCGAGTTCGCGGTGACGCTCCGCGCGCCCTTGCTCACCGGCAACAGTCTCTCCGGCGCGCGCAGTTTGCACGAGCGCCTGCTTGGCGATTGGGCGGCCGGCAAAACGCCGCGTCTTTACCGCGACGAGATACGCCAGCCCTGCACGGCGGGCAATCTGGCCGAAGCGCTGGTGGAGCTGTGCGAGCGGCGCGATCTGAACGGTGTGTTCCATTGGGCCGGCGCGGAGGCGATGTCGCGGGTCGAATTGGCGAAACGCATTCGCGCGCATTTCAAATTATCGCCCGAGGCCGCGCCTATCGCCGAGGCAATGCGAGCAGAGGACCCGGCGGCGACATCGCGGCGTCCGGCGGATCTGACGCTTGATCTTAAACCGCTCGCCGGGGCCTTGAAGACGCCGATCGAGACCTTTGCGGCGCAGCTCGACCAGCTCATCCTGCCGCCGGCGGCGAGGACCTGGTATTTCGCCGCGTGACGACGCGACTCGATGTGCTCCCGACGCGCGCCGATTCGGCGGCGGCGAACATGGCGACTGATTTCCTGCTGCTGCGTAGGTATCCGGAAAAAGGATACGCCCGCTTCCGCGCCTACGGCTGGCACCGGGCGGCGTTTAGTTTTGGTTATTCGCAAAAAATCGACTGGGTGCGCGCGCAGTTGCCGAGCGAGGCGGAGCAAGGGCGCGCGGTGGAGCTGGTGCGGCGTCCGACGGGCGGCGGGCTGGTGGATCATCGCGAGGACTGGACATTCGCGCTGGTGATCCCGCGCGGTCACGACCTGGAGGCGGCACGCGCGGTGGAAAGTTACCGCGCGGTGCATGCGGCGCTGGCCGTGGCGTTGCGCGACTGCGGGCAGGCGGCGGTGCTCAAGGAGCATTGTGAGCCGGAGACGTGCGAAGGGGAAAAGACCAAGGGGCCGACGGTGTGTTTCACGCGACCGGAGCTTTACGATGTGGTGCATCCGGAGAGCGGCGCGAAGATCGCGGGAGCGGCGCAGAAGCGCACGAAGGAAGGGCTGTTGTTTCAGGGTTCGATCTGGCGACCGGCGGCGGCGGGCGTGACGGATTGGGAGGCGTTGCAGGCGGCGTTCGTGGCGCGGTTGGCGGAGGGGTTGCGCGCGGAGGCGGAGGAGACGCCTTGGCCGGATTTCGTGGAGGCGGAGTTGGATGGATTGGTCGAGCAGTATGGCGCGACGGAGTGGACGGAGGCGCGGTAGAGCCAAGGGGCGGCGACACGCTTGTCGCCGTGCCGACGGTTTTCTCCAAACCCGGCGACAAGAGTGTCGCCGTTCCTTGCGGGTGGCGACAGCGTGGGGAGTGTAACCGAAAATGGCTGACCAGCTGTCCTCTTCCTCCGTGCCGCTCGCCGCCACCATGCTGCCGCTGGCGAGTGCGTTGGGTTATGTGGCGGCGGTGCTGATGGTGAAGCGCGCCTCGGTTTACGGGGTGGGTTTGTGGCGCACGGCGTTTGTTTCCAACGTGGCTATGGGTTTGATTTTCTCGCCGCTCTGGCTGCTGGGCGGGGCGGACGCCACATGGACGATGATCGGGGTGGCGGCGGGATGCGCGGCGTTGTTTTTCGCGGGGCAGGTGCTCACTTTCGCGGCCTTGGCGGGAGACGTGTCGCTGGCAACGCCGGTGCTGGGGCTTAAAATCATTTTCGTGGCGGGGGCGAGTTCGGTGCTGGTGGCGGAGCCTGTGCGACCGAGTTGGTGGATCGCGGCGGCGCTGGCCACCGCCGGTGTGGCCTTGTTGCAGTCGCCTCCGCGCGGCGTGGAGCCCTCGGCGAGCGGTGAAGGCGGGCAGAAAGCCGGGCGCACCGTGGCGCTGGCGGCCGGGGCGGCGGTGGTTTACGCGGTGTTCGACGTGTTGGTGCAGCGTCTGACGCCGAACTGGGGGCCGGGACGTTTTCTGCCCGCGGTGTTTGGGCTGGTCGGGCTTTTTTCGTTCGGGCTGATTCCTGTATTTGCCGCGCCACTACGCACGATTCCACGCGCGGCGTGGGTGTGGTTGTTGCCGGGCGCGGTGTTGCTGGCGATGCAGGCGGCGGGCATGGCTTTTACTTTGGGCACGCATGGCCGGGCCACGGCGGCGAACATCCTTTATAGCACGCGCGGGCTTTGGAGCGTGCTGGCGGTGGGTGTGCTCGGGGCGTGGCTGGGCACGGCGGGCGAGCGCAAGCTGGCACCGGAGGTGTTTCGGAGGCGCTTGTGGGGCGCGGGGTTGATGATGGCGGCGGTCGCGCTCGTGCTCGGGTAGCCGCTTGCGCGCGGACGGCGGGTGGCTTGGCTGGGCGATGGATAACCAGACATTTGATTTCGGACGCTTTGTGCCGACACGCGCGGCGGGGCTGGCGCAGCTGGGGGAATTTTTGCCGCGAGCGGGTCGCGATTATGCGGAGGAGCGAAATTACGTCGCGCCGCCGGCGCATGCGAACGTGTCGGGGATGTCGCCGTGGATTCGGTGTCGGTTGATTTCGGAGGAGGAGGTCGCGGCGGCGGCGGTGGAGCGGCATGGGTTCGCGGGGGCGGAGAAATTTGTGCAGGAGGTTTATTGGCGCACGTATTGGAAGGGTTGGCTGGAGCAGCGTCCCGAGGTGTGGACGCGTTATGTCGAGGCGGTGCCGAAATTGAGGGACGGTTTGAAGGGCGAACGGCGCACGGCGTATATCGCGGCGATGGAGGGGCGGACTGGTATCGACGGTTTCGATACATGGGCGCGGGAATTGGTGGCGACGGGGTGGATGCACAACCACGCGCGCATGTGGTTCGCTTCGATCTGGATTTTTACTCTGCGGCTGCCGTGGGAATTGGGCGCGGCGTTTTTTTATGAGCACCTCTTGGACGGCGATCCGGCGAGCAACACCTTGTCGTGGCGCTGGGTGGCTGGCTTGCAGACGGCGGGCAAAACCTACCTGGCGCGGGCGGACAATATCGCGAAATACACGCGCGGCGAACACCGGCCGGCGGAGGGTGATCTGGCGGCGCAGGCGTTTCAAATAACCGAAAAAACGACGGGTTTAACCATTCTGGAAGAGCGGGATACAAGTAGTGTAACCAATTTGGTTACACTTTTCCGAGGGAGGCGAGGCGGGTGGTGGCGGCATCCGGAGGACTTGGGGGAAGCGGCGTCGGAGGTGCCGGGTTTTGCGGGGTGGCCGGCGGGCATCGCACGGCGGGCGGGGTGGTCCGCGCGGGTCGAGGCGTGGACGAGGGCGGCGTTGGCGGGCGCGACGCCGGAGTCTTTTGCGAAGCCGGAGGTGGGTGATCTGGCGGCGGCGCTGGCGGAGTGGGCGCGGGCGGAGCGGCTGGAGGTCGTGGCTGCCTACGAGCCGACGGTAGGGCCTTGGCGGGACGAGGCGCGGAAAATCGAGGCGGCTCTGGGCTCGGCCGGTGTATCCATTAAATGGATGCGCCGCGCATGGAACAGCCGGTGGTGGCCGCACGCGCGGCGCGGATATTTTCCGTTTTGGGAAACGGTGAAGCGCGAGGCGGGGCGCGCCGATGTATCCAGATTTTAACCACAGATATCACAGATGAACACAGATACCGAACCCTCGGATCGGATCGGCGGTATTCATCTGTGTGTATCTGTGTGATCTGTGGTCCAAAACTCCGGTTTCGAAGGTTCGGATTATTCCACGCCGGTGACAGGGAGGTCGATCGGGTGCTCGATGCTGAAGCGGAGGGGGAGTTCGCGCTTTTCGCCGGGCTTCAGGTCGAAGCGCCAGGTGAGTTTGCCGTCGGCGTCGCGGGCGATGCCGGGCTTGGGGGGCTGGGCGGCGGCGTCCTCGGGCTTGAGGAGTTCGCGCTCGGCGGGGGCGAGGAGGCGGACGGTGATCTTCTCGTCGCGGGCGACGGGCACGGCGTCCTGGATGACGACGCGCTCGGGGGTGCGCTTGTTGTTGGTGACGGTGACGAGGATGTCGTAGGTGGTGCGGCGGCTCTTGGAGACGAGGCCGGTGTCCTCGGTGAAGCGGGAGACGATCTTGCGCTTGATGGAGATGCCTTCGTCGGCACCGAGGCTGAGGGTGAATTTCTCGCCGGGCATGGTGGTGGCGAGGCGGGAGGCGGCGACGAAGGTGTCGTCGAGGAAGACGTTGAGCGCGCCGGCGAGGAAGGGGAGTTCGCTGCGGTTGGTGACGTAGGCGGCGAGGTAGGCGGTCTCCTGGAGTTTGGGCGTGGCCTGGTATTGGAGTTCGGCTGCGAGCGTGGCGGCGCCGAGGGGGAGACGCTGCGGGGTGTTGTCGCTGGCGAGGGTGACGGGGGTGGCGATTTTGAAGTTCGCGCTGGTGGCGGCGGTCTCGACGGCGGCGGTGGCAAAAGAGGCTTCAACGACGGGGGACGCCCCGAAGAGGTCGGCCTCCATCACGACTTTGTTGCTGAACCCTGCAGAGAGCACGCCGGGTTGAGAGATGACGGTCTGAGAAGCACGGCGCGCTGGGCGCGCGATATCAACATACCACGGCTCGATGCCGGGGGCGGCGCCGCCGAGGCCGGGGCGGGCGGTGGAGAGGGTGAGGGCGATGTTGGTCCAGTCTTCGCCGGTGGCGTTGCGCACGAGGCCGAAGGCGTCGAGCTGCACCTCGCGTTTTTCGCTGCGCAGGCGGGCGTCGTAGGCGGGCGTCCAGCTCGCGCCGGCGAGGGCGTAGCTGAGGTTCACTTCCAGCGCGGCGGCGGCGGGGGTGGAGAGGCGCACGGTGACGACTTTGGTGGCGCGGCGGCCGGGTTGTTTGCCGCGGAGTTCGCGGAGTTGGGCTTCGGCGGCGGTGATTTTCTCGGCGAGGGCGGTGCGCTCGAGGTCGAGTTTTTGCGCGGCGGTGTCGAGCTTGGCGCGCTGGGCGGCGGAAAAGCCGAGGAGTTTTTCGTAGTCTTCGAGGCTGGGGCGCGGGGGCGGGGTGGTGCCGGCGGGCGCGGGGACGGGGGTGGTGGAGGCTTTCTCGATGTTGGCGAGGAGGGCGCGTTGGGACTCGAGCACGGCCCCTTGGTCCTTGAGGGCGCGCTCGTCGTTGCGGAGGGCGAGGAGCTGGTCTTCGAGGGCTTTTACGCGGGCGTCGGGCTCGGCGGTCACGAAGACGGTGCGGGCGGCGATATCGAGGAGGGAGGCGGCGACGGGGCCGCGGGCGGAGACTTGCAAGGATTCGTCCTGCAAGCCGGCGGGGAGGCCGGAGAAGGTGATCTCGCTGGTGCCGGCGGGGACTTGCACGGCGGTGGCGAGGCGGGAGACGACGGCACGGTCGGGATAGACGGTGGCGGCGGTGACGGCGGACTCGGCCGCGATGGGTGCGGCGAGCACGGCGGGAGCAAGGAGGGCGGAGGCAACGGCGGCGAAGGCCGCGAGGGCGCGGAGGTGAGGTGTCATGGCGATTGGGTGGGAAACCCTTTATGCAGGGCGGGTTCCCGAAATACGAGCGCCTGACAAAAGCCTGACAAGTGGGGTCGCGGGGCGACCAATGACCAATGACCAATGACCAATGACCAATGACCAATGACCAATGACCAATGATTTGGGGCGTTTAAGGGAGCTCGATGGGGAGTTCGACGCGGAAGGTGGCGCCGGCGCCGAGGGTGCTTTCGCAGGTGACCTGGCCGTCGCAGAGTTCGACGAGGCGTTTGACGATGGCGAGGCCGAGGCCTGAGGACGTCTCGCCGGCGGTGGGGCGGGCGGAGAGGCGGGCGAATTTTTTGAAAAGCTTCTTTTGGTCGGCGGCCGAGATGCCGGGGCCTTGGTCGGCGACGACGAGGCGGAGTTTGTCGTCTAGGAGTTCGAGGGTGACGGCGACGGTGGCTCCGGCGGGGGAGAATTTCAGGGCGTTACTGGCAAGGTTGAGAATGACGCGGAGAATGACGTCGGGATCGGCGAGGACGGTTAGTTTGGGGGCGAAAATGGATAGGCGGATGTGTTTGCGGCGCGCAACGGGTTCGAGCTGGGTGCGGATGCGTTCGGCGAGGTCGTCGAGGGCGATGCCAGCGGGGCGTAGAACAATTTTATCCTCTTCGTAGTGGTGGAGGTCCACGAGGTCGCCGACGGTGGTGAGCATGCCTTCGCCGAGTTGGAGGATGTCGCGGCCGAACTCGGGGCCTTCCTCGGGCGTGGCGGTGCCGTCGGCGAGAAAGCCGGCGAGGCCGCAGATGCCGGAGAGCGGGCTCTTGAGGTCGTGCACCGTCATGGCGAGGAGTTCTGCGCGCTCTTTTTGGAGGGCCTGGAGGGAGGCGTTGAGCTCTTGCACGCGGGCAAGGGCCTCGGCGAGTTCGCGGGTGGTGCGGCGGAGCTGGAGCTGGGTGGCGTCGCTGAGGGTGGTGAGCTTCATCGACTGGCGAAGCAGGCGGCGGTGCTGTTTCACCAGGTCGCGGAAGGGCTCGAAGACGGCGTCGGTGAGTTGTTGGCGGGTGAGGGCGAGCTCGGCCTTGCGCAGGGCCTCGGTCTCGGCGGCGTAGAGTTTCTCGACGGCGGTGGCGGATGCGGCGGAACGGGGGGATGCGGCGCTCATGGTGTTGAGTAGTTCAGGTGGTGGGGACGAGGAGGTAGGGCAGATCGACGTCTTCACCGAATTCTTCGCCGGCTTCGCGCATGACTTCGACGGCGGGGTCGTAGTGCCATTCGACGGTGACGGTGCCGCCGGCGCGGTGGTGGTCGTCGAGGAGGGAGAGGAGGTCGAGGAGGGACTTGGTGGAGCTGGTGTTGAGGTAGCTGAGGGCGAACTGGACGGCGAGGGCGGGTGGTTGGGCGGCGAGGTGGTCGCGCAGCCAGTCCACCACGGGGCCGTAGAAGGCGACGACGTCCTCGGGGTAGGATTCGCCTTGGAGGCGGAGGATGGCGGTGGCGGCGTCGTAGTGAACGCGCGGGGTGGTTTCGGTGGCGGGCAGGTCGATCGGTGTCATGGTAAATTGGATACGCGGGCGGGGTGGTTTCAGGCGCGGGCGAGAGGCACGGTCACGGTGAAGAGGACGAGGCCGTCGGGGCGGGGGGTGGCGACGTGGGCAAGGGGGGCTGCGGCGTGGCGGGCGAGTTCGATGAGGCCGAGGCCGGCGCCGAGGCTGCCGGGTGGGGGCGCGCCGCGGCGACGTTCGCGGTGAAGTTCCTTGAGGGCTGCGGGGTCGAGCGGGGCGAGGGTGGCGAGGGTGGCGGCGAGGGTGGAGGCGGCTTCGGGGGTGACGGGGTTGGTGGCCTCGACGTGGAGGTGGTCGGCGGATTCGCGGACCTCGACGACGCCGACGCCGCGTTCGGCGCCGGGGGGTCCGGCGCGTTCGGCGGAGTAGCGGCCGATGTTTTGGGCGAGCTCCACGAAGGTGGCGAAGAGGCGGTGGCGGGCGTTGTCGGAGAGGCCGGGGAAGGCGCGGAGTTTTTGTCCGGTGGCGACGACGGCGTCTTGGGTAAACGGGCCGGTGTAGGACAGGAGGACGGTCGCGGGCATGGGGTGGAAGGGGGGAAGCCTAGTCGAGCGCGAGGCCGAGGATGGTGATGTCGTCGCGTTGGTCGGCGCCGCCGCGGTGTTCGTCGAGGGCGTTTTCGAGGGCGGCGAGTTGCACGCGGGGCAGTAGGGCGGAGGTGTCGCGCAGGAGGGTGCGAAGCGGCGGGACGTCGTAGGGTTTGCGGAGGTGGTTGGGCTGGTCGGCGAAGCCGTCGGAGCAGAGGAAGAGGCGCAGGCCCGGGCGGCGTGGGAGGGAGTGGGTGGCGAAGGTGATGGAGGTTTTTTCGTGGCGGCCGCCGCCGAGGGAGGCGCGGGTGCCCTTGATCTCGCCGGTGTCGTGGGGGAGGGTCCAGTAGAGCGGGCGGCGGGCGCCGGCGAAGAGGATGCGGTCGGGGTCGATGCGGACGAGGGCGACGTCCATGCCGTCGTGGTTGTCGTGGCCGGGTTCGTCCTGGCGGAGGGCGGCGCGCACGCGTTGGTGGAGGCGGGAGAGGATGGCGCCTGGGTCGAGGATGTTTTCCTCGGCGACGATTTGTTGAAGGAGGGAGTGGGCGATGAGGGACATGAACGCGCCGGGCACGCCGTGGCCGGTGCAGTCCACGACGGCGGCGAAGCGCGATTCTCCCGCGCGGTGGCCCCAGAAGAAGTCGCCGGAGACGACGTCGCGGGGGCGGTAGAGGACGAAGTGGGCGCCGAAAAGGGCGTCGCGCGCGGCGGGGTCGGGGAGGATGGCGTTTTGGATACGGCGGGCGTATTCGATGGAGGAGAGGATCTTGCGGTTGGCGTCTTCGGCGGCTTCGCGCTCGGTGCGGAGGCGGGCGGCGATGCCTTCGCGGAGTTGCATCTCGTCCACGACCTTGGCGATGACCTCGTTGTATTCGGCGGCGATCTGGCCGACCTCGGTGAAGGGCTCGAAGTTCAGGCCGCGGGTGAACTCGCCCTTGGCGCGGTGGCGGCCCATCTCGGAGAGGAGGTCGATGAGTTCGGTGGAGGCGCCGTGTTCGGCGACGTTGAGGCCCACGCGTTCGGCGTCGGGGGCGACGCGCAAGGGGACGTAGTGGTTGATGAGTTTTAACAGGAGCCAGCCGCCGAGGCCGGCCCAGAGGGCGACGGTGGCGACGCCGACGGCTTGCGCGCCGAGTTGTTGCCAGAAGGAGAGGCCGGTGCCGAGGAGTTCGGGTTTGCCGAAGAGGGCGACGGCGAGGGTGCCCCAGATGCCGGCGGCACCGTGGACGGCGGAGGCGGAGACGACGTCGTCGATGCGGCGGGCGGCGAGGGCGAGGGTGGCGTAGTAGGCGACGAGGCCGCCCATCGCGCCGATGAGCACCGCGGCCAAGGGGGTGACGGCGTGGCAGGAGGCGGTGATGGCGACGAGGCCGCCGAGGATGCCGTTGAGGGTGTCGGGCAGGTCGGGGAGGCCTTTGCCTTTCCATGCGCCGAAGAGGCCGGTGAGGCCTCCCGCGCAGCCGGCGAGGACGGTGTTGAGGAGGATGAGGGGGACGTCGGGGGTGAGGCCGAGGCGGCCGCCGCCGTTGAAGCCGAGCCAGGCGACGAAGAGGATGAGGGTGCCGAAGGTGGCGGTGCCAAGGGAGTGGGAGGAGGCGAGGGATTGGCCGGATGAGAAGCGCCCCATGCGCGGGCCGAGCACTAGCACGGCGGCGAGGGCGAGCCAGCCGCCGACGCCGTGGACGGCGGTGGAGCCGGCGAAGTCCACGAAGCCGAGCTTTGCTAGCCAACCGTCGGCGTTCCAGATCCAGTGTCCGGAGAGCGGGTATATGGTGGAGGATGCGAGGGCGGTGACGAAGAGGTAGCCCTTGAAGCTCATGCGCTCGGCGACCGCGCCCGACACGATGGTGGCGGCGGTGGCGGAGAACATGAGCTGGTAGATGAAGAACGAAGGGCCGTGTCCATCGGCTGGGGTGAAGTCGGGCGGGGAGGCGAAGGCGTAGAGCCAGTTGTCGGTGCCGATCCAGCCGGAGGCGCTGGCTCCGAACATGAGGGCGTAGCCGAAGGCCCAGAAGCAGAGGGCGGCGACGCAGAAATCGAGCAGGTTCTTGATCGCGACGTTGATGGTGTTTTTCGAACGCACGAGGCCCGCTTCGAGCATGCAAAAGCCGGTTTGCATGGACATGACGAGAGTCGCGCAGAGCAGGACCCAGAGGATGTCTATTTCAGGGGGCATGAAAACTAAGCATGCAGGGAGTATGCCCGAAGGGCGAGCAGACGATGGGAAAGACCACAAAGAGCGAGGACGTTACAATCTATCGCCAAAACGGACGGGACGACCGCGGGTGGAGGGCTTTTTTTTGGGGGAAGGCGGGATGCCGATGCGCGGGTCGCGGGCGAGGGCTAGGCGCACGAGGTGTTTGGCGTCGGTCTCAAAGGAGTCGGCGGATTCGGGCAGGTAGAGCCACTTTTTGAGAATCGGATGCTGGCGCAGCGCCGGGAACTCGGCGAGGAGGGAGGGCTGGTGTTCGTGGAAGGTGCAAACGAGCACGCCCTGCCAGGGTTCGCCCTGGGCGGTGAGGAAAAGGGTGTGGAGGCCGTGGAGCATGAGGGTGCGGCCGCCGAACCAGGATTTTAGCACGAAGGAGGGCTCGTCGAGAAGCGGCTCGGCGAGCCATTCGAGCGGGTGGGGCGGCTTGACGGCGCGCGGACGGAGGGAGGCGGCGCGAGGGGGTTTCATGGGGATGTGGCGGGGAGGGCGGGCATGGAACTCAAGGCAAGCAGGCTATGGAAGCGGGCTTGGTGTCCGACGAGGGCGTCGATCCCGCGGGACTCTATGGGCAGAGCGAACTCGGCGGGGAGGGCGGAGCCGGCGAGGGGCGCGTAGTCGAGTCGGTGGCGCCATTCGATGGCTTGGAGTTCGGGCGAGGTGGTGGCGAGGGCCTCATCGTCGAGCAGCGAGTGGAATTGTTCGAGCCAACGGAAGATGGCGCCCCAAGGCATCCAGAGCGGGAAGGCGCGGTCGGCGGGAGTTTTCCAGGTGGCGAGGAAACGCCAGTCGTCGTGGTGGAGGGAAAACTGTTTGGCGCGGGTTTGGCGCAGGGCGCGCACGTGACCGGAGCGTTCGAGTTCGTTGAGCGTGAGTTGAATGGAGCGGCGGAAGTGACCGGTCTGGCGGGCGATCTCGGCGGGGTGGCCGGCCTCGTGGGCGAGCAGCCAAGCCATGACCTCGGCGCGGGACTGGCGGCCGAAGAGGGCGCGCAGTTTGAGGAGGAGATTGCCGGCGTGGTCCATGCGCGGAGCGACGGCGAGGCCGCGATAACGCACGGGACCGCGCAACCAGCCGTGGGTGAGAAAGTCGGGGTCGGACGCGCCGAAGTGTCCGTCGTCCGGGAAGAGCGGGGCGGGAGTCGGCGGAGGCGCTGCGGGCGGGCGGACTACGGCCCGCCATTTTTTGTGGGCGGGCAGGCGGGCGAGGCGCGTCGCCAGCGCGGAGAGCACGGTGGTGTCGCCGAGCGCGTGGTCTTTTTGCAGGCGCACGAGGCGCTGGAGGTTGATCCAGTCGGCCTGATCTTGGAGCCAGTCGAGGGCTTCGTCAAAGAGGCGGGGTTCGTGGCGGCCCAGCGTGGTGGTGGCGAGCAGCAGGGCCTCGGGGTCGATCATGGCTGCGCCGTCGGCGGACGCGACCTGGCCGGACACGCCGAGGGTTGTCCATTGACGCCAGAGGAGTTCGAGCGTGGTGGCGCGCGCTTCGGACTTAAAGTTGGTCGATGAGACAGGCATGGCCAAGGTGGGCGAGGAGTTCGCCGAGGACGAAGAGGAAGCCTTCGGAGGGATCTTGGAGGCGGGTCCAGCGGGCGGCGGCGAGGAGTTCGTCGGCCGTGGGTTGCAAGTCGCGAAGATCGGAGACGTGGCGACCGGGGCCTTGGTCGGCGGCGGCGTAGAGCTTGAAGTGTATCTGATCGTAGCGACCAACGAAGCCGATGGTGAGCGCGGGGCCGTAGGCGCGGTGGATGAGGCGGTCCTCGATGCCGACGGGAAAGCCGAGGCGGAAAAATGAATCATCGGCCGGGCCGGTGTTGAACCAGTCGGCGGGCAGGTCGAGTTCGGCGCGCACGGCGTCGGCGGCTTCGAGGACTGCGGCGGAGAGGGGTTTGGCCTGCACGAGTCGGCGGTCCTCGAGGCTAGCGAGAATGTCCACGTCGCATGTGGCGGTGCGGCTGATGAGATTGAGGGCGAGAAGGGACGATCCGCCGCAAACGACGAAGTGGCACGGCGTGAGCGCGCGCCGGGCGAGGAGTTCGCCAAGCAGGGTGAGGGCTTGGTCTAGGATTTCGCGTCCGAAGCGCTGCATTTGAGTAGCTGAATTGCTTATTATGGGTATTTCAATTACTAAAAATCGACACGGGTCTTTTGGGAGAGGTAAATATGCGGACCGGGTCGGATCGGGTCAGGCCGCGATTCCGAAGGCGGTCGCGATGCCGCAGGATAAACGCCAGTCGAGCAGGGCGTCGATGGCGGTGTATTGGAAAATAACTACAATGAGCCGGAAGACGATTTGGAACGAAGTTTTGGCGTTTTTGTGGCGGAGGAAGCGTTGGGCGAAGAAGGCGCCGGGCCAGCCGCCGAGCAGGGCGCAGAGGTGGAGGATTTTTTCCGGGGTGCGCCATTCGCCGCGCGTGGCGCGGCGTTTGTCCCACGCGTAGAGGGCGAAGGTGACGAGGGACGCGAGCGCGAGCCAGCCGGCGATCCAGGGTAGGAGGCGCGGCGGCGCGAGCCGCCAGATGGCGAGCGCGGGGGCGGCGAGGAGAACGAGCAGGGCGAGAAGAGTAGGGCCGAGCGAGCGGGCGGGCGCGGCGGAGCGGAATTCGGTTTGGGGCACGGGTCAGGACTTGAGGGCGCCGGCGCCGAATTGGAAGGCGAGGAATCCGAACATGAAAATCAGGATGAAAATGCCGAAGGGGCTGAAGAGGCCGAGCAGCGCGAAGACGGCGAGGGTGGCGGTGGCGAGGGCGAGGATGAGCTTGGAGCGCGGGTTGTCGCGGGTGACGGTGGCGGCGACGCAGACCGAGAGCATGGCGGAGGCGATGAAGCCGAGCAGCGAAGTGGACGATGGCCGCACGATCCACCAGGTGGCGGCGGCTGCGATGACGAGGAGCGAGCCGCCGAACCAATTGGTGGCGACGCGTTCGCTGTGCGAGAGGACAAGTCGCCCGAAACGGTCGAGGCGAAGCAGGAGGTTGAACATGACGCCGGCGGTCCAGCAGAGGTAGATGAAGGCGTAGAAAAGAATGAGCAGCGGCCAGATGACGGGGGCGAGGGCGGGGTTTTCGTCGGCGACGCGGCGGGCGATGCGTTGACCGAAGAGCGTGCCGATGACGAAGGCCCATTGGATGCGGCTGCTTTGGCGGCCCATCCACAGGAAGTAGGCGAGCATGCCGCGATAGAGCGGGTTGCGGGCCTTTAGGGCTTCGAGCATGCCGGAGCGCGCGGGCTCGAAGTCGGGCTCGATGCGCAGGGCTTCGCGGAAGTGTTCCTGGGCGCGGGCGATTTCGCCGCGTTGGAGGAGGGTCCAGCCCTGGGTGGAGTGGCTGAAGGCGTCCTCGGGGGCCTGTTCGAGGGTGCGGGCGCCGACGGCGTCGGCTTCGGCGGCGCGGCCGAGCTGGCGGAGGGCGGTGGCGCGGAGGTTTTGCGCGTATGTATTCGCGGCGTTGATACGCAGGGCGGCCTCGCTGTCGGCGAGGGCGGCGGGCCAGTCGCGGAGGGAGAGGCGGATGGCGGCGCGTTGAGCGAGGAGGTCGTCGTCGTGCGGTTCGAGACGGAGGGCGGTCTCGGAGGCGGCGAGGGCTTCGCGGGGGCGGTCGATGCGGTGGAGAACGTGGGCGTGGATGTGGTGGGCGTAGGGCGAATCGGGCGCGCCGCCGACGGCGGCGCGCGCGGGTTCGAGGGCCTCGCGGGCGCGGCCCTGGTCCGTGAGGGCGCGGGCGAGCAGGGTGAGGGCGTTGGGGTCGCCGGGGTCCTGGCCGAGGGCGAGCCGGGCCTCGCGTTCGGCGTCGGCGGGACGCGACTGGGCGAGGAGGAGTTCAGCGCGGGAGAGGTGGTGGCTCATGAGCGGCGGATTTTTACGCGACGCGAAGGTGTTTACGGTCAAGCGAACGGTCGCGAGATCGAGGACTTATGAGCCATTCGTGCGGGGCGATGGCGTATGATCCTGTCCGCCGAGTTCCGGTGCCAAAGTATAGGGTGCGCAGGTCGAGCCTGAGTCAGCGAAGAGGGGGGGGCCGAGGCGGATATGCATTGGGTGTGAAAATGGGTCGAGCTCGGGTCCCATCTTATCAGCGTTTTATTTTTTTGGTCGGAAGGAGGGGGACTTGGGCAAGACCGGTGAGAGCGAGGATGCGGTTTTTGAAGCCTTCGTATTCTGCGCCGCTTCTTTTCTCGAGATCGGCGAGGCGATAAAACCGGCTGGTGCTCGGGGATTCCTTCTTCGCTTGCACGAGGTCGAACGGATCGACGTTCACAATGGTCCAACATTCCGTATAACCGGCGGAGCGGGCCTTTTGGTGACTTTTTTCGGCTTCGCCGACGCGGTTGTGAATGTTTGAAAAATCGGTGCCGGCCTTGATTTCAACCGCGATCACGTTCCGCCAGTCCGAGGCTGATAGGGATTCGCGAATGATTATATCCGGGTCGGCGGCGAACTCGATTTGCACGCGGCGGAGGGAGCTGTTGACGAATGCGATGCTGGTTTCCGTGATCTCGGGAGAAGCGTGTCCGACAATCTCGCGCAGCATCAGGAAAACACGGGCAATGCCTAGCGCCCCTTTTTTGACGTTGGCACCTCCGCGCAACTGGGCGCCGAGAGTGAGCAGTGAAAGGTCTGAAAATGCGTCTGGGCCAACTAAACCAGGGGGGATGCCAGACAGCAGCAGCATGGCAGCACGGTTTAGTTCTAGGCATAATTCGTCTAACCGGGCGACGCAGTTATCGTGCAGCCGTGCTCTGGTTTCCAACGGCTTGAATAATGTCATGCCGGTGGCGGCTGTAAAAAATGATTTCTGACTGAAGCCCAGCAGGAGCCGGTAGTAGCCGAGGAGAGACGGCTTGGCTTTGATAATTGTAGGGGTGCAAAAAATGGTTTCCCCGCGAAGTCCAGCGCCGGCCAGGCGGGCCAAACCTTCAGGCGGCGCCAATCGAGCGAGGTCTTGGTCGATTTGCGCAATGTCACTTCGACGGACGGTGTCGAGGAGGGCGGGCGCGAGGCACGCTTCACGCAGCCGTAATAAGCTGGCTGCGAAGTCGAGCTGCAGATCGGGCGATGGGAGGCTTAGACTTTTCGGCATAGCGGGAGGCTGCGTCGAGTCGACGAGCGGCGAGTAGGAGGTAATCGGGGTTAAGTTCGATGCCGATGAAGTTGCGGCATAGACGCCCGCAGACTAGTCCGACGGTGCCCGCTCCGAAAAACGGATCGAGAACATAGTCGCCTGGCATGCTTCCGGCGAGGATGCAGGGCTGTATGAGGGCAGGAGGAAAAGTTGCGAAGTGTGCGTCGCGGAAAGCCTCGGTATTGACGGACCAAACGGTGCGACGGTTGCGTTTGCCATGGTTGTCTTCGCGATCCTCCTGAATGGCTAAGTGGTCGTAGTGGTATTGTTCGTTTTTGGAGAACAAAAAAAGGAACTCGTGGCTGCGAGTTGGGCGGTCTTTCACGCTTTCGGGCATCGCGTTGGGCTTGTTCCAAACGATGTCGCTGCGCAGATACCAGCCGTCCGCTTGAAGGGCGAATGCGAGGCGCCAAGGGACGCCGATGAGATCCTTCGGCTTGAGGCCAGGAGGGGTGTCCGGACGAATATTCATGGCCCGCGCGGGATTTTTTTTATCGGGCGCGCGCCAGCCACGGTTGCCGCTAGTGTAGCTGTCGCCTATGTTCAGCCAGAGGGTTCCGTCTTCTTTGAGAACGCGGCGGGCTTCTCGGAAAACTCGCACTAAACTTTCAATGAAATCGTCGAGCGTGGGTTCTAGCCCAATTTGTCCTTGGATGCCGTAATCGCGGAGACCCCAATAGGGCGGTGAGGTGACAATAGTGCGGACGCTGGCCGCAGGTAGCCGCGCCAGAATGTGAAGGGCATCTCCTCCAAGGATCATGGAGCCTTGAACGGGGATGTTTCCGGAAGAGCCTAGAGCCGATTCGTGTAGGGCATAGTCCATGAATTTTACGTTGACCATGGTCTTTATGACTCAGGTGGAGGCAAGCGTCACTCCTCCACTTTTTGCCATTAACGCGTGGTGGCCGGTTTACGTATGCCGGGCGGTAAGCGACGACAGGAATGGTAGGGTTAGTGCCGGCTCATGGTTTGGCGATTTTGAGGTATTCGAGGATGTCGTCGTAGAGGCCGGATTGGTTGGCGTAGAGGGCGTAGTTGCGGGCGCTCTCGAACCAGTCGCGGGTGGTGGGGCGGTGTTTTTTGGCGGCGTCCACCAGGTCGCGCGTCGTGAGGGGGGCGAGTTTGCCGGTCTTCATCGCGGCGCGGAGTTTTTCTTCCACCGCCAGATCAACGAGGGCGCGGAGGTCGGCGCCGGAGTAGGCGTCGGTTTTTTTGGCGACGGCCTCGACGTCCACGTCGGCGGCGGGTTTGCCTTTGAGCAGGATGCGCAGGATCTCGGCGCGGGCGACCTGGTCGGGCGGGGCGACGAAGAGGATGCGGTCGAAGCGGCCGGGGCGGCGGAAGGCGGGATCGAGGTGCCAGGGGGCGTTGGTGGCGGCGAGGATGAGCACGCCTTCGTTGGTGGCCTGCACGCCGTCGAGCTCGTTGAGGAACTGGTTGATGAGGTGGCGGCCGCCGGACTTGAGCATGTCGGTGCGGTTGGCGCCGAGGGCGTCCACCTCGTCGAAGAAGAGCACGCAGGGGCGGTGGGAGCGGGCCTGCTCGAAGAGGGCGTGGAGATTTTTTTCGCTCTGGCCTATCCACATGTCGAGGACGTCGCTGATGCCGACGGCCATGAAGCCGGCGCGGATCTCGCCGGCGGTGGCTCGGGCGAGGTGGGTTTTGCCGCAGCCGGGCGGGCCGTAGAGGAGGACGCCGCCGCCGGCTTTTTTGCCGTAGGCGGCGAACATCTCGGGGTGTTGCGCGGGGAGGATGATCTTCATGCGGATATCCTCCTTCATCTTTTCCATGCCGCCGAGGTCGGCGAAGGTGACGCGCGGGCGCTCGATCTCAGCGGAGGTGGTGTCGGGCGGGAGATCGCCGGCGGGGAGGCGTTGGCGTTCGTCGGAGTCGGAATCGTCGGCGTTGTCGGGATCGGCGATGGAGTCGTCGTCGAAAACGTTGTCGGGGACGGGCGGCGAAACGGGCGAAACGGGCGAGGGGGCGAGCTTGGGCGTCAGGGGGGCGGAGGCGGGGAGGTGGGGCGCGAGTTCTTCCTCGAGGTGGGGATCGGTGGCGGCGGGGCGGGCGGAGCGGGCGCGTTGGTAGAGGCGGGCAGCGAGGCGGGGTTCGCCGGCTTTGAGGGCGAGGCGGGCGTGGAGCAGGAGGGCGCGTCCGGGGGCCTCGGCGGGGGCGGTGAGGGCCTCGACGATGACGAGGGCGGCGGAGGGTTTGCCGAGGTGGTAGAAGGCGTGGGCGAGGCCGAGCTTGGCTTCGGCGTCCTGGGGCGAGAGGGCGAGGGCGCGTTTGAAGAGCGCCTCGGCTTCGGCGAAGCCGCCGAGGCCGAGCACGTGGGCGGCGACGTGGTTGAGCAGGGGGGCGTTGTCGGGGCTCAGGCGCAGGGCGTCGCGGAGAGCGGCGGGAATAAGTTCCGAGGCAAGCGGGTCTTCGGCGGACATGCCGGTGATGCAAGCGGCAGGCGGCGAAGGGAGTCGAGCGGCAAGGCTAGGCGGCGGCGCGGTCGTCGTCGGATTCGGCGGGCGGCGGGGCGGGCGCGTTGATCGCGGGCTTGACGGTGGCGGCGAGGGCGGAGGGGGATTGCATGAGGCCGAGGAGACCGCGGCCGAGGCGGGGTTTCGAGCCGGGGGGCGGAGCGGGGATGTGGTCGGTGTCGAGCACGCGGGCCGGGGTGGTGGCGGTGATGGCGGCTTGTTGTTCGGCGCGGCGGGCGGCGTCGGCGGCGGCCAGCGCGGCGGTGACGGTGGCGGTGATTTTTGCGAGGTCTTCGTCCCGGAGAATGTGCAGTTGCTCGGCGCTCCCGGGGGTTTGGGCGCGGAGAGCGAAAGCGAGGGTGGCGAAGGCTCCGGCGGCGGCGGCGCAGGCAGAGATGCCGAGGAGGTCGGCCGCGCCTAGGGGTGCGAGGGCCAGTTTCGCGATGAGGAGGGCGAGCGCGGCGAAAAGAGCGGCGGCGGCGAGGCAGGGTTTCCGGGCGGGTGAGGGCATCTGTGTGCGTTGAGCGTGAGAGGCGCTTCGCGGAAGTCCAAGGGCGGATTACACGCCGGTGCTGGTGGGGTCGGTGAAGACGTATCCGCGCGCGAGCTCGGTGTAGGCGCGGGTTTGCGCGGCGGCCCAGGCGGCGTCGCGGGCTAGTTCGGTGGCTAGGATCTCGGCCACGGCGGGCGCGGCGGCGATGGAGGCGCGGGCGTCGAGGAGGAGGTGGCGGGTGCGGCGGGCGAGCACGTCCTCGACGGTGCGGGCCATTTCGTGGCGGGCGAAGTGGACGACTTCGGCGCGGGTGAGCGGGAGGTCGGGGTGGAGTTTTTCGTTCAGCGAAAGCGCGGCGGGGGATTCGGGCGGGAGGATGGGGAGGTCGGCGGTGGTGCAGGGGCGGCGGGGAAGGCCGGCGACTTGTTCGGCCTGGTTGACGACGTCCTCCGCCATGCGGCGGTAGGTGGTCCATTTGCCGCCGGTGATGGTGACGAGGCCGCTGCGGGCGACGAGAATGACGTGTTCGCGGGAGAGTTTGGCGGTGGAGGCGGCGGCGCCGGAATCGACGAGCGGGCGGAGGCCGGCGAAGACGCTGAGCACATCGTCGGGCGTGGGCGCGTGCGTGAGATATTTGCGGGCGTGTTCGAGGATGAAGTCGCGTTCTTCGGCGAGGGCGCGGGGTTCGAGCTCGGCGTGGCAGCGCGGGGTATCGGTGGTGCCGACGACGACGCGGTCGTGCCAGGGCACGGCGAAGAGCACGCGGCCGTCGGCCGTCTTGGGCACCATGAGGGCGGAGTCGCCGGGGAGGAAGCGCCGGGGGAGGACGAGGTGGACGCCCTGGCTGACGGCGACAACGGGGCGGCCTGAGGGTTCGTCGAGGCGGCGTAGTGAATCGACAAATACGCCGGTGGCGTTGATGACGACGCGGGCGTGGACCTCGGCTTCGCGGCCGGTTTGCTCGTCGATGACGCGCGCGCCGGAGACGAGGCCGTCGGCGTCTTTCAGCAGGGCGGCGCAGCGACAGTGGTTGACGAGGGTGGCGCCGCGCGCGCCGGCGGTGCGGGCGAGGTCGATGGCGAGGCGGGCGTCGTCGAACTGGCCGTCGTGGTAGAGGACGCCGCCGACGAGACCGGCGGGCGCGGCGGTGGGGAGGCGGGCGAGGGTTTCTTTTTTGTTTAGCAGGCGCGAACTGCCGAGGGAGAGGCGGCCGGCGAGGGCGTCGTAGAGTTTGAGGCCGGCGGCGTAGAAGAGGCGGTCGCAGCGGGTGTAGGCGGGGATGACGAAGGCGAAGTCGTGGACGAGGTGGGGGGCGTTGCGGGTGAGGAGGCCTCGTTCGTGGAGGGCTTCGCGCACGAGTTTGACGTCGCCCTGGGCGAGGTAGCGCACGCCGCCGTGGACGAGTTTGGTGGAGCGGCCGGAGGTGCCTTTGGCGAAGTCGCTTTGTTCGACAAGGGCGACGCGGTGGCCGCGGGCGGCGGCGTCGAGGGCGGCGCCGAGCCCGGTGGCTCCGCCGCCGATGACGAGGACGTCGAAGGCGGGGCCGGCGAGGAGGCGGGCGAGGTGTTCGTCGCGGTTCATGGCGCGGGGGCTTCGCGGTGGAGGAAGTCGTGAAGCTCGGCGGCGAGTTTTTCGCCGAAGCCGTCCACCTGGGCGATCTGGTCTTCGCGGGCGCGGCGGAGTTTGTCGATGTCGCCGAAGCGTTCCAGGAGCGCGGCGCGGCGGACGGGGCCGAGGCCGGGGAAATCGTCGAGGACGGACTCGCGGATTTTTTGCGAGCGGAGGTCGGCGTTGTAGGTGTTGGCGAAGCGGTGGGCCTCGTCGCGCAGGCGTTGGAGGAGGTGGAGCGCGGGGGAGTTGAGGGGGAGATTCAGGGGGAGGCGCTCGTCGGGGAAGATGATGGTCTCGTGTTTTTTCGCGAGGCCGATGAGGGCGGGCGGGGCGAGGTCGAGGGCGTAGAAGGCTTTGAGGGCGGCGCCGATCTGGCCGCGGCCGCCGTCGATGACGACGAGGTCGGGCATGGGTTTGCCTTCTTCGGCGAGGCGGCGGTAGCGGCGGCCGACGACCTCCTCCATGGCGCGGAAGTCGTCGTTGCCGATGAAGCTTTTGATCTGGAAGCGGCGGTAGTTGTTTTTGTCGGGCCGGCCGTCGGCGAAGTGGACCATGGAGGCGACGCAGTAGGTGCCGCTGATGTGGGAGATGTCGAAGCACTCCATGGTGCGGGGGGCGGGTGAGAGGGAGAGGGCGCGGCCGAGTTCGGAGAGGGCTTCGTCGTCGATGGCGACTACGGGGTGGTCGCGCTCGAACTTGCGGGTTTTGGCGAGGGTCTTTTCGAGGGCGAAGACGATATCGCGGAGTTCGGCGGCCTGTTCGAAGTTTTGTTTCTCGGCGGCGGCGGCCATCTCGACGCGGAGGGTTTCGAGCCATTCGCGGGATTTGCCTTCGAGGAAGGCGCAGGCGTCGTCCACGCGGGCGCGGTAGGCCTCGGGGGTGACGATGTTGGCGGTGCCGTAGAGCTCTTCGCGGACGTCGTCGTAGAGTTGCCATGTGCCGTCGGCGCGGAGTTGCGGGGTGGAATCGGCGAGGAGGATGCCGAACTGGCGGCGCATCTGGGCGAGGGTTTTGCGGAGGAGGCCGGAGTGGGCGAAGGGGCCGAAGTAGCGGGAGCGGTCTTCCTTGCGAAGGCGGGTGAGGCGAAAGCGGGGGAGGGTTTCGGCGAGGTCAACGCGAACGAGGAGGAAGCGTTTGTCGTCGATGAAGTCGGTGTTGTAGCGGGGTTTCCACTGCTTGATCAGTTTGCCTTCGAGGAGGAGGGCTTCGGGCTCGGATTTGACCTCGATGGTGTCGAAATCGTGGATGAGGCCGATGAGGGCGCGGATCTTGGGGTGGACCGTCATGGCTCGCGACGGGGTGAAGTAGGAGGAGACGCGTTTTTTGAGGGCCTTGGCCTTGCCGACGTAGAGGATGCGGCCGAGGCGATCCTTCATGAGATAGACGCCGGGCTTGTCGGGAAGGCGCCGGACTTTCTCTTTCAGGTTTACGGGTTCGCTCGCTGGCATTTTTGAAAACAGTAACCAAGGTGAGAGATTCGCAACGCATGGTTTCCAGCCACGACAACTCCCATGGGGCGCCGGTTTCGCGTCCCCCTTTTTCCGTTCGCTTCGAGCTGATCACGCTCGGCGACGAGTTGTTGCTGGGCCTCACGGCGAACAGCCATCTGACCTTTATCGGGGCGGCGCTGGGGCGGCGCGGGGCGGCGTTGGCGCGGAACGTGACGGTGACGGACGAAGCGGCGGTGATCGAGGCGCAGTTTCGAGAGAGCTGGGCGCGGGCCGACGTGGTGATCACCACGGGCGGGCTGGGGCCGACCTGCGACGACCGCACGCGGGAAGTGGTGGCGGCGGCGCTGGGGCAGGAGCTTGTATTCGAGGAGTCGATACGCGCGGCGATCGAGGCGCGCTTCGCCCGGATGGGGCGGAAGATGACGGAGAACAATTTGAAGCAGGCGTATCGGTTTTCCTCGGGGCAGGTGCTGCCGAACGCGAACGGGACGGCGCCGGGTTTGTGGGTGGAGCAGGACGGGAAGGTGTTGGTGATGTTGCCGGGGCCGCCGAACGAGCTGCAGCCGATGTTTACGGAGCAGGTGTTGCCGCGACTGGCCGGGCTGGGGCTGCTGGCGGAGAAGGAGGCTTATGTGCAGATCCGGACGGCGGGCATAGGAGAGAGCGCGTTGGAGATGCGGTTGCAGCCCTTGTTGGCGGAAGCGGGGGAGAGTCTGGGCGTGGCGTTTTGCGCGCATCAGGGGCAGGTGGACGTGAGGCTGAGCTCGCCGTCGGGCGTGTTCGCGGAGGCGGCGTTGGACGGGTTGGCGCGGAAGTGCGCGGGGTTGTTGGGCGATGATTTTTTGTGTTTCGGTCACGATTCGCTGGCGAAGGTTTGCGCGGATTTGTTGCGCGCGGGGGAGCATACCCTGGCGGTGGCGGAGACGGCGACGGGCGGGTTGCTGGCGAACTCGTTCACGGACATCGCGGGGGCCTCGAAGTTTTTTGCGGGGGGCTGCGTGTGTTATTCAAACGAGTCGAAGATGCAGCTGCTCGACGTGCCGGAGGATATTTTGATGCAGCACGGCGCGGTCTCGGCGGAGAACGCGGTGGCGATGGCGGCCGGGGTGGCGGAGCGGTTGGGTGCGGACTACGGGCTGGCGATCACGGGTTTCGCGGGGCCGTGCGGGGGGACGCGGGAAAATCCGGTGGGGACGATCTTTCTCGCGCTTTACACGCCGGACGGCGTGTGGTCGCGGCGGTTGAGCCAGTCGGGGCCGCGGGCGACGGTGAAGCTGCGCGCGGTGAACGGGGCGTTGGATTGGTTGCGCCGTGAATTGGTGCGAGCGCGGCGCGGGACGCGGCCTTCGTTGTCGGGCGGGGGAGCGGACGGCACCGGGCTTAGGGCCGGGGGCTAGGCGGGTTTGGGGGCGGCGTTTTTTCAGACGTCGCGTATTTCGGGACGACAAGGTCCGGGGTGAGTGAGGGGGCAAATGAAGCGGCGGCTTGATTGTGGGGCGATGTCGCGACTAGCTGTAGCAACATGAGCAAGATCGCCGAAGCCTTGGCCAAAGCGAAAGAGCGGACCGGACACACGACAGCTCCGTTCTTGTTGGGGACGCCTGCGGTTTCTGTGGATGTGCTGGCCAAGAAGGAGGCGGCGTTGCGCCGGGCGCGGCGCATGCAGCGGTTTTGGGTGGCGCTGAGTTCGTTGGCGCTGGCGCTTACGGCGTTTATTATCTGGACCCGGCTCCAGGATATGAAGGCGGCACGCATGTCGGACACGGCGACCGAGGGCGCGGAGGCGGTCGCAAGCGAGGCGGCGCCGGTTTCGGGTGCTCCTTCGCGAGTGGAGCTGGTGTCCGAGGCGCCGTTGCCGGTGGTGCTGCCGACGGCGAGCGAGGAGGCGGGCTTAGCGCGCGGCGAAGAAACGCCGGCGGCACCGCGGTTGGAAGTCCAGGCGGAGGTTAACGCGCTGGTGTTTACGGCGGTGTTGCCGGGAGAGCGGCCCCGCTTGATGTATAAGGGCCGGATCGTCGGTGTGGGCGAGCGCGTGGAAGGGGAGTTGATCTTTGCCGGCGTTCATGAGGGCCGGCTTGTTTTCAACGATGCGGCGGGGGCGATTTATCTGCGTCGTTACTGACGGCGATCAGCCGCCGGCGGCCGCGACCATGCGTTCGGTCTCGGCGACGATGGCTTCGACTTCGTTTGGGTCGATCTCGAGGCGCATGAGTTGGCGCAGCGCTTCCCAGGTGGGATAAACGAAGCTGTTGCCGACGTTGCCACCGGCGGCCAGGGCACCTTCGGCCACGTAGGTGGCGCGAGCGTCCATGACGGCGAGTTCCATGTGGGCGCGCAGCTCGAGCATGGAGCGGCGGGCGGATACACCTTCCATGCGGGCCCAGCGGCCGACTTGGATGGAAAACTGGTGTTCGGGCATGCGCTTCAGGGTATCGCTTCCGAGCGAGGCGGCACGACGTTGGGCATCGGCAACCCGGTTGAAGAAAACGAATTCGTAATCCAGCAGCGCCGCCCACTGGCGTGCGGGCATGAGGCATTCGAAGGCTCCGGGGTGGGAAGCGAGAAGCACGCCGCCGGGAACGGTGCCAAGGGCGACTTGAAGTTGTCCGAGGGCGGAGCGCAGGGAGGCGACACGTTGGTCGAACCGGACGATGGCGCGCTGCCAATCGTCGCTGTAACGGTGGTTGGCGAGACCCTGCACGTAGGCGGGCTGCGAATCGCGCAGGAAGGTTTCGAGATCGTCTTCGACCCAAGCGCGGATGCGGGGTTGGGCGGCGGTGACGTTTTGTAGGCCTTGGGTAAGGGCGGTCAGGGATTCGGCCGCGCTGTTTTGGCGAGTTTCGAATTCGGAGCGGGTAGATTTGCCTTGGAGAAAGAGGAAGGGGGGGCGGGTTTTTCTGAGTTCCTGGGAGTCGCGTTCGACTTCGTTAAGGGCGGCTTCGATACGCGCTCGGCTGAGATCCAGGCAAACCTCGCGTTTCAACAAGTCACGCAGGCGCACGGGCAACTGCGCCGTGGTCGGCGCAGAGGGCGGAACTGCATTGGTTTGAATGGGAGGGGTGGTCTCCATGCGGAACGTATCGCAACAAAAGAGCGTGAACGTGGAAGCGCGCTTCCTATCGGAGTTTTGCTGGATTGTTACACTATGTTGAAAGATGGGTTGGCGTTCACCAACAGTAAATTTTATGTTTAAGCGTGAATACGCACCCGAGGAACGCAGGCCGAACAAGACGAAAACAATCGGTAAAGGGAGGCGGTGGACCGATCCGACCCTATCGTAATTTTTCTCTTGCTAGGGGAGAGGGGTCTTTGCCTTTTAACCGCTCGGTCTAACACGTCCCTATCGTCTAGCCCGGTCAGGACACGTCCCTTTCACGGATGTAACCGGGGTTCGAATCCCCGTGGGGACGCCATTTTCTAAGGCTGCGTCAGCAGTCAACGTGGAGGGAGAAGGAGCCTTAAAATGGCTTCTCTCCTTTTTTTCATGGGCGAGGGATTGGGTTTAATCGCGGGCTGCGGGAACACGGCTTACGGGATTGAACGTTGCAGGGCTGCGGCGCGCGGAGTGTTTTGGGCGGTTTGAGTTTTATGAGGATTTTTTATCTCCGCCTGGTTTTATGGTTGGGCTTGGCTGCGGGGATTTGCGGGTGGGCGGTGGCCGGTGCGGCGCAAGAAGCCGAAACTGTCGTGAAACCCGGGGGCGTGGCGATGACCCTGGATATTCCTGTTTTGGTGGCGGGCTACGGGGCGGAGTTTTTTGAGGAGACGGCGCGGGAGTTTGAGAAACTGCGACCGGGTGTGCGGGTGAATCTTTATGGCGACGCGCGGATCAATGATCGCGTGCGCATTCGCGTGATGGCGGGGGATTGGCCGGATGCGACGGACGCGGTGTTGCTTTATCCGCGCCTCATCGAGGCGGGGCGCGTGCTGGATCTTTCGGCGGCGCTGGACGGGCCGAATTGGGAGGGTGATGCGCGGTGGCGGGATACGTTCCGGCCGGGGGTGTTGGAGCGATGGCGTTCGGAGGAAACGGATGGAACGGAGGGAGTTTATGGCCTGCCGTTCGCCTACGCGATCTGGACGATTTTTTATGACAAGGCGCTCTTTCGCCGGCACGGCTGGGAGGTCCCGGGCACGTGGGACGAGTTTTTCGCGCTCTGTGAAGCGATGGAGGCGGCGGGCGTGGCGCCGCTTTCGCTGCCCGGGGTGACGATGCGCTATGGCGACGCGATTTTGCGCGCGGCGCATCACAACCTGGTGGGTGACGAGGGTTACGCGGCCTACCACGCGCTCGCTCCGGGCACGCGGGATGATCCGCGGTTTGTGCGCGCGGCGGAGGTGTTGCGGCGGGTGGCGACGCGGCATCTGGTGCGCGGTTGGGAGGGCATGACGCACACGGCGGCGCAGCTGGCGTTTTTGGAGGGGCGCAGCGCGATGACGCTTTCGGCCTCGTGGTTCGCGAACGAGATGCGCGACCGCCTGCCGGCGGACTTCGAACTCGGGGCGATGAATATGCCGGTGTTCGCGGATGGTATCACGTCAATGGATACGGTGCAGGCGCAGAGCGGGTATTATTTTTTGTTCAAGTCGGGCGACGC
This sequence comes from Opitutaceae bacterium, assembly GCA_036770725.1. Lineage (GTDB taxonomy): Bacteria > Verrucomicrobiota > Verrucomicrobiia > Opitutales > Opitutaceae > IMCC26134_A. Next base: position 33,390 of record DAIPIP010000002.1, read on the forward strand.
GGAACGGGAGCGGGCGACGGTGGATTTTTTCCGGTTTCTGACCTCGCGGGAGCGGGCGAAGCGGTTTGCCACGATGGCGGACGCGCCGGTGGCGTTGCGCGCGACCGGGCCGGAGGATTATTCGCCGCGCATGGCGGACACGGCTGCTTTGCTGGCGTGCAGTCCGGCTGCCTTCGACGCGGCGCCGGCGGCGGGCGCGGCGGGACAGGCGACGCTTTCGCAGGCGCTGACAAATCTGCGCCATGAGCTGATGACTGGGCGCATCACGGCGGAGGAGTTTGGCACGCGGCTGGAGGCGGCGGCGGAGGTGGAACGTCTGCGCGCGGCGACCCCGGATCATGTGACGGTGCGGCATGGCGGGCGGGCGGCGGCGCTCGGCCTGGTCGTGATGGCGGCGGTGGCGTGGATGGCGTGGCCGCGGCGGTGGCGTCGTAGTGGTGGAGTCACTACAAAAGAAACGGGGGAGGGCCGCGCGCGGCTGGGCGGGCGTTTTGGCGCGGGTTTCGTGGGGCCGGCGCTGGCGGTTTACGCGGCGTTTGTGGTGTTGCCCGGCGCGGCGGCGTTTGCGGGGGCGTTGGTGCGGTGGGACGGATTCGGGGAGATGACGTGGGCGGGGCTGTTTAACTTTCGGTGGCTGTTGCTGGAGAGCGACGTGTTTTGGTCGGCGTTGAAGAACAATATTTTCCTGATGACGGTGCCGCCCTTGGCGGTGGTGCCGGTGGCGCTGGGGATGGCGGCGTATATCCATCGCGGCGGGCGCGGGGCGGGGTTGTTTAGGGTGGTGCTGTTGTTTCCGAATTTGTTGGGCGGAATCGCGGCGGCTTTGATCTGGCTGGCGGCTTATGAGCCGACGAGCGGGTTCGTGAACGCGGCGTTGGTGGCGGCGGGTTTTGAAGGTTTTGAGGGGCACGCGTGGCTGGCGCAGTCGCGGCTGTATTGGTCGCTGGTGCCGATCTACCTGTGGATGGCGTGCGGGTTTAATCTGGTGCTTTATCTGGCCGCGATGCAGGGCGTGCCGGACGAGCTTTACGAGGCGGCGGAGATGGACGGGGCTTCGCCGGCGCGGCAGTTTTTCACCATCACGCTGCCGCTGATCCGCGAGGTGTTGGTGATCTCGGCGGTGTTTTGGGTTATAGGCGGGTTGAACGCTTTCGAGCTGGTGTGGCTGTTGACGGCGCAAGATCCGGCGGCGGGGGTTCATACGCTGGGCACGTTCATGGTCGGGGCATTGTTCACGGAGTTCCAGGCGGGGCGGGCGGCGGCGATCGCGGTGGTGCTTTTCGTGTTGGTTTTGGTGGCGAGTCTGGCGGTGCTGCGGGCTACGCGGCGGGAGGCGGTGGAGCTATGAGCGGGCGCGGCGGATTCCCGATTTCGCGGTGGTTGGTGGGCGGCGCGCTGGCGGGCTACCTTGTTTGGGTGGTGTTTCCGATGGTGTGGGTGTTGTATTCATCTTTTAAGGACGACGCGTCCATCCTGCGCACGCCGCTGGCGTTTCCGGCGTGGGCGGAGATGGACGGCGACGCTTACGTGCGGGCGTGGGGGGAGTCGGGGTTGGGCGGGTATTTTTGGAATTCGACGTTGGTGACGACGGCGTCGGTCGGGGCGATTTTGCTGCTCGGCGCGATGGCGGCGTATGCGCTGGCGCGGTTTTATCATCCGCTGGGGAAGGTGACGTATGGGTTGTTTTTGGCGGGGTTGATGGTGCCGGCGCAGCTGGCGATGGTGCCGTTGTTTTTCGAGCTGCGGGCGATGGGGTTGTTGGAGTCGCGGTTCGGGCTGGTGTTGGTTTACACGGCGAACGGGTTGCCCTTCGCGATTTTCATCTTGGCGGGATTTTTCCGGAGTCTGCCGCGGTCGCTGCACGAGGCGGCGTTGATCGACGGGTGTTCGGAGGCGCAGGCGTTTTGGCGGGTGATGTTGCCGTTGGCGCGGCCGGGGTTGGTGACGGTGGCGATCTTCCAGTTCATCGGGGTGTGGAAGGAGTATTTTTTCGCGTTCATGCTGATGGGGGGCGCGGATGGGAAGACGTTGCCGTTGGGGTTGGCGAATCTGGCGATCACGGCGCAGTATCGGGCCGACCAGGGTTTGTTGTTCGCGGGGATCGTGATCGTGACGGTGCCGATTTTGGCGATCTACGTTTTCCTGCAGGGACATTTGGTGCGGGGGATTACGGCGGGTGCGGTGAAGGGGTGAGGCGCAGGAGGGGTGTGGTTGTTGTGCGCAGGCTGGACGCGTGCGTATAGTCCCCTACCCTTTCTGCAGATATCTATGACCATCCCCGCGCCGTCGCTCCATGCCACGCTCGATGCCTATGAGCCCATGCTGTTGGCGTGGTTGAGGCAGGGGCTTGATGAGCATGCTATCGTGGCGCTTACCGATGCGGAGGGGGTGATCCGTTATGTGAACCAGCGGTTTTGTGATATCTCGGGTTACGAGGCGGAGGAGTTGTTGGGGAAAACGCATCGCATCCTGAAGTCCGGCGAGCACCCGGATTCGTTTTATGTGCAGCTTTGGGAGCGCATCCTTGAGGGGGAGATCTGGCGCGGTGCGATCTGCAACCGGGACAAAAGCGGGAATCTTTACTGGGTGCAGACGACGATTCTGCCTTTGCTCGGACTGGCGGGGCGGCGGCTGGGGTATTTGTCGATTCGCACGGATGTGACGCGGCTGGTGCGGGCGGAACGCGAGCTGGCGCTGAAGACGCGAGAGTTGCAGCTTTTGTTTGATCACTCGCCGATCGGCCTGAGCTGGAGGGAGTTCGGGGAGGACGGTAAGCCGGGGGCAAACCACGTTAACCAGCGTTTTTGCGAGCTGATCGGGCTGACGCGCGAGCAGGCGAGCGACTTGGCGAACGTGAAACGGGTGACGCATCCGGACGATTGGCGTCGGCAGGAGGAGTTGAACGCGGAGGTTTATGCCGGGAAGCGGGATTCGTTCATGTTGGAGAAGCGTTATCTGCAACCCGACGGGCGAACGGTGTGGGGCATCCTAACGGTGGTGGTGGTGCGCGAGAAGGACGGACGGATCACGCACCATTTTGCGATGTTGGAGGACATCACGGCGCGGCACTTGGCGGAGGAGGAATTGCGGCGCACGGAATCGCGGTGGCGCACGTATATTCAGACCGCGAGCGAGATCCTTTACGCGCTGACGCCGGAGGGGCGGTTCAAATTCGTTTCGCAGGCGTGGACGGCGAAGCTCGGGCACCCGGTGGAGGAGGTTATAGGGACGGCGTTTCGCGATTATCTGCATCCGGAGGACCTGGGAATTTGGGATTCGTTTTTTGCGCGCACTTTGAAGACGGGCGGTGATGGCGAGGGCATCGAGTATCGGGTGCGTCACCGCGACGGGCGGTGGATCTGGCATGCGTCGGCGGGTTCGGCTTACAGCGACCGGGATCGGCGGCGGGCGTTTTTCGGGGTGGGGCGCGATATTTCGATCCGGCGGCAGGCGCAGCACGAACTCGGCGCCGCGCTGGCGCGGCTGGAGGAGATGGCGCGCATCGTGGACCGTTCGCCGTCGGTGGTGGTGCTCTGGCGGGCGGAGGGCGGGAGTTGGCCGGTGGAGTTCGTTTCCGCGAGCGTGAAGCAGTTCGGTTATGCGCCGGAGGATTTGATGGGAAGGCGTTTGAGTTTTCGCGACATCACCCATCCGGAGGATCGGGAGCGCGTGGGCGCCGAGGTGGAGGCCCATGCGGCGGCAGGGCACTATGAATACACCCAGGAATATCGCATTCAGTGCGCGGATGGTTCCACGCGGTGGGTGGACGACCACACGATTGTGCGCCTGGACGAACAGGGAAGGATCACGCACCACGAGGGATTGATCACGGACATCACCGAGCGGAAGAACGCGGAGGCTGGGGCGCGAGTGGCGCAGGAACGGGAGCTTTCGCTCGCGCGAGATGTGCAACAGCATCTTTTGCCAAGCCAGTTTCCTTCGCTTGAGCAGCTGGAGGTGGAGGTGTTTTCGCAACCTTCGCAGCAGCTTGGCGGTGATTACTACGACGTGTTGTCGGTGGATGATCGGCACCATGGTTTCGTGATCGCCGACGTGTCAGGCAAGGGCGCGCCCGCGGCGTTGATGATGGCGGCGTGTCGCGCCAGTCTGCGACTATGCGCGCCTGGGGAGCTGTCGCCCGGGGCGGTGCTGCGGCGGGTGAACCGGGCGCTTCAGCCCGACATGCCGCCGGGGATGTTTATCACGCTTTTCTACGGTATCCTAAATTTGGATACGATGACGCTGCGTTTTTGCCGGGCCGGCCACGAGGCGGGCTTGTTATTGAAGGCGGACGGGGGAGCGCCCGTCTTGTTGGGCGAAGGGGGCATGGCGCTGGGCATGGCGCCGGACGAGTTGTTTGACGCGACATTGGACGAGGGCCGGGTGGTGCTGGCACCGGGCGATTTGCTCGCGCTTTACACCGACGGCATCAACGAAGCATGCAATGTTTACGGGGAGGAGTTCGGCCGGGATCGCCTGGTGGATGCGTTGCGCCGGCATCAGAAGGAGCCGCTGGCGGAGATATTGCGCCGGTTTAACCGGTATCTGAGGCAGTTTTGCACGTTGGCGCCGCGTCATGATGACCGGGCGCTTCTGATTGTGCGGCCACGTTGACGGAGATGGGCGCGGAGTGTTTGTCTGAGGGATGAACGCCGTCCCCATACTTTACGAATCACACTGTCATACGCCGCTGTGCAAACATGCGGACGGCGATCCGGAAGAGTATTGTGCATACGCGCTGAAACGCGGGCTGAAGGGCATCATCTTTACGTGTCACGCGCCGTTGCCAAACGGGTGGGCTCCGGAAGTGCGGATGAGCGATGCGGAATTCGACACCTATGTGGCGATGGTGGACCGGGCGCGGGTGGCGTTTGCGGGGCGCTTGGATGTGCGTCTGGGACTGGAGAGCGATTACGTGCCGGGCGTGGAGCCTTGGCTGGAGCGGCTGCATCGTCGGGCACCGCTGCATCATGTGCTGGGTAGCGTGCACTATCAGATGAGTTTTTATCGGAAAATGTTCTATAATGGTAACGTATTTGATTACCAGAAAACATATTATGAACATTTAGCCGAGGCGGCGGAGACTGGTTTGTTTGATACTTTGGCCCATCCTGATTTGATCAAGAACGAGGAGCCGGAGGCGTGGGATTTCGCCCGCATACAGCCGTTTATCGCCAAGTCGCTGGATCGTATCGCCGCCACCGGTGTGGCGATGGAATTGAACACCAGCGGTATGTTGAAGGCGCTGCCCGAAATGAACCCTGGGCCGCGGCAGCTTGGAATGATGAGGGAAAGGGGAATTCCGGTGGTTTTGGGCGCGGATGCTCACCGGCCCGATCGGGTGGCGGATCGTTACGCGGAGGCGATGGGTTTGCTGCGTGAGGCGGGCTATGGCGAAGTGAACATTTTCCTGGACCGTCGTCGGCACCCGATTCCGCTGGAGCGGGCAATGGCCAGTTTGCGGTAAACACCGCCGCAATCCCGGCTCCCAACCAACGACGCGCATCAAAGATGAAGGCTCCTGTTTTAGTCCCCTCCCCCACCCTGCCCTCCGGTTCCGAGGCGGGCGACACCATCGTGGCCGCCGCGACGCCGGGTGGCACCTCGGCGTTGGCGCTTATCCGGGCGAGCGGTCCGGCATGTCGGGAGCTGGCGGCGGCTATTTTTGGTCGTGAACCGGAGAGGCTGGTCTCGCGGCGGGCGAATTTCGGTCGTTATCGCGCCATAGAGGACGGGCGGGTGTTGGATGACTTGGTTTGGATTTACACTTCCGGGCCGGGCACGGCCACGGGTGAAGACACCTTGGAGCTGAGTTGTCACGGCAACCCGCTGATCGTGCAGCTGATAGTGGCGGATCTATTCAGGCGAGGGTGTCGCGCGGCGGAGCCCGGGGAATTTAGTCGTCGGGCGTTCATGAACGGTAAAATGGAACTTACCCAAGCCGAGGCGGTGGCCGACCTCATCCATGCCCGCAGTGAACGGGCGCTGGCGGCGGCGCAGCATCAACTGCAAGGGGAGCTGGGGCGGCACTTGGAGGGATTGATTGCCCGCCTGCTGGGCGTCTTGGCGCGCATCGAAGTGTATATTGATTTTCCGGAGGAGGATTTGCCGCCGGAGAATCGCCGCGAAGTGCAGGCGGAGTTGGGCGATGTTCTACGTGGAACAAGCCGCCTGCTCGCCACCCACCGATATGGGGATCTGTTGCGCGACGGCTTGAAGACTGTGCTGCTGGGCGCACCCAACGCCGGGAAGAGCAGTTTGCTGAACGCGTTGGTCGGGCATGAGCGGGCCTTGGTGAGCGCCGAGCCGGGCACGACCCGCGATTTCATCGAGGAGCGGCTTCAGGTGGGGCCGCATTTGTTGCGCCTGATCGACACTGCCGGACTCAATCCACGGCCTGGCGAGGTGGAACGGCTGGGCATTGCCAAGACGGCTGAGCGACTCGCGGAGGCGGACTTGATTCTTTGGGTGGTGGACTATGTCGAGGCGGTTGGGAATGGTGCTCACTCCCCCACCCTTTCGCCTGCGGTGGCTTTGCCCGAGGTTTTTGCCCGGCATCTGACGCCGGAAAAGACTTTGGTGGTCGTCAATAAAATCGATTTGGTTGCGGCTCCTGGCGTTTCCGGGGGGGATGCGAAGGCGAAGGCGGAGGGCGAGAGGCCTAAGCGTTTGGAGGTTTCCGCACTGCATGGCACGGGTATGGAGGCTTTGCGCGATGCCATCGTGGAATTGGCGGATGGGCTGCGCCCGGAGCTGTTTGCCGAGGAGCAAATTGCGGTCAATGCTCGGCATGCGGACGCCTTGCGACGCGCCGAGGCGAGCTTGAGGGCGGCGCTATCAGGTTTATCCGCCGATGCACCGATGCCGATTGAGTTGATTTCCGGTGACGTTCGCGCCGGTTTGGACGCCTTGGGGGAGATTGCGGGGCGGGTGGACAACGAGCGCATGTTGGATGCTTTGTTTGCCAATTTCTGCATCGGCAAGTGATCGCGGGACCCCGGGTGCTTTGGCTTTGCGCTTTGGGCGGCAACTTGCGGCCATGAAGCTCCTGCGCGTCCATGTCCGACTCCCTTTCATTTATCTATGATGTGATTGTTTGCGGTGCCGGCCATGCCGGCTGTGAAGCCGCACTGGCCGCGGCACGCACCGGGGCGTCCACGCTTTTGTTGACCGGCAATTTGGATACGGTTGCCCAGATGAGCTGCAATCCGGCGATAGGCGGGCAGGCAAAGGGCCAAATCGTGCGGGAGATTGATGCTTTAGGTGGCGAGATGGCGATCAACACGGATCTCACAGGAATCCAGTTTCGCTTGCTCAACGAGTCCAAGGGGCCGGCGGTGCAGTCGCCCCGGGCGCAATGCGACAAGAAGGCCTACCAATTTCGTTTAAAACACACTCTGGAGCTGCAAACGGGGTTGCGGCTTTTTCAGGCGACGGTGACGGGTCTTATTTACGAAGAGGCGGCGAGTGGGGTTAGCCGGGTGGTCGGGGTGCGCACCAACTTGGATTTGGATTTCCACGGCCGGACGGTCGTGGTGACCACCGGGACGTTTTTGCGCGGGCTTATGCATATAGGCACCAACAAGAATGAGGGGGGCCGACTCGGTGATTTTAGCGCGAAGACGCTATCCGCGAGTTTTTTGGAGGCTGGGATCGAGTTGCAAAGGCTAAAGACCGGCACTCCGCCGCGTCTGTCGGGACGATCCATAGATTTTTCGAAAATGGAGGCGCAACATGGCGACCGGTCACCAACGCTGTTTGCTTTTCACGACACGCGTGATCCGGACCCCTTGTTCCACGTGGAACATCCGTCCGTCGCGGGGGTGGCGATGCGTGAGGACAGATTGGGCTGGATGGCCGGGCAGGCACAGGTGCCGTGTTGGATGACCCACACCACGGAGCGGACCGCCCAGATCGTGCGAGATAATCTCCACCTGTCGGCGATGTATTCCGGCGAAATCGCAGGGGTGGGGCCTCGTTATTGTCCCTCGATCGAGGATAAATTCGTGCGGTTTGCCGACAAGCCACGGCACTTGTTGTTTCTGGAGCCGGAGGGTAGGGCGACGAACGAGTATTATATCAACGGATTGTCCACATCTCTGCCCTTCGCGGTGCAAGTGGAGATGGTGCGCAGCATTCCGGGTTTGGAGCGGGCGGAGTTACTGCGGCCTGCCTACGCGGTGGAATATGATTTTGCCCCGCCCACCCAGTTGTTGCCGTCGCTCGAATCTCGCAAAGTGGAGAACTTGTTTTTTGCCGGGCAAATCAACGGAACATCGGGATACGAGGAGGCGGCCTGTCAGGGCTTGGTTGCCGGGGTGAACGCGGCAAGGAAGGGTAGGGGAGAGGCGCCGCTGATCATTGGCCGGCACGAGGCCTACATCGGCGTTTTGATCGACGATCTCGTCACCAAGGGCACGAGCGAACCATATCGCATGTTTACCAGTCGGGCCGAGCATCGGCTGTTGTTTAATCACGGCAGCGCGGAGATGCGGCTCAGGCATCATGCTCGTGCCACCGGCTTGGTGAATTCTTCGCGTTTGGAGCGGATGGAGCGCAAAGCGGAGCGGATAATGGAGTGGGTCGGGCGCTTGGAGCAAACCCGTCCGGATCCGGCCAGTGGGGTGGGGCAGGGGACTTGGGCGGATCATATTCGGCGGGTTCTGGCCGGTCATGCCGCCCCCGTGGGAGCAGAGGCGACTTCGTCTGGTTCTGCGCCGATTACGGGTTTCGCGGCTTGCGCGAGCGCGTTGCCCGCCGAGTTGAAGGCGCTACCGGGCGGGGAGAGGGACGAGATTTTGTATCGCGTGGCTTACGCGGGCTATCTGGCGCGGGAGGAACGGCAGATCGCCCGGATGGCGGATATTGAGAAAATCAAGATCCCGCTGAATTTCGATTTTGCCGCAGTGCGCGGATTACGTGCGGAAAGCCGAACCAAATTAGTCGCAGCGCAGCCAGTCACCTTGGGCCAAGCCAGCCGGATTAGTGGGGTAAGCCCGGCGGATATCAGTGTGCTGATGGTTTTGCTGGGGACGCGCAACAAGCCCCGAGCGAGCATGGGTTGATGAATAAAAAGCACAAACAATCGGTGCCCATAGGGAGAGAGTTTACGTTTTTACCGCTGTAACATTTGTGAAACGACGGGGGTTTAGCCTAGCTCGCTTTGGTGGGCCGCGTTGATATGATGACTTATAGTGGATGGATAATTTCCATCAGTCCCGCTTCTGTTCTGAAATTTCGCCCGCCTATCATGTCGGATAAAACCTCCCCCGCTCTTCTTCAAAAGATTCTCGTTGTTGATGACGAGACCGATGTGACGGAGCTGCTAGCCTACACCCTCAAAGCCAAGGGTTTTACGGTTGAAACCCTAAACGATCCGAACCGAAGCATCGGTTTGGCGCGCACATTCCTGCCAGATCTTGTGGTTCTTGACGTCATGATGCCCGATTTGAGTGGCATTCAGATTTGTCGCATGCTGCGTGCGGACCCGAAGTTAAAACGGGTGCCTGTCATCTTCCTCACCGCCAAGGCCGAGGAAAGCGACCGAATTCAAGGATTGGAAACGGGAGCCGATGATTATCTTTGTAAGCCGTTTAGCACAAAGGAGTTGATTCTAAGAATTCAAACCATCTTGCGGCGCGTGCATGACGGAGCGGCGGAGACTCCGCGTCTTTTGACCGCCGGCGGTATCGTTCTGGATGGTGAAAGGCATACGGTGATGGTGGGAGGAGCGCCGGTCGAGCTTACCGCGACCGAGTTCAAGTTGCTCAGGCTGTTGCTGGAACGTCGAGGACGTGTGCAGACCCGCGAACATCTTCTTATCAACGTTTGGAACTATGAGACGGAAATCGAGACCCGCACGGTGGACACGCATGTGAGGCGTCTGCGCGAAAAACTCGGCACCGAGGCCGAGTGGATCGAAACGATCCGGGGCGTGGGCTATCGCTTTGCTGAGCGGCGTTCGGTCGATTCCGGCGAGACCTGATCGGCGTCCGAGGGTTTTGCCTTCTCGACGTAGCCCATCGGGGCGAGTGAGCGGCTCGCCGCCCGGGCGAGACGGGCGAAGGTGAAGCGATTCTCGCCATTTCCGTTCAGGACCTGAACCTAACCCCAACATCCATGCTCATTTTTCTCCTGGTTGTTTTATCGATCACCGTGGGCATCGCCGGTTATCGTTTCCTGGTGCATCGACGCGCCGTGGCCTCGTTGCGCGAGGCGATTGTGAATCGGCGCACTTTGTTGCGCGATGATCTTCCGGGGGCCTTGGGCAAGGACTGGGACGAACTCTGTGCCAGCGCGGGGGAAATGGTCGCCGAAGTGAACCGGCTCGATCAGCAGCATAGCGGTCAGCTCGCCCAGCTTGAGGCGACGCTCGGTTCGCTCCAGGAGGCGGTTTTGCTGATCGACGCGCACAATTACGTGCTGCTCGCGAACCAGGCCTTTCACGCGATTTTCCCCAAGGCCGGCCGCATCATCGGCGAGCGCCTGGAACTCGCCCTGCACAGCGACGCTTTCCTCCGGCATGTGCAGGCGGTGCGCGAGGGTCGCGCCCAACCCCGCCACGAGATTGAGTTCGTCAACACCCAGGGTTCCACATGGCTCGAGGTCACGGGCTCCGCCGTGGGTCCGCTGAACGGGAGCAAAAATCCCGGCCTGCTTTTCGTGCTGCACGATATCACGCGCCAGAAACGGCTGGAAAACGTGCGAAAGGAATTCGTTGCCAACGTGTCCCATGAGCTGCGCACGCCACTCTCCGTCATCAAGGGCTACGTCGAGACGCTGGTTGATTCGCACGACGAGATGCCGCTGGCCGACCGGGAAAAGTTTCTCCGCACCATCCAACGCCACACCGAACGCCTGAATTCCTTGCTCGAGGATCTGCTCGCGCTCTCGCGTCTCGAATCCGCCCAGCCCGGCCTCGCGCGTGAACGCGTGGAACTCGCCCCGATGCTCGCGGGGGCGTTGGAGGATTTTCGCACCCGACCCGCCGCCGAGGGACATCGGCTCGGGCTCTCGGTCGAGCCCGCCTTGCCCACGATCCTCGCCGATCCGCTCAAGCTTGGTCAGGTGCTGGACAACCTTGTTTCCAACGCGCTGAAATACACGCCGCGCGGCTCCCGTATCGAACTTGTCGCGAGTATCGAATCTGTGGATACGGTGCGAATCGCGGTGCGCGACAACGGCCCGGGAATCCCGGCCGAGGACGTGCCGCACATCTTCGAGCGATTCTATCGCGTGGACAAAGGGCGTTCGCGCGAAAAGGGCGGCACCGGGCTCGGCCTCAGCATCGTGAAACACATTGTGCAACTGCACGGCGGCCGCGTGTGGGTGGAGAGCAGGGTGGGGGAGGGGACGACCTTCTATTTTACCCTGCCGGTGCACGCCTCCATGTCTCCGTTGGTCGGCGGGGCGGGCTCGGCGTCCGCACTTCATCGTTGAGCGCGGGCCTCCGCTCGCCGGATGCTCACGGTTTTTTCGTGCCGCTGGAACTCTACGACTCCCTGTTAACCCAACGACTCGCCGCCTTGCGTGAAGGTTTTTTCCCGCGGCTTCCGGTCGGCGCGCCACTCACCCTTGAGCTTGGTTGCGGTCACGGTCACTACCTCAACGCCTATGCGGCGGCGCACCCCGGAGAGTTTTGCGTGGGCATCGACCTCATCGGCGACCGCATCGCCCGCGCCGAGCGCAAGGCTGTGCGCGGCAAGCTGGACAATCTCGTTTTCGTGCAGGCCGAGGCGTCGCTGTTTTTGTCCGCGCTCTCCGCGCTGCCCTCCGCTCCGCGCCTGGGGCGCGTGTTTGTCTTGTTCTCAGATCCTTGGCCGAAGCGCCGACATTGGAAACATCGAGTGCTGCAATCTACCTTGCTCGATAGCCTCGCCCCGCTGACCGCGCCGGAGGCCGCGTTGCATTTTCGCACCGACCACCCGGATTATTTTACTTATGCCCGCGAGGTAGTCGCCTCGCACGCGCTCTGGCGACTAGCCGCTGCCGAGGAGGCACCGTGGCCCTTCGAGCATGTGTCGGTCTTTGAAGAGCGTTCTCTCGCTGGCGCGCCCCGGTCATTTACCGCCTTGAGGGTCGCCGCGTGACGTTTTCGAACAGCAGCAATCCGACATTAGCACGGCCGGTATGCTGGCATTTTTGTCCTAATGACCCATCACCCGATGGAACTCCCTCCGTTTCCAAGATTGACGCATCCTCCCGTGGCTACCTAGTTCCTGCTCTTTTCCCCTCTTTCCATGGCCCTCCGCGTTTTCTCTCCCGCCCTCAAAACCTTCGCCTCGCTTCCGCTTCTCGCGGTGTTTGCGACGACGGCGCACGCGGCCGACCCTGCGCCGAGCGACTTGTCGCCATTTATCAATCTTCCGATCTCGAACTCCATTCTGACGAGTTTCCTGATCACCACCCTGTTGATCATCGGAATTCGCCTGATGGTCGGCACGCCCAAGATCGTCCCCGGCCGTGGCCAAGCCGTTTTTGAGAGCCTGATCACCGTGCTCAAAGACATGCTTGAGCCCATCGTGGGCAAGAAGGCCATGCCTGGCGCCTTCCCCGTGCTGCTCTGTCTTTTTATCTTCATTCTCGTTCACAACTGGTCCGGCCTTCTGCCCTTCATCGGCACCGCCGGATGGGGCTATACCGACCCCGAGACGGGCAAATTTGTTCTCAGCGCCGCGCTCCTCCGTCCCCACACCTCCGAGGCCAATGGCACCATCGCTCTCGCACTCGTTTCCTTCGGCGCTTGGTTGATCCTCATTT
>DAIPIP010000091.1:0-11395 GCA_036770725.1 Opitutaceae bacterium
ACCTCGCGGCCGGGCATGCGGATGATCTCCTCGCCGTCGCTGATGGCCTCGTAGATGGTCTGGCCGTCGGGCAGGGAGTCGCGGGACTGGTCCACGTGGGAGATGAGCACGGTGTCGCCGATGCGGAGCACGCCGGTATCCGGTTTTTCACTACCGGTGATGAGGCGGAAGAGGGTGGTCTTGCCCGCGCCGTTGGGGCCGATGACGCCGACGATGCCGCCGGGCGGGAGGGCGAAGGTGAGGTTTTCGAAGAGGAGTTTGTCGCCGTAGGCTTTGGAAACGCCCTGAAGATCGACGACGAGTTGGCCGAGGCGCGGGCCTTTGGGGAGGACGAGTTCGAATTCGCGCTCCTGGGCGGCGGTGTCGGTCGAGTTGACCATCTTCTCGTAGGCGCTGATGCGGGCCTGGGATTTGGCGTGGCGGGCCTTGGCGCCCTGGCGAATCCATTCGAGCTCGCGGGCCATGGCCTTGCGGCGGCGGTCCTCGGTGCGTTGTTCGGTGGCGAGGCGGGCCTGTTTTTGTTCGAGCCAGCCGGAGTAGTTGCCCTTCCAGGGGATGCCGTGGCCGTGGTCGAGTTCGAGGATCCACTGGGCGACGTTGTCGAGGAAGTAGCGGTCGTGGGTGACGGCGATGACGGTGCCCTCGTAGCGGGCGAGGTGTTGTTCGAGCCAGTGGACGGATTCGGCGTCGAGATGGTTGGTGGGCTCGTCCAGGAGGAGGATGGCGGGCTTTTGGAGGAGGAGGCGAGCGAGGGCGACGCGGCGGCGTTCGCCGCCGGAAAGGTTGTCCACGATGGCGTCGCCGGGCGGGCAGCGCAGGGCGTCCATGGCCATCTCGACCTGCGGGGTGACGTCCCAGGCGCCGAGGCGCTCGATCTCGGCCTGGAGCTTGGCCTGTTTTTCGGAGACGGCGTCGCGGGCCTCGTCGGTATCGGCCTCGGCGAGTTCATCCCAGGAGGCGTCGTAGGCGGCGGTGAGGTCGGTGAGGTGCTTGACGCCCTCCTCGACGCAGGCGCGCACGGTGGAGCCGGCGGGGAGTTGGGGTTCTTGTTCGAGGAGGCCGACGGCGTAGCCGGGCTCGAAGTGGAGGCGGCCGTCGATCTCGGTGTCGCGACCGGCGAGGATGCGGAGGAGGGAGGATTTGCCGGAGCCGTTGAGGCCGAGCACGCCTATCTTCGCGCCGTAGTAGAAGGAGAGGGAGATATCGCGGAGGATCTCCTTGCGCTCGATTTTCTTCGAGACGCGCATCATGGAGAAAATGATCTTGGGTTCTTCGGGTTTGGCCATGGGAGGGAGAAAGGGAGTAAGGGAGTGAGGGAATGAGGGGTGTAGGCGAGCAGGAGTTAAGGAACGGCGGTGGCGGTTTTGGGATAAGTCCCTTGCATCGCGGGCGTGGGAACGCTGCCCTTGGAGGCATAGTCGCTTACGATTCGCCCATGTGGAACTTGCCCAATATTTTGACGCTTTCGCGCATTCCGCTGATGTTTTTCATCGTGGGGTTGATGTATGTGGATTGGGCGGGGGCGGCGACGCTGGCGTTCTGGCTTTTTATCGCGGCGGCGATCAGCGACTGGCTGGACGGGGCGATCGCTCGGCGACGGGGTATCGTGTCGAATTTTGGCAAGTTCATGGATGCGCTGACCGACAAAATTCTGGTGCTCGGGTTGATGGTCGCGTTCGTGCCGGTGGAGGAGATGTTGCTGCCCTTCGTGCTGGTGACCTTGTGCCGCGAGTTTTTGGTTTCGGGCATGCGCATGGTGGTGGCGGCGAAGGGGGTGATCGTGGCGGCGGACGGGGGCGGGAAGACGAAGACGGTTTCGCAGATGATCGCGCTGGGGTGTTTGTTGGCGGTGCCGATGTTGCGCGATGAAGTGATGTCGTGGGTGGATTGGCCGCTGGATGGATTGGCGGTGGTGGTGGAGTGGGCGGGGCTGGCGAGTTTCGTGCTCGGCACGGTGCTGGCGGTGTGGTCGGGCTGGCGGTATTTGCAGCGTAACTGGGCGGCGTTTACGGACTGAGGCCGGCGGCGGACCCGAATTTTTTCTTATGTTGAAAGGACAACCGATGTGGCCGCGATTTTTGCCCACGCCCTGGGTGGTGAACCTGGCGATGTTGGGGCCGGTGGGCCGGGTGCGGCGCGGGCCGGGGACGGCGGGCTCGGTGGCGGGGTTGATTTACTTCACGGTGTTTTTCGCCGCGTTGCCCGGATGGGCGGTGGTCTTGTGGAGCCTGCCGATGCTTTATTTGGCGGTGGCGATCTGCGGGGAGGCGGAGTTCCGGCTCGGGCAACGCGATCCGGGCGGAGTGGTGCTGGACGAGTTTGTGGTGATCCCGCTGTGCTTCGTGGGCTGGCAGTTTCTGCCGACGGCGTGGGTGCTGGAGTGGCGCTGGGCGGTGTTCCTCGGGGGTTTCGGGCTGTTTCGTTTTTTTGATATTTTGAAGCCGCTCGGGATTTCGAAATTACAGAATTTGCCGGGCGGGTGGGGCGTGGTGGCGGATGACGTGGCGGCGGCGGTCGCGACCTGCGTGACGTTGCACCTGGCGGGGTGGGCTTGGGTGACTTGGGCGGGGTGAGGGGGGGCGTCGCGTCGAGCCGCGACGTCGAACGCGTGTGGGGGCTTCGCGAGCGAAGCCCCTACGTCGGAGCGACGGGCCCGGCGGTCCCGCCCTACCTTGGCTCAGGCCCACTCGGGTGGGTTTTGGAGGTGGGGCTTTAGGACGCCGATGCAGGGGAGGTTGCGGTAGCGCTCGGCGAAATCGAGGCCGTAGCCGACGACAAATTTGTCGGGAATCTGGAAGCCCACAAAGTCGGCCTCGAACTCGACTTCGCGGCGGCCGCGTTTGTCGAGCAGCACGCAGGTGCGCACGCTGGCGGGTTGGAGTTTTTTTATCATGCCCACGATCATCGAAAGGGTTTTGCCGGTATCGAGGATGTCGTCGATGAGGAGGACGTGGCGGTTGGCGAGATCGAGGGAGAGGTTGCCGAGGATCTGGGGTTTGCCGGTGGACTTGGTCTCGTTGCGGTAGCTCGAAACGCGGATGCAATCGAGGCGCACGGGGTTGTCGATGTGGCGGAGGAGGTCGGCGGTGAAGAGGATGGCGCCGTTGATGACGGAGACGACGGTGATCTCCTCGTCGCCGTAGAGGGCGGTGATTTCGGCGCCGAGTTTGCGCAGGCGTTTTTTGATGTCGGACTCGGAGACGAGCACGGATTCGAGGGCGGAGGGCGTGGCGGGTGGAGTGCGTGGAACGGAGGGCGGCATAGGAAAAGTGACTCAGGATGACCAAGCGGTCTCGGCGGGCAAGGTCGGGGATGGTGACGGCCGCGTGACGCCGGAGCGGGGAGAGGGAAAGCCTTTTGACTCGCGGGTGGAGCGGGACTTGCTGTTCGGGTTTCACGCCCCGCTTTCGCCGCATGATATCCATCACCGTTACCCAACTCACCAAACGTTTCGGCTCGGCCACCGCCTTGAAAGGACTCGATCTGCGCATCGAGGCGGGGGAGTTGTTTTTTTTGTTGGGGCCGAGCGGATGCGGAAAGACGACCCTGCTGCGCAGTCTGGCGGGCTTTTATATTCCCGAGGAGGGCGAGATTCGGTTCGGGGAAGAGGACGTGACCCGGTTGGAGCCGCACAAGCGCAACACGGGGATGATGTTTCAAAGTTACGCCCTGTGGCCGCATATGAGCGTGGCGGAAAACGTCGGGTTCGGCCTGGTGGAGCGCAAGGTGCCGAAGGCCGAGATCGCGCGGCGGGTGCGCGAGGCGCTGGAATCGGTGCGCATGGGGGACTACGCGGAGCGGAAGCCGAACCAGCTTTCGGGCGGGCAACAACAACGGGTGGCGCTGGCGAGGGCCTTGGTGATCCGGCCGCGGTGTTTGTTGCTCGACGAGCCGCTGAGCAACCTGGACGCGAAGTTGCGTTTGGAAATGCGCGCGGAGATCCGGCGGGTGTGCAAGGAGTTCAAGCTCACGACGGTCTATGTGACGCATGATCAGAAGGAGGCGCTGTCGATCGCCGATCGCATGGCGGTGCTGGATCACGGGCATATTTTGCAGGTGGGCACGCCGCGCGAGGTGTATCGGCGGCCGGTGTGCCGCACGGTGGCGCACTTCATCGGGGAGACGGATTTCATCGAGGGAAAAATCGTGTCGCGCAGCGGCCGGGAGGCCGAGGTGGATACGGGACTGGGGGTGTTTCGCGGCGTGTTTGGCGATACGGCGGCGACGGCGGGCGCGGGGGCGGCGGTGACGTTGTCGATCCGGCCCGAGTGTTGGACGCTGGGCGAGAAACGCGGCGAGGTGAACAACGTGGCCGGGCGCATCGGCGAATCGATCTATCTCGGCGAGGTGGCGCAGTATGGGTTCGTGGCGGACGGCGCGGCGGGATCGGGCGCGGACGGCGCGGCGGGGCCGACCTTGAAGATTTTCGAGCTGAATCCGCGGCATGTGGTCGGCGCGGCGGAGAGCGGGCTTTTCGCCCGGGTGGACGCGGATGACGTGGTGATTTTGGAACGCTGATTCAAGCGGGGGAAAACGGCATCATGACGCGCAATATTGTTCTTCTGGTTTTGCTGGCGGTGGTGTTGGCGTTGCCCTTCGCGCTGCGGCCGAGGGGTGAGGCGGGCGGGGCTCCGGCGGGCGGCGCCAACGTGGACACGGTCGTCATCATTTCGCCGCACAACGAGGCGATACGCCAGGAGTTCGAGATCGGGTTTCGGCGCTGGCATCGCGAGCAGACCGGGCGGGAGGCGCGGATCGACTGGCGCCTGATCGGCGGGACGAGCGAGATCGCGCGGTATTTGGCCGGTGAATACACGGCGTCGTTTCGCAACCACTGGACGCGCACGCTGGACCGCTCGTGGAGCGGGGTGGTGGAGGCGTCTTTCGCCAATGCGCGCCTGCCGGCCGACGCGCCGGAGGAGGCGAAGGAGGCGCGGGCGGCGTTTCTGGCTTCGGACGAAGTGAACAGCGGAATTGATCTGTTTTTCGGAGGCGGGGCCTACGACTTCATCATGCAGGCGCGGGCGGGGCGCTTGGTGCCGTTGCGCGGACCGGGGGAGCCGACGCCGGACTGGATGACGGACGCGGTGCTGCCGGTTAAGTATGCGGGCGACGACTTTCGTGATCCGGAGGGACGTTGGGTGGGCGCGGTGTTGAGTTCGTTCGGCATCGTGTTCAACCGTGACGCGCTGGCGCGGCTGGGCTTGCCGGAGCCGGCGACGTGGGCGTCGTTGGCGGACCCGCGTTATCTTGGGCAGGTGGCGCTGGCGGACCCGACCAAGAGCGGGTCGATGAACAAGGCCTTCGAGATCGTGATCCAGCAAAGGATCAAAGAAGTGGTGAACGAGCGCATGGCGGCGGCGCGTTTCGACGGCGAGGAGTCGCGCGCGGCGGCGGAGAAGGCGGCGGTGGCGGAGGGTTGGGCGGAGGGCTTGCGGTTGTTGCAAAGGATCGCGGCGAACGCGCGCTATTTTACGGACAGCGCGCAGAAGGTGCCGATCGACGTGGCGGCGGGGAACTGCGCGGCGGGCATGTGCATCGACTTTTACGGGCGGCAGCAAGTGGAGGCGGTGGAGCGGCGGGCGGGGAGCGGTCGCGTGGGCTACGCATCACCGGAGGGCGGCACGTTTTTTTCGGTGGATCCGGTGGGCTTGTTGCGCGGCGCGCCGAATCGGGCGACGGCGTTGGCTTTCGTGGATTACGTGATGTCGTTGGAAGGGCAACGGCTGTGGAACCAGAGGCCGGGCACGGAGGGCGGGCCGGAGCGGTATGCGTTGCGGAGGTTGCCGGTGAGAATCGACTCGTATGACGAGCCGGGCTTGGCGGAAAAGCGCAGCGATCCGCAGGAGCTGCCCTACGCGATCGAGGACCCGTTGGTGTATCGGCCGGAATGGACGGGCGCGCTTTTCAGCGAGTTGCGGTTCATCATGCGCGTCATGTGTCTGGACGCGCATCCGGAGCTGGTGGCGGCGTGGCGCGAAATCGTGGCGGCGCAGGCGGCGGGGCGCGACATGACGGAGGCGCTTGCGGTATTGGGCGACATGTCGGCGGTGGACCAGGCAAGGGCGCTCGGCCCGATCAAGGACGCGCTACGGGCGCGGGATGCGGTGGCGGAGCTGAAACTTTCGCGCGAACTCGGCGCGCATTTTCGCGAGCAATACCGACGGGCGGCGGAGCTGGCCAGGCGGGGCGGGTGAAGCGTGAGGAGGGGGCGGCGGCACCCGCAGATTACGAAGGAGTTTCGCGGGACATTGACCGGAGGGCGGAGCGTGTGCAGCTTCCGCGACCATGTCCGACGCAACCGCACCCACGATCCTTGTAATCGATGACGACGCCGAAGTTCGCTACTCGCTGGGGCGGGTTTTATCCTCGAAGAAATATCAAGTGTTGGAGGCC
Organism: Opitutaceae bacterium; assembly: GCA_036770725.1. GTDB lineage: Bacteria > Verrucomicrobiota > Verrucomicrobiia > Opitutales > Opitutaceae > IMCC26134_A. The sequence goes on from DAIPIP010000091.1 coordinate 6,397, forward strand.
GGCAGCGGAGAGGCGGGCGTGGCGGCGGTGAAGAAGGGGCCGGCGCCGGATCTGATTTTTCTCGATGTGCGCATGGGCGGGATGAGCGGGCTGGAGGCTTTGCAGCACATCCGGGCGGCGAATCCGAAGCAGTTGGTGATTTTGATGACGGCCTTCGGCACGGCGCAGACGGCGATCGAGGCGATGAAGTATGGGGCTTTCGACTACATCATGAAGCCCTTCGATCCGGCGAAGGTGCTGACGCTGGCGGAGAACGCGTTGCAGGCGCACGCGGACATGCGTTCGGCGGGAGCCTACAAGCCGACGATCAACGCGGACGATTATCGCGAGGGCATCGTGGGCGCGTCGCCGGTGATGCAGGACGTGTTCAAGGTCATCGGTCAGGTGACGGCGAGCGACGTGACGGTGATGATCACGGGCGAGAGCGGCACGGGCAAGGAGCTGGTGGCGCGCTCGATTTGGAAGCACTCGCATCGGGCGAAGGGGAATTTTATCGCGGTGAATTGCGCGGCGATTCCGGACAATTTGATCGAGAGCGAGCTGTTCGGTCACGAGAAGGGATCGTTCACGGGCGCGACGACGCAGCGCATCGGCAAGTTCGAGTTGTGTGATCGAGGCACCATCTTTCTGGACGAGATCGGCGACATGGCGCTGGCGACGCAGACGAAGATTTTGCGGGTGCTACAGCAGGGGGAGATACAGCGCGTGGGCGGCACGGATACGATTCGGGTGGATGTGCGCATCATCGCGGCGACGAACAAGGATCTGGAGGCGATGGTGAAGGCGAAGACCTTCCGTGAGGATCTTTATTACCGGCTCAACGTGGTGCGCATCAAGATGCCGCCGCTGCGGGATCGGCGGGAGGATATTCCGCAGATCGTGGATTTCTGCCTGCAGAATCTGGTGAAGCAGAAGAAGGCGCGCGTCTCGAAGGTGTCGCCCGAGGCGATGGCGGTGTTGTCGCGTTATGATTGGCCGGGCAATGTGCGCGAGCTGGAGAATCTTGTTTATCGCAGTGCGGTGATCGCGCAGGGCGACGCGATTTTGGTGAAGGATTTGCCGGCCGAGGTTTTGGCGAGCGCGGGTGGCGTGGCGGGGCAGGGTTCCGCGCCTCCCGTCGCTGTCGTGTCTGCACAGGCGCCGACACCGGTAGCCGCGAGCGCGGAGCCACCGCTGGTCCTGGGGGCCGCGGTGAGCGGTCCTGCGTCAGTGCCGGAGGCGTTGGATTTTTTGCATGCGGAGCTGAGCAAGGAAGCGGAGCCGCTGCTGGAGCGTCTGGAGCGTGAGATGATCGTGCGGACACTAAAGGCTTTTGAGGGTAATTTGGCCCGCACTTCGGAGCGTTTGGGCATGACGCGCGCGACCTTGCGCAAGCGGGTCGAGGAACTGGGTCTGCAACAGAGTTGACCGACGGCGCGACGTCGCGCAGATACGCGGACGTTAGCTAGCGTAAGCGATGTTCCGGAAGGGTGGCAGAGTGGTCGATTGCTCCAGCCTTGAAATCTGGCGAACCGAAAGGTTCCGGGGGTTCGAATCCCTCCCCTTCCGCCATCCTTCGCCCTGCGGGCTACGGATGGCGTGGCCTTGGCGGATGGGCGTTTGTTGGGGAGACGCGAAGCGTGGGCCGGCGGCCCTTCGAAGCCCGAAGGGCGGAGTAGGGCGTGGCCTTGGCTAGATGGGGCGTTTGTTGAGGGAAACGTGACCTTGGCATGAGGAGCCTGAGGTGCTTTGTCGGGATTATGTATTACGTGTATCTGATTGAAAGCGAAGCGGTGGCGGGAAAACGGTATGTGGGATACACGGAAAATTTAAGGCAGCGGGTGCTGGATCATAACGCGGGCACAAACCGCAGCACCGCGCCGTTTAAGCCTTGGCGACTTTCGACTTATTGCGCGTTTTCGACCATGGCGCAGGCGCTGGATTTTGAACGGTATTTGAAGAGCGGGTCTGGGAAAGCGTTCGCGAATAAACGGCTTTGGGCGGCGACGAAATAAACTTGATGCAGGGGCTATTTTTTCCGGCCGAAGAAAAAGAAAAAATAACCGCCTACGAGTGCGAGGAGCACGAGCCACCAGAAGTAGCGGAGTTGGCGCGAGGCCAGCTCGACGAAGGCGAGCATGCGGGGGAAAAGCACGCAGAGCACGATGACGAGCAGGCCGATGACGACGTAGCCGAGCGCGCGGCGAAATTTTGGCGAGCGCGGCTCGCCGGGCGTGACGTTGCGGATCGGTCGGGGCATGAACAGGCGTCCGTCGGCCGGGTAAACTTCAGCGACGCGCGGGCGCGGCTGGCGCGGCGGTCGGGAGCGCGTTTAGCGGGAGAATGAAGTTGGTGCCGGAGCCTTCGTCGCCACCTCCACCGATGACGAGGGGGGAGCGACCGTCCCACTTCTCGACGATCTGGAGCTGGATGAGGCCGGGGGTGTCTTGCAGGGCTTCGCCGCGGATGCGAATGGCCTCGGCTTCGCCCTTGGCGCGGATGATGGCGGTGTCGGCTTCGATCTGGGCTTTTTGTTGGGTAAAGCGGGCTTTGGCGGCTTCCTGCTCCTGCACCATCTTCGACTCGATGGCGGACTCGAGTTCGCGCGAGAGCGTGATGTCTTCGAGCACGATGTCCTCGATGATGAGGAGGGAATCGATCTTGGCGCGGGCGGATTCGAGGGCGCGGTTCTTGATCGTTTCGCGTTGGCGCACGATTTGTTCGGCGCTTTGCAGGGCGGTGACTTCTTTAAGCGCTTCCTGCACGCGGGGGGCGACGAGGCTGTCGAAGGGGTCGCCGGCAAAGTCTTGGTAGATGCGAACGACGGAGGACTCGGGGATGCGGAAGAGCACGCGGAGTTTCATGTTAACCTGCTGGAGGTCGGAGGAGTAGCACTCGGCGGGGAGGTCGCGGGTCTGCTGGCGGACGAGCACGGGCAGGATGTGCGAGATGAAAGGAGCCTTGGTGCCGAAGCCCTCGGGGAGAGCGGTGGGAGAAACTTTGCCGAGCGTCACCATGACGCCGCGATTGCCTGGCTCGACGACATAGGTCGCCTGTGAGGCGGCGATGACGAGAACGAGAATAACGATTACGGTGCCGATGAGTTTACCGAGGGAGGACGGTTGCATGGCGGCGAAGTAGTGCGGAGGTGGGCCGCATCGCAAGCGCATCCGGCCTTGCGCACGCGGGAGCGGCGCGGCGGAATCGGCGCACGTTTATCTCGAGCCGCCAACCCTTTCGTGATTTTCATGCCGTCACCGACCACCACGCATCTTCTCGTAGATGGTTCCAACGTGGTGCAGGCATGGGCGGACACGCGGGCGCTGGCGCGGCGTGATCGCGAGGCGGCGAAGGCGTTGCTCGTGCGGCGCGTGGCGGTTTTGCGGGATTTTTCGGGGTGGCGGGTGACGGTGGTTTTTGACGGGCGGGGGGACGATTTGAACATCGAGGCGGTGGACGGCGCGGCGGATTTCGCCTGCGTGCACACGCCGGCGGGGGCGACGGCGGACGATGTGATCGAGCAGCTGGTGGGACGGGCGGCGGAGCCGGGCGCGTGTCTGGTGGCGACGGCGGACCAGGCGGAGCGCGCGACGGTGGAGGCGGCGGGCGCGGCGTGGTGTTCGCCGGAGGAGCTGGCGCGACGTATCGAATCGGTGGATACGCGGCAGGCGCGGGCGGTGTCGCGCGGCAACGCGGCGGCGGAGCGCGACTGGCGCGGGGGAGGGAAGGCGCGATGAGCGGGCGGGATTTTGCGGTGGTTGCGGACGCGGACGCGCGGGCGGATGTCGTGGCGGAGATCGCGGGGTTGCACGGGGCGTTCACGTTTCCCGAGTTGTTGTTGCAGCGCATCTGGTGGCGCGGGGATTTTGACGCGCGGGCTTTGCGCACGCGCGATGGGCGGAGGTTGGCGTTGAAGAAGCGCGGGCGGTGGAACCGGTTGGGCGGGCCGGATTTCGCGGATGCGGAGATCGAGATCGGGGAGGGGACGGAGCGGGAAGTGTTGCGCGGTGCGGTGGAGGTGCATTTGCGCGCGGTGGATTGGGATCAGCACGGGCACGCGGCGGACCCGGCCTACGCGGGGGTGGTGTTGCACGTGGTGTTGTTTCCCTCGATGCGGGAGTGGACGGCGGGCGCGGGCGGGCGGCGGATTCCGATCTTGGAGCTGCTGCCTTTGCTGGAGCGCGACCTCGAATCTTACGCGGAGGAGGCGGCGGTGGAAGGCATCGCGGGGCGGCCCTTCAGCCAGTTGAGGGAGATTCTAGTCGGGATCACGCCGGCGAAGTTGCGGGTGGAGGCCGCGCGGCACATGGAGTGGCGTTGGGGCGCGAAGGTGGCCTTGGCGCGGGCGCGCATCGAGCGGCTGGGCTGGAGCGAGGCGTGTCATCAAGCGGCGCTCGAGGTGCTCGGATATCGGTTTAACCGTGCGCCGATGTTGGCGGTTGCGGAGGGGTGGTCGTTGGCGGCTTGGCGCGCGGGCGTGGCAGTCGGGGAGGTGTTTGAATCGCAAGCTGAGGAGTGGCGGGTTGGCGGGGTGAGGCCGGCGAACCGGCCGCGGCTGCGGTTGGCGCAATATGCGGAGTGGGTGGCGGCGCGCCCGGATTGGCCGGAGCGGTTGTCGGGGTGGGGCGAGGCGGTGCGCAAGGTGCCGCTGGCGGCACGGGGCTGGTTGGCGGAGCGCAAAAATTTGGCGGAGGCGGTGTGCGGCGGGGTTTTGGGCGGGTCGCGTTTCGATACCTGGGTTTGCGACGCGGCGTTGCCTTTGCTGGCGGCGCGGTTTGGCGAGGGCGATGATGCGGTGGGGTTGAAGCTGCGTTGGCTGGGCTGGAAACCGGGCGATGTGCCGGCGGAATTGTTGAGGTTGGCGAGGGAGTTTGAGGTCGCGGGTGAAGGCGGGGTGGCGGTGCGGCAGGGGAATTTGCAGGGTTTGCTGGGGTGGTTGGCGGCCTTGTCGGCTCGGGCGGGGCGCGCGGGAGGTCCAGATAGATCCTGACCCAGGAGAGGGTCGAGGAAGACGGGCGGA
>DAIPIP010000279.1:0-2553 GCA_036770725.1 Opitutaceae bacterium
CCTCATACTCCATGAAAACCACCCGCCTTGCGGCCGTCTTTGCCGCCCTGGTCCCGGCCCTTTTAGCCGGTCCCGCGCTCACCATCTACAACCAGGATTTCGCGGTGGTGCGCGAACTCGTGCCGCTCGATCTGAAGCCCGGCGTCAACGTGGTCGCCTTCAGCGGCGCGACCACGCGGGTGGAGCCGGACTCGGTGTTGTTGCGCGATCGCACCGGCCGCGTGTCGTTGCGCATCCTCGAACAAAGCTACCGCGCCGACGCCGCCTCCGAGGGGCTGTTGCTCGCGATGAACGAAGGCAAGGAACTCGATTTCATCGTGCGTGATCGCGACGCCCGCGAGCATCTGGTGCGCGGTCGTGTGGTGCGCAGCGGTCACGGTGCGGCGGGGCACGGGGCCACGCCCATCATCGAGGTGGACGGCAAGCTGCGCTTCTCGCTGCCCGGCCAGCCGCTCTTCCCCACGCTAGGCGACGACGCCATTCTTCAGCCCACGCTCGCGTGGCAACTCCACTCGGATCGTGAGGCGAAGATCGAGGCCGAGCTCGGCTACATCACCGGCGGCATGAGCTGGCAGGCCGCCTATAATCTCGTGGCCCCGGAAAAGGGCGACGAGGTGGATCTGGTCGGCTGGGTGACGGTGAGCAACCATACCGGGAAACGCTTCGACGAGGCTTCGGTTAAACTTATGGCCGGCGACGTGAACCGTGTGCAGCCGGCGGGGCAATTTCACAGCAAACGCGCCGTGCCCATGCCTAGTGCGATGCCGATGGCGGCTGAAGCTGTGACGCAGAAGGCCTTCGACGAGTTCCATCTCTACTCGCTCCCGCGCCAGGTTACGTTGCGCGACCAGGAGACCAAGCAGGTCGAGTTTATCCGCGCGAGCGGAGTGAATGCGCCGCAGCTCTACATCTACGACGTGCATAAATACGGCGCGAAGGTGGCGACGGTGCGCGAGTTCAAGAACAGCACGGAAAACGGCGGCCTCGGCCTGCCGCTCCCCAAAGGCCGGGCGCGATTCTATCGGGAGGATGCGGAGGACGGACGGCTGGAGTTTGTGGGCGAAGAGAACCTCGACCACACCGCGCGCAACGAGACCGTGCGCCTGCGCACCGGCGACGTGTTTGACCTCGCGGTCGAGCGCAAGCAGGCGGACGCGTCGATGAGTTCGCGCAACGATTTCCGCGAAGAGGCGTTCGAGGTGAAAATCCGCAACCGTAAAGCCGAGGCGGTCGAGGTGCGGGTGGTGGAGCGCCTGCGTAGCGGCCCCAACTGGCGCGTGATTCAGCAGTCCGATCCGCATGAAAAGACCGACGCGCAGACTATCGAGTTTCGGGTCAAGATCGCGCCCGACGAGGAGAAGGTCATTACCTACCGCGTGCGCTATGAATGGAAGTGAGTTTGCCCTCGTAGGGGCGTCGCTTGCGACGCCCGCGCCCGCGTTGCAGATCACACCGCCCATGAAACGCTCATATTTTCTCCTGGCCGCGTCCTGCGTGCGCGGGCTTAGCAAGCGAAGCCCTTACGGACGGAAGCCCTCCACCCCATGACCGCCACAACCCGTCGCCTCTGGCTTTACGCCGTCTTGCTGCTGCTGCCCGCGCTCACGGTCGGCGGGCTCGCGCTCGGTTTGCTGGCGCGCGAGCAGGCGCGGTTGGCGGAGCGCGAGGCGGCGGCGGGCGAGACCCGGCGCGCGGCGGTGGAGGCTCGCGCGCGTCTAATTGCGGAGAACATCGAACTGCTCGTCGGCGATGTGCAATCCGCTCTCATGGCCACGCTCACGGAAGCGCCCGAGGCTGAGCCGCGCGCGTTTCTCACCGACTGGCAATCCGGCAACGCCCTCGTGCGCGACGTGTTTCGCGCCACCGTCGAAGGCCAGGTCGTCTGGGGCGGTCCGGCCGTCGCGGTGAAAACATGGCTCGGCGAGACGAATGGGAAATCCGAGGCCGATCTTGTCGCGTCACCCGACCCGACGGCGGCGATGGCGGCTCCCGCCAAGCGTCGCCTCGTGCCAGCCGAGGATGCACCGGCGACGGATCAGGCGCGCGACGAGATTTCCAGCAACGTCGTGCAATACCAGAAAGCCAGGCAGGAGCTTCAGGTTCTGGCGCGGCAACGCGTCTCCTCGGCTCCGGCTCCGTCGGTCGCGTCCGCTCCCCCGGCTCCATCCGCGCCCGCATCGGCGTCCGCATCCTCATCATTTTCCGATTCTTTGTTCTCACTTGAGGAAGGCGCGTCTGACTCGTTTGCCGCCGCCGACTCGGTCGCACCGGGGCGCTCCTTTGGTGCCAGTAGTCGCGATCTGGATACGCCGCCGCCGCAGGATTTCGGCTCAGGCTGGACCCCGTGGTCAGATGAGACTGGCGTGCGTCTGCTTGGCTGGCGTCGGCTTTCCGATGGCACGGTCATTGGCCTCGAACTCGCGCTCGACGCGATCAAGTCGCGCCTCGGCGAGGTGTTTCCCGCCGCTCCGGAGGCGGGTGAGGCCTACGAGTTGCGCGACGGGTTTGATCGGCTCTGGCATCGCGCGGGCAATGAAGGACTGGCGGGGGCGA